>JBBILC010000018.1:33879-49196 GCA_037445115.1 Coleofasciculaceae cyanobacterium bin_20
GCTATCCAGGGCAGGCAGGCTATCCAGGGCAGGCAGGCTATCCAGGGCAGGCAGGATGCCTACCCCACAAGAGTCATACGACGCCTGTCCCGGAACTGCGGTTGGCAACACCTCACTCGTCGGACTCATGCCCTGCGCTTGATCCGAGCATCAACCCGTGGCCACGAGAGGAAAGCAGTGCGCGATCGGTGGAGGCCATGCTCTTTGGCTTTACGATGACACCCCAGGTCATGCAATCTGACCCCGTCTCTGAGGAGCGTTCTGAGCTTGGGGATGGTTAATGGGAGAAAAGTCAGGGAGGAATTGAGACAACGCAGGGGTACCCTGATGGACTGGAACCGATTAGGCTGAAAAAACATCTACAGGAATGGGAATGATTGCTATCAGCGTCAATTTTATTGATGGGAAGCGGTCAACGGAAGTAGGGCTAGTAGTCTGTCAAGGTTCATTTGGTAGGTTGGGTCAAGTGCAGTGCGACCCAACAAGGCCAGTAAATGTGTTGGATCTCGCAGGCTCGACGCCAACCTACAACCCATCATTTTAGGCATGACGAACGACTCGCCAAGTGTGATCTCGCTCGTCGTGGGGTTAAATGGAGTGCGATCGCGACTGTTATGAGGGCAAACCCATGTTGAATCAGCACACGTATGGCCATTGGGTCTTTCGTCGGTTAGGTCAGGGGACGATCGCGGTGCTGGGGGCTGTTTTGTTAATCGCGGCACTGCTGCCAAGCGCAATGGCGCGTAACCTCCCCGGACGACGGGTGGCGGCTGGAACACGGGGAGAATGTTTAATCGCCCAGCCAGGGCAACAAGAACCACTCCCACTGCTAATATTGTTGCCTGCGACCAACCTGAGTCTTACGGCCCAAGCGCAGCCAGAGTTTTTTTGGTTTAATCCCCCCATGATTGGCGAAGCGGTCCGCTTTCAACTCCATGCAGTTGATGCAAACCTGCAAAACCCGCAACTCCTCTATGAACGTCAAGTCGAGGTTGGCGATCGGGCGGGGATTCACAGCCTCCAATTGTCGACGGATGGGCAGGTTCCCCCCTTGGTCGTGGGTCAGCTTTATCGCTGGTCCCTGACGCCGCTCTGTTCGGAGGAGGCGGAACGCAACCTGGTGTGGCGAGTCACGGGCTGGCTTGAACCGATCGCCCCGCCTGAGGAACCCATAGCAGGAACGCTGGAACAACAGATTCTGGCCACTGCTGAGGCGGATCGCTGGCTAGATGCCTTTAGCTTGTTGCGAGAGGCGACGTGTGCAGCATCGCCCAACCCCAATCCAGTGGTCAGGGATACCTGGCTCACGCTGCTTGATCAGTTAGATCTGGAACAAACGCGGATTGATCTGCCTCTATTAAAGCAACAGGCGATCGCGAATTTAGATACTTTGTGCCAGTAGTTATCTCATCGATCCAGCGATCGGGAATAGGTACTGGGCCAGCCTATACGTGCCGAGAGCCTGTACGATTGAATCGCTGCTGGATGTTGACCGCGTTATTCCCGAATGTCGAAGGATCTCTGGCTATGAATTGTGTACGTCATTCTCTGGGGTTACCCGCTGGCTCATGCAGGGTCTCCTTATCCCTGCTCATGGGGCTGCTGGCGCTGGTCAGTATGCCCCAAGTGAGCCAAGCCCAAGGGTTGCCCGGACGCCGGGTGCCGGGAGGAACCCGAGGCGAGACGGAACACAAGTGCTTCCCTGATGCGCCGCGTTATTTTGTGGCTCTGCTGCCAGCGGATAATCGGAGCCTTACCACGGCAGCCCAGCCTACGGTTTTCTGGTACCACTCGCCAACTGCTGCCGTGACGGCAGAACTGCGGGTGGGGACGATCGATGCCCAGGGTAACCGCCGACCCGGTAGTCCGTATCGGGTTGAGTTTATCCCTAACCCCCAGGGGGGTATTCAGCACTTCCCACTGCCAGCCGGGGACCCACGCTTGCCTCCTCTCGCTGTCGGACAAGCCTACCAATGGCAACTAACCCTCCACTGCGATCCGGACGATCAGGAGCGTCGCCTGACGATCGGGGGACAGATCCATCGGGTTGCTGAGATGCCCCCAGCCCCTTCCCCTCTGCTCATGGTGCAGCAGGCAGCCCAATCGGGGCGATGGGTGGATGCCTTTAGCACATTGCTGAGCGCCAGTTGTCCAGAGGTCCGCAACCCCGCAGTATCGACGGGCTGGACGACGTTGTTAACCCAATTGGGACTCCCAGAAATCGCCGCCTCACCCCAGATTCAATGTCAGCCATAAGCTTCTTTCCCGAGTTGAGGGAATTTGCTTCACTGGATTGTCGAGGGTCCTTGTCCCAAGAAGAGTTTGGTGGCGAGTTAATCTTTTTCTAATTCAATAATTTTGTGAATTAACGGTCTATACAGTGTGTGATCAAGATGAGTTAGCTATTAATTTTCATATGGCAATCCTCGATAATTTTTGAGATAATTACTAAGAAATTCTATCTAAGCTAGCCACCATTATGCAAGACGAGCTAACCATATTTATCCATGTTTAATCCTATGGACCCAGTGCTATTCTGAGCGTGGGATTGAGGGGATAAAGTTACAGTACTAAGGTTAAATGGGATATTTAACTCCCGACCCAACGGCAAGAAGTCATCATATTTTTAGAGAGTAAGAGTTACTAGCAGTTCAGGAAATTGCGCGACCACCTGGAAATTGCAAAGTAACATTTATAAACTTAGATAACGGGTTATGAATGAAAGCTTAGATCCTCATGTTCTACTGAATCAAGTTGTTGATGAATTCTTTAAAAACGAGATAACTGAGGCGGGAAAGTCAATTCTCACTTTTATTCAGTTGCTTGGCTGCAGTCAGGGTTATGATTGCGAGTTGGGTGCGATCGCCCTATGGCGACAAACAGGTAAGATCGTTTCTATGAAACTGAAACCCACTCAACCCTACCAACCGCTCCTGCTGCGCCTGTTACATGGGCTAACGGGCCTATTTTTGGTGGCAGCTATCCTGACGGCTTTTTGGACGTATGACACCTACGATGGACGCTGGGGACGCATCCCCTTACCCACGTATCGAGAGATTGAAGGAATACATGGCACATTTGGTCTCTACACCCTCCTCCTCTTCCCGCCCTTTGTGTTCTATGCATTTCATCGCGGCCAGCGACGCCTAATTCAGCCGGATTCTTTTGCTCAATTAGCCCAAATCGGTAAACCCATTTGGTGGTATACCTTAAATCGTTTATTCAACACGTTTGCGCTTATCGCCCTAGCCTTTGCCCTGTTTAGTGGCCGGATGATGGATGAGAAATGGCTGCCCAAGGGAGAATTAAATCATACTTGGTATTATGCCCACTTAATTTCTTGGGCGATTATGGTCGCCGCGATCGCCCTGCACCTGTTGATGAATGCCAAAGTGGGCGGTATTCCGTTACTTCTATCTATGTTTAACAGACGATTTCGCGACCAGGACAGCCCAAGACGGTGGCCCAGTCATCTATCCCGGTGGTGGTCGACGATGCAGCAGGGGGCTGGGTTCAATGGGTGGCAAACTCCCAGGCTTTTGTTGGGTTTGGAAATTGTACTTCTACTGAGTGTGGTTGCAGCTTGGCTCGTACCGTTTATGGTGTAAGAAATTGATGGGTGTTCAAAGCTTAGTTTGCTCCAATCATTTGCCCTAACGGCGACTGCCAAATGCCTTGCACCAATTCTCCGGTGCTGCTCCAATAGCTCAAGCGCAAGGCGTAGTAGCCCAAGAGGCAACCCAATGCTCCTAGTATGTAGCGACGATCGCGCCCAAATTGCCGCACAAGCGGGTGATAAATCACCTTAACGTGGTGGCCAGTTGTTAGTTCGATCGCCACTTGCAGGAGACCTAAAACCAGGACAATGAATAACACCGGGCCAAACAGGTGTTCAATCACGGCTTGGTCCCAATCCCCCCGGACAACTGCCATCAGCGATCGAGTCATGCCACAGGTGGGGCAGGGAATCCCTGTCCAATGGCGCAGGGGACACACTACTCCCGGCAGGCGCAACCCCTGGTTATAGAGAAGGGCACCGATCGGAGGAGCCAGCATGAGCACTAGGGTCCCCCAACGCTGTTGGCGCTCGCCAGGGGAGAGGGTTTGGGAAGATAACCGCCAGAGTGGATACACCGTTGCCAGATCGCCTCTACTCCTTAAACCCTAGCATTGATTAGCCCTCAGCGCACGGACCTGGACGAGCGCGACTACTTCTGTTCAGGCAGGAGGCACTTATCAGAATCGCAACCGGCTGGACCAGCTTCGGTTAAGTACCCGGAGTCATAGCGACGTAAGGCCGCATGGAAGTCATCGGTTTGTCGCCGTTGGCGGACTTCTGCTTGCATTCGATCGTAGGTTTCCTTCGCAATCGGCTCAAAGGGCAAGCGCGGGAAGGTTTGCAGGTCATCGAACCGGGCTAAGAGGGCGGCGGAAATATAGCCTTCCCCATTTTGGATGGTCTGGTAGATGTGCTGTCCCAACGCTTCAATTTCGGGTTCCCGTAGCTCGATCGTGGCACTGGTGTTATGGGTGGTCCAATGGCGCTGCACCTGCATATAGAAGTCAAATTGGGCCAAGGCGGAGAACTTCGAGATGTCGATCATGTCGGCTCCCGGCAGATTTGCCCAGGACACCTCAACGGGTAATTCAACCAGCCATTCGGTACAGCGGGGGTCAAAGGGATCGTTCAGCAGGTTACCATTTTCATCCTTATCGGACTGGGATGGGATGACGTTGTAACCGCAGTCGAGACAGGCGAGGGCAACGGGGTCATTTTTGCGGAAGGTGATCCGGCGAATAAAGCGCTGGGCCTTGGGCGGATGCCAACCGGGCGAAGCCCCCGTGAGCAAAGACTTTGTGCCGGCTGGCTGCACCGTAGTACAGCGATTCGGGCGTTTGATCCCGTAGCGATCGCAGTAGTCCCAGACGGTGTGATGGACGATCTCGCGCCAGCGTGTTAAGTAATCCTGCTCCTGTTGCCGGAATTGCAAACCCGTGGGGGTATCCGGACGACCCGCTGCCCACCAGCGCAACCAATCAACCCCAAAGGCGGTGACAAAGAAATCGAAAAGGCCCGTGAAGGAAACGCCCACGATCGGGTCCAATTGCCGACTCAATTGATAGCGTGGTTCTTGGAACTGATGGTTTAGGAGAACAGCCACCGAGAGGGCACCTGCTGTAAAAGCTTTTTTCTGTTCTTCAAAGTCGCTTGGATCTAACTGATTCAGATGAATTTCAGAGAGGTTGCAGTGAAAATCTGCCCCAATAATCTCGCCGCAATTATGGGCAACAAACCCATTGGCATCAAAGCAACTTGGTCCAGGGACAGTACAGTCATAAACCGGTTCCATGCCATCCGGGTTAATTGCAGTAACAGTTACACTAAAGCGCTCAGCATTCAGGCGACGCTTGTAATTGGCCAATGCTTGGGTCAGTTTCTCAGCTTTCTGTGGCTCTTGGAAACCAATCAATTGTTGGAAATGGTAAAGATTGTCATTGGCAATGACGAGTTCATGTTGAGCTTGACACCAGTAAGTTGCGAGTTCACGATCGCTATTTGGTAGCAGTCGATACCCTGCTTCACGCCGGTTTTGGTAAATCGTAGAAGCAATTCCCAACCGAGCCAGCATCCGTTGGACAGCTTGGAGATTAGACAAATTACTCTGGGAAAGGCGGACACTCACACCCTTGATCTGTGTTCCCTGTACACTTCCATCAGCATCAAAAAGGCCCCGCAGGAAGCCGCAGTAAAAGTCATAGCTTGCTTGTTCAATGAGGGGAGTAATGACTTTATTCCCTTGCGTAATGCCATAGCTAGCTGCCAGATTAGCTAAACCAGATGAACTCACTAAGCGATGCTTAAGCGTCGGGTGATAGAACGCAGATGTCGTTCGCCGGACATATCCAACTGTTGATTCCAGACAGGCAATGGCATATTCACTCATCTCAATCTGAGAATCTTGCCAAAAGCGCAGGAGTCCCGTGTCATTCCATTGGGTTGTGGCTAGGCTGCCATCGCCGATCAGACTGCCTAGTAGCCAACCTGACTCGAAGTTACCTGTTCCTTCCCACGGTTGCAGGTCACGATGGTTATGGAGCAAGACGCGATCGCCCGGTTGCAAGGTAGCCGCTTCAACCCATTCGGTATATTGCCGCTTCTGGGTTTGGGCAGTGACCTTGAGCAGCCGATGATTGTCTGTCAACCGCAGAGTATAGCCCTCTTTCGTTTGCAGTTTTACGACGGGTTTCGTCCCACTGTAAAAGAAACCAGCAGGCGTGGTACTGAATAGCTCACCATTAACATAGGTGCTGTGTTGTACGCCAATTAATTGGCTAACCTGGCGGGGACCCTCGCCCGTATGCACCCAGGTGTCGGCGGTGACGCAGGGATTGAGGGCATAACGCTGCAAACGATGCTCGATCTCATTGTCAGGCATCTCTGGCCGATAGTGTTTTAGCCATCGCTTCGCCTCTTCTGCTCCCAGAGAGGTATAGATTTCTAGGAATTCCTGTTTGAGGTCAGGCGTGTGCAGTAAATCGATATTGGCACGGGCGATCGCTTCCGGGGCATATTGAATGGCACCTTCACCGGAATAGAACTGTTTCCGCACCGCTTCAATGCACTCGGTTTCCGTCGGTTTGTGGTGGAAAACACGGGTATGGTTGGCCATGCGCAGGGCATCCCGCTCCGGATCAATGCGCCAGTTGCCCGCCTCATCCTGCTGCCATAGATTGGCCTTAGCATTAGCAAAGGCTTCGTCTTCACTGTCCCCTTGGCGCATCCCTGCCGATCGCCGAATGTTACCTGCCACGATCGTCACCGCCGCTTCATCAATGAGCAAACAACACTCTACTGAAGTCAATTGGCGACCAACGGCTTTATTAAGAATGCGAGCACAACGCTGGTACATATCCGACAACTTAATTGGGTTGGCAACGCCGCCAAAACCCTGCAACGGTTCCCCGGCTGGACGCACATGGCTGAGATCAACGATGACCTCGACTTCGCCGGTAAAGCGATCGTCGGTTGAGAGTTCCAGCAGCGATTGATAGGACTTAACCCAACCCTGGCGGCTATCGCCGACGGTGATCACCACTTGATGCCCCGTAATGGTGATATCGGTTTGGTCGCGGCGATCGCTCACGGGGACACGGCCCACCTCGCCCTGAAGTTTGACCTGAAGGGTATTGCGAATAGGGGGCAATTTCTCAATATATTTCGGCTCCAACACCGCACCCGTGCCACAGCCCATCATCGCCAGGTCCATCATCAGCCCAAAAGCCCGCCAGTCGATGACGTTGGTGCTGGTGCAGTTGTAGGCCCCGGAGAAGTTTTCCGGTTGCTTAATCCAGTTCGTGCCCCCCACCCAGAGCCAGCGGCCAGAGGGCAGGGCATGAATCGCCCGTTGTTGTCGGTTGAGCAGGGCGACTTCTTCGGGGGTCAGGTGGCCCAACTCAGCTAATCCCTGGAGCGTGCGATCGCAGACCTCATCCCAAGACTCCCGTTCCTCGTCCTGTTTGCGGCTGTAGGTGCGGTAAAACACCGGATTCGCCGTCGGAGCCGACTGGGGAAAACCTTCGGTCTTGCGGGTGCGCTCAAGTTCTTGGACCATGATCACTGCTCCTAGGGGGGTGTTGGGAGAAAAGCCCTATCTCTACACTATCGGTAGAGTGTCTAAGGTAGAGTGTCTATCGTACCGCAGAGACCGGGTTGCGGCATCCCCCCCAGGGGTAAAGCAGGCAGGTTACTCGTCAGGCGGCGCGATCGGCGCTTCCAAGATTTCTGCGATCGAGAAGGGACAGAATGGCGGTAGGGTGTTCAGGTCGATGGGTGTTTCCCGTTCAACTAAATTCAGACCATATTGGTAGCCCTTAGCAATGGCTTCTGGGAGATAGGGCTTCAGACTGGGATTTTCCTCAAGATGCTCCAAAATTCGCTGCCGCTGTTCGCGAATGGTGCCGCTCCAACTCCGCGATCGGCCCTCTGGCTGATAGTGCCATTTCAGAAGATGCCCCAGTAGAATGCCCAGGCGGTTGCGCAATTCCTGCCGTTCCTGCCTCCCCAACGCTTCAATCTCCTCGGCTAAATTCTCCACATCAAGCTGGGCTAGTCTGCCGCTGCGGAGCAACTCAGCTTGCTGTTGGGTCCAGGCGTAGAAGTCCGCTTCGTAGAGCGATCGCGATCGCGGATTAGCTTGCATTGACAACCCCTCTTGATAAAACTTGACTTCAACACAGTTGGGGCAGGTAAGCCATCTCTAGGCTAATGGTTACCCGAAAAGCCTGTGGGTCGGCAATCGCTAGAATAGGTGCAGTTTGGATAGGTAGATGGGATGACCAACCACTACGATCGTGATTTTAACCAATGGGCACAGGCAACGGCTCAGCTTTTGCGCGAAAAACGCTGGGATGAATTAGATTTAGGCCATTTAATCGAGGAAGTCGAAGGCTTGGGAAAAAGTGAACGCCGTGCCATTAGTAGCCAATTGGAGCGGATTTTAATTCACCTCCTGAAGTGGGAATATCAACCCCAACGACGGAATGATAGCTGGCTAGACTCGATTACCGATGGGCGGATTCAAATTGAAAAAATTATCCAAGATAATCCCAGCCTGAAAACCTTTCCAGCCGTTTGCCTCCCCGCCGATTATGCCGATGCCCGTCGCTACGCCGCGCAACAAACCGGGATCAGCATTGACCAATTCCCCCTAGAATGTCCTTACCCGATCGCCCATATCCTCTCAGCCGATTGGCTACCATCCCCCCAGAGCGACGACGAAAAACACTAACTAACCCTACAAGCTAGTAATCTGTCAAGGTTAATTGAGTAGGTTGGGTCAAACCCAGTGCGACCCAACAAAGTCAGTGCTCGTGTTGGGTCTCGCAGGCTCGACACCAACCTACAACCCATTATTTTAGGCATGACAAACTCCTAGGCGCTTAAATAGAACCAGTAATGAATGATTCCTAACCCCATTCCTGCGAGGCGCATCCCGTGGACTTACCTTCCTTCCTCTGGTTATGGCGAATTGCCGCCTGGTCAATGGGTAGCCTGCTCGTGATCTACTCCGGTTTAGCAGCTACGGGAATCACCGTGCGCGTCCTGCGACAGCGATCTCAGCCCTATCCGGTTTGGCTCCGTCCCCTACACCTGCTCCTGGGTGGTGTGGCCCTCTGTTTGGTGGTGTTGTTACTGACGATCGGGATTGTCGGCACCCTCGGCTACTATGGCAACCTGGGTCATTCCAGCCACCTGCCTGCGGGCTTAACCGTTGTGGCCCTGTTCCTGGGGTCTGCCTGGAGTGCCTCCCGTATTAGTATCGATCGTCCTTGGGCACGATCGCTCCATGTGAAAATCAACCTGACCCTGTTTATTGCCTTGGGAGGGGTACTTCTGACCGGTTGGGATGTCGTCCAGAAATACCTGCCCTAGCAAACTGGGGACCTTATTTGCCTTTCAAGGCCCGATTAAAGTTCTGGCGATAGCTCTGGCTGGTAATCAGCAAAACTGGCCATAGCAAGGAGAGTTTCAGGCGATTCCCCGTATTCTGCTCAAAGTGGGTGCGTCCAAAACCGCGCCAAAAGACCCAGACGCCTACCCCATAGATGACAATCAGCGCTAACTTCAACACGATCGTTCCTCCTGCACGTCCTGTGTGCATCTTCTGCTCCCATCCTACCAATCCCGGCTTCAGGGGGTCGGGTTAGTGGGGGTAGCCAGTGCATCTAATGCCACTAATTCCACAGCATCTTTAGAGACGGTTGCTTGGCGATCGCGGGGAATCACCAGGTAGCGCAGGAATTTATCATTGGCCAAAGGTAGGCTTTGGAAACCCCGATCCTGTTCAGGTTTGCTGTAAATTTTGTCATCCAGAAACACCAGGGTCTGTGCCTGCGTGGGGACAATCACCGGGACTTCACTGCGGCGATCGGACAAATTGGGGAACACATAATCCGGCAAGTACACCTCCGGCAGGCGACCGTAGGGTTTACTCGCCAGCACCGCTGTCGTTTCTGGGGGAAATTCAGCCCGAATCACGGCTAACCGTTCCACATAGGTGCGATCAAACTCCTGGATCTTGGCACGGGTCCGAAACTCAGCGGGACCCAGCAGGAAAAACGCCGTATTGCCCCCGATCACCAGAGTCAGCACGATCGTCCAGGCCCTTGGATAACGCGGTTCCAAGGTTTGCACCAGCAGAACGATCGCCACTGCTGCTAACACCATAAGCGCAGGCATGATGGTGAAGCTGTGTCCCTGGCGTTTGATGTGCATGAAGAGGAAGTAAAAGAATCCCGGCACGATCGCCAGCATCAAGACTTGGGCACGCCAATCTCGTCGGAGTAAGGGGAGGAGCGTTCGCGTTGCGTCTCCGCAGGAGAATCGCCGAAAATACCCCAATGCCCACAAACCGGGTAGGAGACCAAAACCGAGAACAAAGACGATCGCCCGCATGACAAAGGTGAAATTATCCAGGACGCCGATCAGGCTACGGGCATCCTGACTGTGATCGTGCATCCAAATTTGTACCAGTTGCCAGTAGGTCATGGGTCCGCCAGACATGGCCCACATGGGAATCATCCAAACCAGAGCACTGCTAAACCCGATCGCCAGAACCGCAAGGATATCCCGCCCGTTAAACTTTTGGGTCCATAGTCCCCGCCCCAAAGCCGCGATCGCCAACGGCATCAGAAACACAGGCGTATTGGGACGAATGCCCCCGGCCAATCCCATCAAGGCGGCTAACATCCACAGGGCACGGCGATCGCCCTGACCGGCATAGTAAGCCGTGAACAAAATCGGGATCACCCAGAAAAACTCAGCCATGTAGGACAGGGACATTTCCCCATAGAACCAGACCGAGGGGCTGCTGAGCATGAGTAACGCCGCCACCCAACCCACCCGTGGGCTGAACCAGGCCCGACCGAGGATAAACAGGGCTGCTGCTGCCAGTCCCGATGCCAACACGCTAACCATCACGAGGCTGGTGTGGGGGTCAGGCCAAAAAACCGTGAGCGCCCGTCCGGCAAACACGAACAGGACGAAGGTACCCGGCAGGTGGGGAATCCCCTGGCGCAGGTCAAAGTGATTGACTGCCATCACAAAATTACCCGCGTCCCACTCCTGGATCAGTTGGCTGCGAAATACCCAGCGGCTCAGGATACCCAATGTAAAAAGGGCGATCGGGGGCCACAGCCATTCCCAATGATGGCTCTTCAGGGGACGTATCCTATCCAGCGGTAAGTTCATTACGCTTAACCCTAACTACTATGCACACTCCCATCCGGCATAGTAGCCCGTCGGAGATCCACGCCCAGGCTATTGGCTAACCGAAAATTCGTATCGGTGAGATTTGCCCGTCGCAGGTTGGCCTGATTAAAGTTGGCATCCAGGACATTCGCCCCTGTGAGGTTGGCCTGGATCAGGTTGGCCTGAAGAAAGTTGGTGCCTTCCAAATTGGCATAGCTCAGGTTCGTTTCGATTAAATGGGACTGGAGAAAATCCGATCGAAAGAGATTGGCATTGCTCAGATCGGCCTCAATTAATTCCGCCCGCCGCACATTGGCTTCCCGTAGATCGGCTTCCTTCAGATTGGCCCGCCGCAGGTTAGCCTTATACAGATCGACACCCCCTAGGTTACTTTGCTGGAGATTGCAGGCTTCAAAATTGGTTTCAACGCAATCCGCCATGAACAGATTCGCCCCTTCAAAGTTGCCCCCACTGCAATAGGCTGCCCCTAGATCGGCTCCCTTGAGGTTGGCGTAGCGCAGGTTGGCCCCCTTCAGGTTAGCCTGGACAAAGTTAGCCCCTTCCAGATTGGCGACTTCTAAATTGGCCTCGATCAAGTCGGCTTGAAGACAATTAGCAGCTTGCAAGTTAATTCCCTGTAATTGCATCCCTTCCAAATCTGCACCGCTTAGATCCGGTTTGATGTCAGGGTTTTGGTCGCGCCATTCGTTCCAGGCAGCCGCACCTTGTCGGAGCTTAGCCACATGATCCAGGTTTGCCATGCAACACTTCCTCGTGATTACCTCGTTATTAAACAGGTAGGATCGGGCAAGGGACCCTGCCTTGCGCCTAGCACAACAGTGTCACTCAGATTATGTCCACTGTTATAGCCGATTTTGGCCACCCTTCAACTTATCCTCTTATCCTCTTCCTAGCGATCGGGCTTCAAGTTCACCTACAAGACAGCAAACAGTGAGGAATGAGTCACGCTCCCCTCACTCCTCACTCCTCACTCCTACAGATAGGCATCTACATCCGCTCCAGAACTGGAATACCGAGAAGGGATAAGCCTAATTTCAAGGTGCGGGCTGTTAAATCACATAAGATTAAGCGGGAAGTCCGGGCGGGTTCTGCCGACTGTAACACGGGACATTGCTCGAAAAATTGGTTGAACTTCTGGCTTAATTCAAATAGATATTGACAAAGGCGATTGGGGAGTAATTCCTGCTCAACTGCTGCGATCACATCGCTCAAATGCAGCAAATGTTTGACCAACACCAACTCGGCTGGCTCCGTGAGGGCGATCGGATGCCCTTCCCCTAAATGCCCAAAGTCTATCCCCCCCTTACGGCTGATGCCCTGAATTCGGACATAGGCATAGAGCAAATAGGGAGCCGTATTTCCCTGTAACGCCAACATTTTGTCGTAGCTGAAGCGGTAGTCCTTCGTGCGGTTTTGGCTGAGGTCCGCATACTTCACGGCACTAATGCCCACAACTTGGGCCACATGGTGCTTAAAGGTCTCTGTTTCGACGCGATCTTCCGCTTGTAACCGTTTTTCCAAATCGGCCCGCGTATGGGCGATCGCCTCATCGAGCAAATCCCGCAGCCGCACCGTTTCCCCCGCCCGTGTCCGGAACTTCTTCCCCTGATCATCCAGCACCAACCCAAAGGGCACATGGATCACCTCAACATCGGGGGGAATCCATCCCGCCCGCTGCGCCACCTGAAACACCTGGGCGAAATGGGTGGCTTGGCCAGCATCAGTCACATAAATTAAGCGTTTGGCCCCATCCTGCTCCGTGCGATAGCGGATCGCGGCTAAATCCGTCGTGGCATAGTTATAACCCCCGTCCGACTTCTGCACAATCAACGGTTGGGGTTTGCCTTCCTTATTCGTAAAGCCTTCCAAAAAGACACACTTCGCGCCCTGATCCTCAACCAATAACCCCTGTTTATCTAAATCAGCTACCACGGCTGGCAACAGGGGGTTGTAAAAAGACTCCCCGCGTTCCGTCAGGTGAATATCGAGGAGGTCATAAATCACCTTAAATTCTCGCCGCGATTGTTCACAAAGTAATTGCCATGCCTTCAGGGTTTCCTTAGCCCCCGATTGCAATTTGACCACCTCCTGACGGGCAGCTTCTTGAAAGGCTGCATCCTCATCAAATCGCTGTTTTGCTTTGCGATAAAACGCCACCAAGTCGCCTAAATCTAGGGCATCTGAAGTGGTCAATGCCTGGGGATAGGCTTCGCGCAAATAGGTAATCAACATCCCAAATTGGGTGCCCCAATCGCCCACATGATTGAGTCGCAGCACCTCATGCCCTAAAAATTCCAACGTTCGCGCCAAGGCATCGCCAATAATCGTCGATCGCAAATGGCCCACATGCATTTCCTTGGCAATATTGGGACTGGAAAAATCCACGATCGTGCGTTTTGGGTATTTCGTTAAGGGGACTCCCAGGCGTGGATCAGCTTGTAAAGCGGCTAGATAGGTTTGTAAATAGCTGGGTTTCAGCGTCAGGTTAATAAATCCTGGCCCCGCGATCGTCGGCGGTTCACACAGATCATCCACCTGCAACTGCTGTACCACCTGTTCCGCGATCGCCCGGGGAGCCTGTCCCAACGTTTTTGCCAACGACATCGCCACATTTGCCTGGTAGTCCCCAAATTTGGGATTACTTGCTGGAACCAACAGCGGATCAGTACCCGCCACTTGGTCACCAAAGGCCGCCACCAACGCCTGTTCAACGCGAGCTTGTAATTGGGAAATTATGGACTCCATTCGTCAATCCTCATACTGAGATCCAGCCAATGCGATCGCGTCACGGGCGCACTGCTAGAAATATAGTCCACCCCGGTCTCCGCCACCGATCGCAACGTCTCTAACGTAATATTCCCCGATGCCTCCAGCTTCACCCTGGGGTTCTCCTGGCGGACCAGCGCCACCGCCTCCCGCATCATGGGCAGCGTCATATTATCCAACATGATTGTATTTGCCCCATACTCAAGCGCTTCAGTAACTTCTGCCAGTGTGGTGGTTTCCACCTCGATCGTCAGGGGATAGGGAATGCGATCACGCACCTGGGTAATCGCCGCGCCAATCCCCCCCGCTGCCGCAATATGGTTATCCTTCAGCATCACCGCATCATCTAGCCCCAAGCGATGATTGGTCGCGCCGCCCACCTGGGACGCATATTTCTCCAGGAGCCGTAACCCCGGTGTTGTTTTCCGGGTATCCACAAATTTGGCCGGTAGGTCCGCGATCGCCTCGACATACTGCCGCGTCAATGTCGCAATCCCACTCAACCGCATCACTAAATTCAGCGCCACCCGCTCCCCCATCAACAAGCCCGCCAGGGGTCCCGCCAGTGTCGCGATCGCCAGCAGCCGATCGCACCGTTCTCCCTCTGCTACTAGCGCCGTCCATTCAATTGTTGGGTCCACTAAGCGAAAAACCGCTGCCGCGATCGGCAACCCCGCCACGACCCCCGGTTGCTTTGCCACCCATATGGCTTTACCCAGTTGCGGGCGATCGCCCAGTAATGCCTGCGTTGTGCGATCGCCCCGACCCAAATCCTCCCGCAGCCAATGGCGCAGATCCGCCTCCAACAAAATCAGCGGCGGCACCCCCACTCCCGCATTTAACCCACTCATAGTTCCACCCTAAAACTCCGTAAGTCCCACTCTACAAAGGTTTGGCCTATTTGGGAGAATCTTTTCCAAAAAAGTAGTTTTAGGGGGTTGACAAGTTTATTGGGGTTAGCTAATCTAGAAAAGCGCTCAGGGAAGCGGCGAGCGGAAGCGAGCCAACCGAGGGCGTCAGCACCTAGACAGAAGAATAACTTGGAAGCCAGACGAAAGAAGACCTCGTCAAGAAGAATGGGCTGATTAAGTTCAGTCAATTATAACAGAGGCGAGCCAATCATGGAAAGGGGAACCTAGAGGTGATTGGTGAGTCAGACGGATAACCGGAACGAGAGTTCTGGGATACTCGAAGTGAATGAATTAGGCTTACGGGTCTAAGGAATAACATGGAGAGTTTGATCCTGGCTCAGGATGAACGCTGGCGGCGTGCTTAACAC
>JBBILC010000019.1:0-28846 GCA_037445115.1 Coleofasciculaceae cyanobacterium bin_20
GTCAAGCCTTGTGAACAAGGGGCTTAAGCCCCTTGTCTGTACCTCACCAAGTATGAAAGTGCTGTAGTACAGTCAATATCAAGTTCCGCAACGTTGGTAGTAACGACTTGAGGCGTTGCGGGCTAGTAGTCTGTCAAGGCTGATTTGGTAGGTTGCGGCAAACGCAGTGAAACCCAACAAAGTTCGGGATCGTGTTGGGTCTCGCAGGCTCGACGCCAACCTACAACCCGTCATTTTAGGCATGACAGACTACTAGACTACTAGAGCCAGCACGACAAACGTTACATAATTAAACTATGCGCTGCCCTAGTGGTCTGTCAGCCCGAAAGTGATGGGTTGCCAATAGGCCCAAGCCCCTTCGACAAGCTCAGGGTGAGCAGAACTCGGCTGAGCTTGTCGAAGCCCTCGTTTTAAACTTGACGCTCCACTAGTATCCCGTCCCTTAACCTCAGATTCAGAACGCTAAAGTTGATGATGCTCCCTTCTGGTAGGATGACACCCCTTTCAACTTCGGCTTCCCCGACCACTCCGAACGCTTCAAGATCATCCAAATCTGAAGCCCAAACGTGGTTGTGGCGAGGGTTTGCGATCGCCTATCAAGCCGAGGGCGCGACAGGACCCGCGTTGGTGCTGGTGCATGGCTTTGGGGCCTCCTTAGGACACTGGCGTAAGAATGTGCCGGTCTTGGCCAGTAGCTGCCGAGTGTACGCGATCGATCTGTTGGGATTCGGCGGCTCAGCCAAACCCAAACCTCAAGGGGAAGTGAGCTATACGTTTGAAACCTGGGCCGCCCAGTTGGCAGATTTCTGTCGGGAAGTTGTGGGGGGGCCGGCGTTTTTTATCGGGAATTCGATCGGCTGTGTAGCAGTCATGCAAACGGCAGTGTCGGCTCCGGATCTGGTACAGGGGGTCGTGCTGCTCAATTGTTCCTTGCGGTTATTGCACGATCGCAAGCGAGCCAATTTACCCTGGATGCAACGCTGGGGGGCACCGCTGTTGCAACGCCTGTTTACCTCGCGCTGGTTGGGACAACTTTTTTTCCGTCAATTTGCCCGTCCGGCAACGGTGCGCAAAATTTTGCTGCAAGCCTATGGCAACACCGAGGCGGTGACCGATGAGTTGATCGAGTTGCTGATGGCTCCCGCCCAAGATCCAGGGGCGGTGGATGTGTTCCTGGCGTTTACCCGTTATTCCCAAGGTCCCTTGCCGGAGGATTTGCTGCCCATTCTGCCCTGTCCAGCCCTGATCCTGTGGGGGGCGCAGGACCCGTGGGAACCGATCGCCCTGGGTCGCCAGCTTGCGGAGTTTCCGGCGGTTCAGCAATTCATCGAACTCCCAGAGGCGGGCCATTGTCCCCAGGATGAAATTCCTGAAGTTGTTAATGTCCTGATTCAGGATTGGGTACACACCCAGATAGCTCCTAACCTTTGACACACACCACCTGCTTTAAACTGGCCACCACCTCCACTAAATCCGACTGACTCGCCATAACTTCCTCGATCGGTTTATAGGCCGCCGGAATTTCATCAATCACGCCCGTATCCTTCCGGCACTCCACACCCTGGGTTTGTTGAATCAAATCATCCAGGGTAAATTCCTTTTTGGCCCGATGGCGCGACATCAAGCGTCCCGCACCGTGGGAACAGGAACAATAACTCTCAACATTTCCCTTGCCTTTAACAATATAGGACCTAGCCCCCATTGAACCGGGAATAATACCATAATCTTCTGGCTGGGCACGGACGGCTCCCTTGCGAGTCACATAAACGTCTTCACCAAAATGGACTTCCTTTTCCGCATAGTTGTGATGGCAATTAATGATCATGAGGGGGCGGGTTGGCTTACCACCAGCCAGGTATTTTTCAATAATGCGTTGGAATCGGGCCATCATCACATCCCGGTTAAAGTGGGCATAGGCTTGTGCCCATTGCAAATCGTGCCAATAGGCGGCAAACTCCGGGGTCCCAGCTAGGAAATAAGCGAGATCGGGATCAGGGAGAGACTGCTGGGCCAATTTCATCAAGCCCTTTGCCGTCTCGATATGCTGTTGAGCCAACATATTCCCGATATTACGCGAACCAGAATGAAGCATCAACCAAACCGCATCGTCGGTATCCAGACAGACTTCAATAAAATGGTTACCACCGCCCAGCGATCCTAATTGCTTCATGGCCTTACCTTCGAGGTGTTGTACTCTCGGATGCAAGTCCTTAAAGTGTTGCCAGCCCTGCCAGTTAATGACGGCTTTTTCAATTGCCTTATTTTCATCAAAACCCACCGGAATTTCCGCTTCAATATCAAGGCGAATTTTTTTAAATTTTCCCTCTAGGTGTTCAGCTTGAAATGGTGTTTTTATAGCACACATACCGCAACCGATATCAACTCCGACAGCCGCCGGGATAATCGCTTCCTTGGTTGCAATCACTGACCCTACCAATGCCCCTTTGCCCAGATGAACATCTGGCATTAGAGCGATATGTTTATAGACAAAAGGTAATGACGCCATGTTCTTCGCCATACGCAATTCGTCATGACCTAATTCATGGCTCGCCCAGGAAAGAACCGGGGCGGGGGTGGTGAGATCTAACGCTTCAAAGGGCATGGCTTGCCTCCAGGGGGCGAGATCGCTAGCCGGAACGATCGCTGTACTCAGTCGATCAAAAAGCCATTGTGGGGTAGGCATCCTGCCTGCCACCCAAACAACTCAGATGGCGAGGCCATGCTAATTGTGGGGTAGGCATCCTGCCTGCCATCCAGACAGCTAAGATGGCTAGGCCACATTCAATTTGCGATCGACTGATACTATAATTCTGCCCAGAATCGCATCAGCTCGACAACTGGGTTGGCTATCCGGGCAGGAACGTAGATTGCACAGCAAAACCACAACGATCGTTGTGATTGGGGGAGGCGCAGCAGGGGTCTTTGGGGCGATCGTGGCGGCAGAAGCCCACCCCAACAGCCGCATCTGCATTGTAGAAGCGGGACCCCAGCCCCTCGCGAAGGTGCGCATTTCCGGCGGCGGGCGCTGTAATGTCACCCATGCCTGCTTTGACCCCGCCACCCTCTGTCAAGCCTATCCCCGTGGCAGTCGGGCACTGCGCGGTCCCTTCACCCGTTTCCAGCCCCGCGATACGATCGCCTGGTTTGCCGCCCACGGGGTTCAACTGAAGACCGAAGCCGATGGCCGGATGTTTCCCATCAGTGACGACTCCGAAACGATCGTTCAATGTCTCTTGCAAGCCGCCGATCGGGCTGGGGTACAATTGCGGACCCAAGCCCCCGTAGTACGAGTAGAATCTCAGGATCACCTGTTTCGAGCCGTTCTGCGATCGGGCGAAGTCATCACGGGCGATCGGGTCCTCCTTGCCACTGGCAGTAATCCCCGTGGCTACCAGATTGCCCAACAGTTAGGGCATACCCTGCAACCGCCCGTCCCGTCTCTTTTTACCTTTAATGTGACCGATCCCCGGCTGCAAGATCTCGCGGGGGTCAGTGTTGCCAACGTCCACCTGCGTCTGCAGGTAGGTACGGCCACCTTAACCCAAACCGGCCCCTTACTCATCACCCACTGGGGCCTGAGTGGACCCGCTGTCCTCAAACTATCGGCTTGGGGCGCACGATCGCTCCAGGCGCATCGTTATCAAGCTAGCCTCCTGATTAACTGGGTACCCGACTTCACCCCCGATCGCCTCCGCACTCTGCTGCTAACGACAAAACAAACCTGGGCCAAACGGGCGATCGCGGCCCACTGTCCCTTACCCCTGCCCCGCCGTCTCTGGCAAAGCCTGGTTCACCATGTGGGGATTGCGCCCGAGCGCCATTGGGCCGAACTCGCGAAAACCGCCCTCAATCAACTCAGCGACCAACTCCTGCGGGGGGACTATGCTGTTACGGGTAAAGGTGTTTTTAAAGAAGAATTTGTGACCTGTGGCGGTGTGTCCCTGCCGGAAGTGGACTTCAAAACAATGGCCAGCCGCTGCTGTCCCGGCCTTTACCTCGCAGGCGAAATCCTGGATATTGATGGCATTACGGGGGGCTTTAACTTCCAAAACGCCTGGACAACAGGCTGGTTAGCCGGACAGGCAATGGGCGGTCCCTAATCCCAACCTCGGTTATAGCCCGATCGCCGTTCGACAAAACTTTCCAAATCGTCAATCTTATGCCGTCGCTGGCGGCGAATTTCCGCCTCGACCCGCTTCATACAGTAGAAATCCCAGACCAGAAAGATGAAGAGGAGGAGCAGCAACACCGTTGCCATGATCTAAATCTCCAGGTTTGGACGGCACAATACACCATTGAGCATGGCGGACTTTCCTGTTGCTAACTGTACCGATTTTGACGGGTGGGTGCAAATCGAGGGCACGGCTCAGCGGCAGGGTAGATATAGAGCCTCATGCGCTCGAATAACGCAATGGTGGGTAGGATCGGGCATCCTGCCCAGCCAGAAACAGCCGCGACGTCTATCCCACAGGATTTAAGGCATAATTCTTCCAGATCGCGTCAGTCAAGGTATAACGGCAAGATGCATGGCTTTATCCCCCCGGATCGCTTTTTCCCCTATCTGACTTGGACCCAAATTGCCGCGCTGCCCGATCGGGAATCCGTGGTCCTGCTGCAACCGATCGGTGCGATCGAGCAACATGGTCCCCACCTGCCGCTGATTGTCGATAGCGCGATCGCCACTGCTGTCATCGGTCGAGCACTGCGGGATCTGAGTCCGGATATCCCTGCCTATGCCCTGCCCACGCTGTACTACGGCAAATCCAACGAACACTGGCACTTCCCCGGCACCGTCACCCTCACAGCCCAGACCCTACTGGCCCTGTTAATGGAGGTAGGGGAAAGTCTTTATCGAGCAGGATTTCGCAAGCTGGCCTTCGTCAACGCCCACGGTGGCCAACCCCAAGTTGTCGAGACGGCGGCACGGGATTTACACCAGCGCTATGGAGACTTTTGGGTATTCCCCCTGTTTGTCTGGCGTGTCCCCCACGAGGCAGAAACCCTGTTAACCCCCAAGGAGCAGGAACTCGGCATCCATGCCGGGGATGCGGAAACAAGCCTGATGCTTGCGCTGTTGCCGGATCAGGTCCACATGGATGAGGCCGTGGCTGAATACCCGCCCGATTTACCCGCCGATAGTCTTCTGAGCGTTGAGGGTAAACTTCCCTTTGCCTGGGTGACCCAGGATATCAGCCAGAGTGGGGTTATGGGTGATCCGCTCCCGGCAACGCGGGAAAAGGGCGATCGCCTCTTGGCTAGTCTCAGCCGGAGTTGGGTCCAAGTCATCGAAAATTTGTATACCTTTCAGGCACCTAGAAGGGGCTAAGCCCCTGAAACCGAGCAATGACCGGGCGTTGCCCAGGTATAGCATCGCTCCCCGCACGAGGGCTAACCGCAGGCAACTCCAGGCTAATGCAAGAAGTGCCGTTTGCCCGTAAACACCATTGCGATGCCCAAGTCATTCGCGGCTTGAATTGAATCCGCATCCCGGACACTGCCTCCCGGCTGCACGATCGCGCTCACCCCTGCCGCCGCTGCCGCCTGCACCGAGTCCGCAAAGGGGAAAAAGGCGTCACTGGCTAGGACGGCACCCTGGGCCTGCTCGCCTGCCTGGGTCAGGGCAATTTGCACCGAGCCAACCCGGTTCATCTGACCCGCCCCCACGCCTACGGTGGTGCGATCGCGGGTGACCACGATCGCATTCGATTTCACGTGTTTCACCACTTTCCAGGCGAACAGGAGTTCGACCATCTCTGCCGACGTGGGCTGTTTTTGGGTTACCACTTGCCAGGTGTTGGTATCCATGTCCTCGGTGTTGCCGCGATCGGCGGTCTGGGCTAGGAAGCCCCCGGCAATCACCTTAACGGTTATGGGTTCGCCCGTGGTGAGATCGGGCAGGATTAAAAGGCGCAGTTTGGATTTTTTCTGAAGGATGGCTGCCGCATCGGGATCACAGGCCGGAGCCAGAATACATTCTAAAAAGGTTTGGCTCAGACGTTCGGCGGTGGCCCCATCGATCGCCTGGTTGAGGGCCACAATGCCCCCAAAGGCTGAAGTGGCATCGGCATTAAAGGCACGATCGTAGGTTTCTGCCAGATGCTCCCCCAGGGCTACCCCACAGGGATTAGTGTGTTTGAGGATGGCAACCGCCGCTTGCTCCGGCCCAAATTCAGCGATCAAGGCCCGCGCGGCTTCGAGATCGACCAGGTTGTTGTAGCTCAATTCCTTGCCTTGCACCTGGGTGGCGGCGGCCCAGCCCCGTGGAGTTGTCCCCCTGCGATACCAAACGGCGGCCTGGTGGGGATTTTCGCCATAGCGCAAACTCTGGTGCTGTTGCCCTGACACGAGCAGGGTTTCGGGTAGGGGGCTAGTCTCGTCCTCCGCCTGGAAGTGTTGGCTGAGGTAGGTGGTAATGGCCCGATCGTAGGCAGCGGTATGTTCAAAGGCTTTTAGGGCACAGGCTTGCCGAAAGGCGAGGGACGGTTCCCCCCCCTGCTGGCGCAATTCCTGGAGATAGGCGTCGTACTGGCTGGGGTCACACAGGATCGTGACGAAGGCATGGTTTTTAGCACTGGCCCGGACAAGGGTGGGGCCACCGATATCAATCTGTTCGATCGCGTCGCTCAGATCAACCCCAGGTTGGGCGATCGTTTGCTCAAAGGGGTAGAGATTCACCACTACCAGTTCGATCGCGGGGATGTCGTTGGCGGCAAGGTCCGCCCGATCGTCCGCCCGATCGCGACGGGCCAGGATACCCCCATGAATGCGGGGGTGGAGGGTTTTGACCCGGCCTCCCAGGATTTCCGGCGACCCCGTGTGTTCTGCCACCTTGATTACCGGTAGACCCGCGTCCTTCAGCGCTTGGGCCGTGCCGCCGCTACTGACCAGGGTGAAACCAAATTCCTGAACGAGGGTCTGGGCTAACGCGACCAGTCCAGACTTGTTTGACACACTCAGCAGTGCTAGCCGCGCCATGCCCGTAAAATCCTCATTGAAACAATGCTGTCAGCAGAAAAGTATCCGGTACGCACCGCCGGGGGCGATCGCCGGGGGGATGGGGTACTGCTGACTGTTGAACAGTGTTGAACGAGGTTATTATACGTTGCATCTTTAACTGTCTAGAATCCCCCCAGAAGAATACCGACCCCTGAGACAGCCGAGACGGCTATCCCACGTTCAAGATGTGATCGTCTGAGGATAGATTGAGACAGCATCCGTGGGTTGTGTTATGCGGCTGCGCATGGCCTAGGGGCAGGCAAACTGGGGACGGGAGATCGTGGGTATCTGGAGTACATTTGGGTCCAGCCCGTCGGCTTCCAAATGCAGCATGGCCAACATTTCTGTCCAAGCACGGGTTAAAGCGGGATCATCAGGCCGCTCACAGGCGGCATCCGCCAAGGTCGAGAGGGCATCGCTCCAGATACCATTTTTAGCAATTGCTAGCGCTTTGACCCCGGCCTGCTCGCTGGCTGGCTCAGTATAGGCGGCAACCCGTTGGAGGGCGCCCCCAACCCAGTAAATATTCCGCTCTGCATCCTCATCCACCCCATCCACATGACCAACCGCACTACAGATCGGGTTAACCCGCCAGTTATACGCTTCTCCTACCGTCAATGCGATCGCAGCGGGAGGCAGGGTCACACTGTAAATACCCGGTTGACCGTTGGGGATCATCACCGTTGTTTCGTAGACCGTTTCGCCACTGCGTTGGGAGACGAGCTGAAAATGCACCTGCTCTGTTTTCGGCAGGGTCCTAAAATTTTCCAGATCAGGCCGGAACGTTCCTTGGTACCAAAAAATTTTGGGTTGGGCTGACGTGGTTAGGCTAATACCATTTTCGGGTATAAGCGCAATCGGAAAAACCGGAATTTCATGACCTTTTTGACTGATCACATGGTCAGGAAAGCAAGGACCACCCCGGGTACCACCAACCACGCGTCGTCCCGGCATACCGCGCTGGGCGATCGCGGGTAAATTAACACTGGTTGCGCCAAGTACACTAATTAGGAATAGGCCAGCCAAGCGCTTGGTTAACGAATGGAATCGCATAGAAAACACCTCATTACGTTATGATGAGTCATACACTCTCACAACAATTTCCGAATAAGATCTGTGCTGTATGCTCATTAACAGCATCCAATCAATGTCATCAAATTCTAAACTTTGAGTGGGCGGCAAAGTTGCTCTACCCTTCAGCGTTTCTAACTATAAATTCCCGCACCAAGGTAGGAATTCCGTATAAAATTCCTGAGGGCTTCCATAAATTTTGGGAGTGCTTGATTAACTTTGTAATACTCAATCAATAATCAGTGTATGTTTATACATTTGAGCGTGGGATAACTCCTTAGTCTGCGATCGTCGCTAGCATCATGTAGAAAGTAGCCGTTTCAATTCAGATAAACCTATGTGGCAACGATTGATTTCCATCCTGTTGGGATTAGGACTGCTCATCAGTATCCTCGTAGTCAGTTCCCCTACCCGTGCCCAATTTAGCAATACGGACTGGCGCATATCCCAATTGGAAACGGAGTTAGGAAATCTGCGATCGCAGGTCAACCGCCTAGCCGCTAGTGTCGATCGCCCGCCGCCCGTCCCCCTCCCGCCTAATCCTGCTACGATGTCAAGCCCTGCCCCATCGCTGGAGCCAAGCGACACAGCCGAGTCTCGCTTTACGCGGTTGGCCACCCTGGTGGTTGAATTACGGCAGGAGATCCGTGACTTGCAAGCACGGGTACACGCCTTGGAAACCCGTTGACGTTTTCCCAAGGCATCAATTACTCCAATTGTCACTGGAGAATTAATGGGGCACGCAAGATGTCTAGCTCATAAGAAAAGTGTCAACGGGCCAGGCAAAATGCCTAAAAGGGCGGGCAAGATGCCTAAGGGCAGGCAAGATGCCTACCCCACAAGAAAAGTGTCAATGGGGCAGGCAAGATGCCTAGCAATCCGCGATCAGGGACTTGACTTTCGCCATGATGCCCACGGGGTCAATGCCTTGGTAGGGATACTGCTCCCAGAGACCACCGCAGCCTTCCTCGTGGGTACCCAAGTAGGCATACTTCGGTGCGAACCCCCGCTCCAGCAACCAGGAGCCGAAGCGACTACCCAGGCCCGTTTTACGGTTGAAGGCTTCCACGACTAGCACAAAGGGGGCCTTGCCAATCTTGGCCATCATGTCCTCATCAACAACGTTGAGGGTGGGTTTGTTGATCAGGCCCACATCAATGCCCTCCTGCTTCAGGCGCTCCACCGCATCCAACGCCCGGTACAGGGCATCCCCAAAACTGACAATATACCCGGCTGTCCCTTCGCGAATCACCTCATCCTTGCCAGGAGCAAACAGGTAATCCCCTCCAAACATTTCCTTACCCTCGGTATCGAGGATCATCGGCACCTTCGATCGCGTTGAGAAGACAAACCGCAGACCGGGCTGGTGGAAAATGGTTTCGATACAGGCTTCCATCTGGCGCGGATCGGCGGGGAAATAGAGCCGGGTTTCGTAGCCGTCATCCAGGCCGTTGTCGGCAAAAAAGTTGTTAATGCCGAAGTGACAGGTATTGTCGGCCATGTCGTCGATCCCGGCGTGGGAGAAGTGGCAGAGGACGTTGGAGTTATTGAGCCGCGCCATTGTGATTTCGGAAATGATCATTTCCAGGAAGGCGCTGAAGGTGGCGAAAATGCCCTGGCGGTCCTCCTCCATACCAAAACCGGCTGCCGCAGAGAAGTTGCAGCGCTCCATGATGCCACCGCTGACGAAGATTTCCGGGAACGCCTTGCGGATTTGCGCCAAACCACAGGACCCCTCCAGATCACTATCGACGCACAATACTTTTTGCTTGCGATCCTCTTCGCTCATGCGGCCCAGAATTGAGACCACGGCATCACCAAAGACATTGCGGTTGGCCCCGGTTTCACTGCTTGACCCCAGGAAGGTGTAGGTGTTTTGGGGCTTTTCAATACTCTTGAGGTACTCGACCGCTGCCGTGCGACCGCGTGCTTCCAGGTATTGCAGCGCCAGTTTCACCGAAATCACATCATGACCGTGGTTTGAGCCTTCCAAGCCTTCAATGCCCACCGCCATTGGCCGCTTGTTGATCACCGCGATCGGTCCTGGTGTGTTAATCGCTTGGCAAATGCGGCTGTAGAGACCCTCCAGATCTTCGCCATCCCCTTCCAGGACCGTCAACCCATGCCCTGACAGGGTTTTTGCCAGACTGAAACCGGGGAGATAGTGGGAGGGGTTCCCGGCGATCGTCACATCATTGTCATCAATCAGCAGCTTCACATTAATGTTCTTCGCCACCGCCATCCGGGCTGCTTCCGCATCATTGCCTTCCTGTTGCGAGCCATCAGACCCCAGACAAAACACCGCTTTATCAGGATGGGCTAGGGCCACGCCATTGACATAGGGCCACATGTGCCCCAAGCGTCCGGAGCTAAACTTCACCCCTGGGGTTAACCCTAATTCCGGGTGACCGGGCAGGGTCGAGTTGGCTTCCCGGTAGCGCATTAACTGCTCGGCGGGTAAGTCATGGTTCAACGCGGCCCATAGGTATTGGGTTGCCACCCGGTGTCCCGCTTCATCGAAAAAGATCGGCACAAACTTGTCCGGTGCGCCCCGGAAAAACGCATCCAGGATCACCACTTCCGGCACCGTATCGTAGGGTCCGCCCGTATGTCCCCCGACACCCTTGGCGGCTCCCGTAGCAGTGAAAAAGACGATCGCATCCCGACAGAGTTGAATATTGGCCTGAAGTGCTGCTTTTTGGTCGGACGTTAGGGTGGGACTGGCCGGATCAAGCTTAATCCGTTGGTAGGCACTCAGATCGATCGGGAAGTTGGCGCTGGTCATAGAGAATTTCCTGGACAAAGCAGATTAACGTCCATCTTCGGGGAGAACGATCCCCTCTGTCTACTAAGCGCATATTAAGAACTTTAAGCAATGGGGCCTGGGGACAAAAATTCAATGCAACTGACGTTTCTGGTAAGGGAAACGGGTTAACTAAACCTATTGGGACCGGATTCGCGCTTGGGGAAATGATTGGGTCCCAGTTGTTCAAGTTGCAAAAGAGAACGCGATCGCTATGCTTGCGAGAGTCTGGAGTGCATCCCTAGTTGGCATTGATGCAGTGAAGGTGGGGGTCGAAATTGATGTTTCCGGGGGCTTACCGGGAATTACGGTGGTGGGGTTACCCGATGCTGCCGTGCAGGAGTCACGGGAACGGGTGCGGGCGGCGCTGAAAAATGCGGGTTATGCGTTCCCCATGCGCAAGGTGGTGATTAACCTTACCCCCGCCGATTTACGCAAGGAAGGCCCCAGTTTTGACTTACCCATTAGTGTGGGCATTCTGGCGGCGTCGGAGCAGGTGAGCGCAGAACAGTTGGATCAGTATTTATTTCTAGGGGAAGTCTCCCTGGATGGCAGTTTACGGGCGATCGCAGGGGTGTTGCCGATCGCCGCCACGGCCCAGCAGTTGGGCATCTCCACCCTATTGGTTCCCGCCGACAACGCCCAGGAAGCGGCTGTTGTGAAGGGCCTGAAGGTCTATGGGTTTCAGCATGTGGCCGATGTTGCAGACTTTCTCAATAACCCCGGCTCGTACCAACCGACCCAACTGGACCCGAAGGAAGAATTGCTCCGCCAGCAGCGCGGCCACTTAGACTTAAAAGATGTCAAAGGCCAAGCCCATGCGCGTCGGGCACTGGAAATTGCGGCGGCAGGGGGCCATAACCTGATTTTTGTGGGACCTCCCGGCAGTGGGAAAACCATGCTAGCCCGCCGATTACCGGGGATTTTGCCGCCGTTGACCTTTGACGAGGCCCTAGAGGTGACCCAAATCCACTCCGTGGCGGGGTTACTCAAGGATCGCGGGCGGTTAGTGGGCACTCGCCCCTTTCGCAGCCCTCACCATTCGGCCTCAGGACCTTCCCTGGTGGGCGGGGGCAGCTTTCCGCGACCGGGGGAAATTTCCCTGGCCCATCGCGGGGTCTTATTTCTCGATGAACTGACGGAATTTAAGCGGGATGTCCTGGAATTTCTGCGCCAACCCCTCGAAGATGGGCAGGTGACGATTTCCCGCACCCGCCAGTCGGTCATGTTCCCGGCCCAATTTATGCTGGTGGCCAGTACCAACCCCTGTCCCTGCGGCTATTTTGGCGACACGATCCAACCCTGCACCTGTTCACCCCGCCAACGGGAGCAATACTGGGCGAAGCTCTCTGGTCCCCTCATGGATCGCATTGATCTGCAAGTCGCCGTGAATCGCCTCAAACCGGAGGAAATTACCCGCCAACCCCAGGGGGAAGCCTCGACCAGTGTGCGCGATCGCGTGCAAACCGCCCGTGCCCAGGCCCAGCAACGGTTCCAGGCCGAACCCACCGTGCGATCGAATGCGGAAATGCAAAGCCGTCATCTGCACCAGTGGTGCCGGTTGGATGATACCAGTCAAACCCTTCTGGAAACGGCGATTCGCAAATTGGGATTATCGGCACGGGCGACCGATCGTATTCTCAAGGTGAGCCGCACGATCGCGGATTTAGCCGGGGAGGAACAGATCCAGAGTCAGCATGTGGCGGAGGCAATTCAATACCGGACGATCGATCGGATGTCCTAGTAATAGCGCGATGCTCCGGACGTAACGCTGGCTGATGTTGGCTTTGAATCCTTGCGCGGGCAGGGGCGGTTGGCTGGAGTTCTTCGCTGTTTTCTCTGGTATGTACGACAACGTTTGCAAATTCCTGGCCGAAACCTATACGCAAGACTTTGCCCAGTGGTTATTGGGCGACACCATTGGCTTAACCCAACTCAGTCCCTCGGAATTGTCCGTCGAACCGATGCGGGCTGATGCGCTGATTTTGCTGGCTGCCGACCAGCTCTTGCTCCAGATCGAATTTCAAACCCAACCAGAGGCCCCAATTCCCTATCGCATGGCCGAGTATCGCCTACGCGGTTACCGCCGGTATCCCAATCTGCCCATGCGCCAAATTGTGATTTACCTCAAACCAACGCGATCGGAGCGGGTCTACCAAACCGTATTTGAAATTTCCGGAATGCGCCATGAGTTTGAGGTGATTCGGCTGTGGGAATGTGCCCCCGCTGACCTGTTGCCGTTTCCCGGCCTGTGGCCATTAGCGATCCTATGTGGCACGCCCGATAAAACCGCTACCCTCCGGGAAATCGCCCAACGAATTGAACGTTTGCCCGATCGCGGCATTAAAGGGAACGTCGCTGCTGCCACCGCTGTCCTAGCGGGCTTAGTATTAGAGAAAACAGTGATTCAGCAAATCCTGCGGGAGGAGATTGTGAAGGAATCGGTGATCTATCAAGACATCCTGAGCAAAGGGGTACAACAAGGACTCCAGCAAGGACTCCAACGCGAGATCTCGCTGGTGTTGCGGCTGCTCAAACACCGCTTTGGTGATCTGGAACCCGCACTAGAAACCCGCATTCGATCGCTGCCCGTGGAGCAATTGGAAGCCTTGGGTGAGGCATTACTCGATTTCACCCAGCCGGAAGCGGTGATCACCTGGCTAGATCACCACGCTTAAGCGGCATCCCAGGGCGGCCAATATTTGGGCATTCAGCTAGTGGGCATTCAGCGTTGGGAGCGTATTGCCGGAGTGCGATTGTTGAGAGGCGGATCGCTTGCTATGATTCAGGCCATTGCTATGATTCAGGCCATGTCTAGCTTCCACCCCTCGATCAGAGTAGGATTAACTTCCCAAGAGGCAGGCAATGTTAACTGATTGTAATTAACTGGTTGTCATTAAAATACTCCCTTACAATTCCCCTAAGTGCTGCTTCATCAACCCTTCAACCATCATCTGTCACAACAATGGGTGAACTCATCCTAGTCTTAGATGGCAATCTAGAAGTTATTGATGAGAACTGGTTAATTGACATCAACTCTCCTTAACATATTAGCAATCCAGTCGTGATCGCTCGCTAAATCTAGGACAATCGCGACTCTTCAAACCCAACCCAATGCCAAAATTCCCTGCGGTATGGCATGACTTGAGTTATCTTGGATTTTTTATCCCCAAGCGTGTGATGAATGAGCGTTGTGTTCAAGCCTACGTTGACTGCTGTCCAGAGTCTTGATCTAGGAAACTTTAACGAGTACCCGATCGCCCTCGATTTTGGCGGCATAGGCTGCTAAGGGTTTATTCGCAGGCCCCTTGGCAACAGCACCATTGGGTTGAAATTGGGACCCGTGACAGGGACAGGCAAAACGGGACTGGGAGCCGTTCCAACGTACCGTACACCCCCGGTGAGGACAGGCTGCACTCACCGCTATCAGGTTAGCCACATTGGCTGGGTCCCGGATAACTGCTACCCCATTCGGCTCAAAATCTTTGTTGATAATGGCTCCAGACTGGTTCAGTTGGGCCACGGTTCCAATCGCTACAAAGCCGTCCGATCGCGGCGTTGCCGCAAGGCGACGATCGGGGGATACCCCTGTCGGCCTCGAGGGTGTGGCGGGGGAGGTAGCCGCTTGGCTCGGCGACAGGCAGGCCGCGATCGCCACCGGCAGGGAACTCGCCAGGGTGCCAAAGCCAACCCAGACCATAAATTCACGTCGTTTCATATAAACCTCCTTGGGCACACCGCGTGCGGTTGATGGGGTAACGGGCCTAGGGGATGGGGCATCCCCCGTAGAGCCTAGCGCAGAGCCGAGGCGAGGACCTAGGCGAGATCCGGGAACACGTCCTTGACAGCGGGATGCACAAGTCGCTGTTGGTGAACATTCAATCCCTGAGCCAAGGCCAGATCAGTTTCTAGGGCTTTCAGACCGTGATCGGCTAGCTTCACAACATAGGGTAACGTGCTGTTATTGAGGGCTTGGGTTGCTGTCCAGGGGACGGCCCCCGGCATATTGGGGACCCCATAATGCACCACCCCGGCCTCCACATAGGTGGGTTGGGTATGGGAGGTGGGCCGTAGGGTTTCGACACAGCCCCCCTGATCAACAGCCACATCAACAATCACTGACCCTGGGCGCATCTGTTCGACCAACGATCGCGGCACCAGGATGGGTGCCCGTCGCCCTGGGACTAAGACAGCCCCAATCAATAGGTCAGCATTCCTAACTGCTGCATCCACCTGGCTGGGATGGCTATACAACAGTTCTACGCGAAAACCAAACAAGGTTTCCAGATAGCCCAAGCGATCGACATTGATATCCAGAATTTTCACCTGGGCACCGAGACCGATTGCCATCCGGGCTGCCTCCGTCCCAACAACGCCGCCCCCCAGGATCACCACCTGACCCGGTTGCACCCCCGGTACACCGCCCAGGAGCACCCCCCGCCCCCCCTGCTGCCGTTCTAAAAACCGTGCCCCAAATTGTACAGATAGGCGTCCGGCAATAATGCTCATCGGGGTTAACAAGGGCAAGCGTTGATCGGGTAATTCGACTGTTTCGTAGGCGATCGCGGTGGTGCCACTGGCGATCAGTCTTTCGGTGAGGGTGCGATCGGCGGCGAGATGCAGGTAAGTGAAAAGCACCTGGCCCGTTTGCAGACATTCATATTCACTGGCCAGCGGTTCCTTCACCTTAACCACCAGGGGGTGATTCCACGCCTGGGCAGCGGTATGGACAATGTGTCCCCCGGCCTGATGATAGTCCGCATCCGTGAAGCCTGCGCCCAACCCAGCCCCTGTTTCGATCCAAACGTGGTGTCCCCGTTCCGTTAACACCCGCACGCTACTCGGACTCAAGCCCACCCGAAACTCCTGATCCTTCGTTTCCTTAGGAATGCCGATATCCATGCGCAACCTCCCCGATCGCGACCTGTGCCCTACTTAAGCATGGTAAGCCTCAGGGGGCCAATTCTTGGGACGCTGGGGTGTTCGCTGGGGCGCTATCGGGGGGCGTATGCTGCCCCTGGGAGTTGCTGATGGCATAACGGCTACCGCTGATCTCGCTGGGGGCAGTGGTGGAAACCATCGCTGCCACCAGTTGGGTCGGGACGACGGGGAAGGGCAGGTGGTGCAAATCTGAGGTCGGGGCACAGGCGATCGCCGCCGCTTGCTCCAGTTCCGCCAGGGTGACCTCAGCTAGGCCCAAGTCATGTAAAGAGGTGGGTAACCCAATGGTTTGATAGAAGCTTAGTAATTGGTGACGGGCCGCGATCGCCAGTTGGCTACCCTGGAGCATTTCCTCTAGTCGCAGTTGCACCAGGATGCCATAGGCCACCTTTTCCCCATGTAGGGTGGGGAAGCGCTTCGTTGCCGTCAGGTGGGTGAGGCCGTTGTGGACCGCATGGGCAGCCACCGTGCGGCATTGGGCACCCCCAAGACCGCCAATCACCCCCGCCATTAATACCGTCGCATCAACCACCTCCTGCCAGACTTCGCTACCGGGGGCCTGGAGAGCCGCCAGGGACTTTTGCAAGAGGATATCGCGCAGCACCCGCGCCTGTTGCACAGCGGCGATGATTAGGGTATCCGAAGCATGGCCGCTGCTAACCGAGGCTTCGTACCATTTGGCCAAGGCATCACCGATCCCGGCTACCAGTGTGCGTTGGGGGGCCGTCGCAACCAGGTCATAGTCGAGGATGAGCAAATCCGGGCAGCGACTCAGGCCCACATCATAGAGAAAAGCCCCCTGGTCAGAATAGACATTTGAGAGAGCGGTCCAGGCGGCACAGGTGGCGGCAGCGGTGGGGATGGTAACGATCGGCACCTGGCATTGCGCTGCCAGCAATTTGGCCGTATCGAGTGCTTTACCGCCCCCCACCCCAATCACCACATCCGCCTCGTGGGCGGCGACCCGATCGCGCAATCGCTGGAGGCTAGCTTCACTACAGTCGGGGGTATACTTCGCCTGGGCGATCGCGAGGGAATGGGTGTCCAAACCCGGTTGCCACTGGGCCATGAGTAGTGCTAAAGTTTGTGCCCCGCCAATCACCAGGGGCCGCTGGCCTAAGCGGGCGATCGTCGCCGTCATCGGCCCCAGAATCCCTCGACCGCGTACCACTTGGGCAGGCGCAATTCTGAGGGCCGTAACGGTATCTGGCAGCGACGGGAGTAGCGGCATGGGTTGGGAGGGAGCAGGAAATAACTGAGGCATAAGCGCAAAGTTACGAGGGTATCTGCCTCCCCAGTGTATAGCGCTCGCCCTAGGGATGGCGGTGCCACAGGGATAACCATTGGGTCACTGGCCCCCCCTAAGACCACTCGGTGATGAACACACCGGAAACCCGTACCTGTGATCGCGGCAATCCCCACCGATTAACTTTATGAGAGAATATTACACAACTTAATATTTTTGTTACGCTATGGGCAGATAGCAGGCCGTGACCCTAAGATTTAACGGCCTATTGACCAGGAGCATTAACGAAATGTTTCAGCCAACTCATCTTTTAATCACCAGATCGCGGCAAACCCCCGTCCAGCTTATCCCCACAGCCCACGGGATGCAGGTGCTAACAGAAGCGGAATGGCACCAAGGGCGATCGGCAGCGTTTGAGCTACGGCCACGCCAGGGTTTCTTTTGCCGAGGAGTGCCCGTTGTAGGCTACAGTTTGCAGCCGATCGCGGCTCCCGTCCCGGCTGCCGTCATCTGTTAAAGTCCCCTGGGATGTTAAGAGCCGCTCGTTAACGTACCGATTAACGCACCGAAGCTGACCCCCGATAGATGCGATCGGCCTGCTCCGGCGGCAGCCAGTTCGTACCATAGGCCGTTCGGCTATCGGTCGCTGGCAAGGGCGCTTGGGGCAGATCGCAGACGGGAATAGTCGAGTGGAGGGGGACAAACGCCTGCTGATCGGGATCGTAGGACAACACTTCACCCTTTTCGATCTGGTAAATCCAGCCATAGAGCTTCAGCTTGCCCTGGTGGAGTTTCGATCGCACAACCGGATAGGTGCGCAGGTTTTCCAGTTGGGTTAGGACGTTCTCTGCCACGGCCAATTCGATCAGTTCTTCGTGGTCGCGCTGGCTGTAGTTTTCGAGTAACAAGCGACGGGTGGCTTCGGTATGTCTGAGCCACTCGTGGACCAGGGGCATGGATTCTTCGATCGCATGGAGTTTGAGTAGGCCCTTCATTGCCCCGCAGTGTGTATGGCCACACACGATAATTTGTTCAATGCCCAAGGCGTGGATGGCATACTCGATCGCGGCACCTTCCCCCCCGTTGGCGGCCCCATAGGGAGGCACAATATTGCCGGCATTCCGGAGGACAAATAATTCACCCAACTCCGATTGGGTAATGAGATTGGGATCAACCCGCGAGTCAGAACAGGCAATGAAGAGAATCCTGGGTTTTTGTCCTTCGGCCAGTTGTTCAAACAGATCTTGGTGACTACAGAAATAGCCAGCCTTAAAGTTTCTCAGACCACGAATTGCTTTTTCCACGCCAACCCCCTTTTTGAAGACGATGAGTGCTGTCTTAAACACTCCCCGTCCTAAGTCAAACCATCAAGGGGCAGGGTGATCGTTGACAGCAGTCTTAACCCGATTCCTATCCTACCCCTTGGGGTTACCCCTGATCCCAATTGGCCCTGATGCCAAGGGAGACCCTTAGCGTTGCCATTTCCGTAGCTGGAATTCCCCGATCGCCGCAACACTGTGCAGTTCCCGGAGACGTTGATTGAGTTCGGCGATCGTTTGGGCTTGGGTGTCCACCTGACTCTGTAATGCCGCTTGGGTAGACGCTTCCTGGCTAAACTCAGCCTCCAGTTGCGCCTGGAGGGCTATAACTTGCGCTTGAAGGTCGGCGATTATTTGGGCCTGTGCCATGAGTTGGGCTTGGTCGTTCTGACTCTGGGCCGTGCTGGCGGCGGTGGTTGCGGCTAACTGTTGCTGTAAGTCAGCCACTTGCTGCTGCAAATTCTGGTAAACCTGGTGGGCGGCCTGTTGGTCAGCCAGGGTGGTCTGTAGGTGTTGCTCCCGATCGTGCAGGGCGGCTTGCAAGGTGGTGACCTCACCCGATCGCTGGGCTAGCTGTTGTTGGAGAGAAGCCTCGGCCTGTTGGAGTGCCGCGATCGTTTGTTCTTGCTGTTGGCATACTTGGGCCTGCTCCGCAAGCTGTTGCTGCAATTGGGCGATCGTGGTGGCTTGGTCCTGTTGGGTCTGTTGCAGTGCTTCGCAGCGAGCCTGTAAAGCAGCCTGTTCAGCCATCTGACGCTCCAGTTGGGCCGATAACGGACCCTCCGGGGACACCTTACTGGGGGTGACCGGCTGGGCCACAGGCGACGGGGCCGCCGTGGCTGTCTTGGCTTGACGGGTGACATCAGCCGCCGCAGGCACCGCAGTTTCGGGTGTTACTGTCGTGGGTGCGATCGATCCACTCGCTACGGGGGGAGCCTCCGCTGGTGATGGGGGTGAGGCACTCGTGGCCGTCGAGGACGATTGACTTGCTTTCGGCTTACTCTTGGCGGGGGTACTAGACGATGAGGAACTCGTGCTGCGGCTCTTCCTGGCCATACCATGTCTCCTTATGATGTGAGGGCTTCAGAGTCTATCCAGAATGGCGCAAGGCCCACAAAGTTGCAAGCAAATGCCATTAACCTGAAATCGACCTTAATCTATTCAACAAAATTCAGCCAAGTTCGGATCATTCTCTAACGTTTTATTAAGACAATTCCGGCGCGTGAAGGTGTTGGGTCTCGCACACTCAGCACCAACCTACAGTTCCCCAATTTTAGGGATGACAGACCACGAGACTTCTTATTAGTTCTTAGGTTACTAACCGGTGGATAGGGATTTCGATCGTGAATATGGTGCCTTTACCGAGCGCAGAAGTGCAGGATAATTTCCCTCCGTGCTTCTCTGTCACAATCTGGTAGCTAATGGACAGGCCCAGGCCCGTTCCCTGACCCACAGGCTTGGTCGTGAAAAAGGGGTCGAAGATGCGTTGGACAACTGTTTCTGGGATGCCTGGTCCGTTATCGCTAATAACGATCGCGACCCAACCAGCGCGGCAAACTTCAGTCCGAATCCGAATCTGTCCAGGTTCAATGCGGATAAAGCCGGATTGTCGCTGCTGCTGGCTTTCCTCCAAAGCATCGATCGCATTCCCCAAAAGGTTCATAAAAACCTGATTCAGTTGACCCGCATAACAATCAATAAGGGGGACATCGCCATAGTCTTTCATCACCTCGATCGCGGGCCGTTCAGTGGTTGCCTTGAGACGACTTTGTAAGATAACCAGGGTACTATCGATTCCTTCATGAATATTGACCTGCTTAACTTCGGCCTCATCCAGACGTGAGAACATTCGGAGCGATTTAACAATCTCACAAATACGATTTGCTCCCGTTTGCATTGAGTTAATGACATTATCGAGATCCTGTTGTAGAAAGGCTAAATCGATCGTGTCAATCTCGTCTTGAATGGCCTGCGCTGGCTCAGGATAATGTTCCTGGTAGAGTTTTACGAGTCCTAGTAAATCATTAAAATACTGATGGGCATGGTTCAGGTTGCCATAAATAAAGTTGACGGGATTATTAATCTCATGGGCAATGCCAGCGACCAATTGTCCCAGGCTTGACATTTTCTCGGTTTGCACCAACTGAAGTTGGGTTTGCTGAAATTTTTCCAGGAGTTCAGTTAGCTCCGCATGGCTTTGGGCCAGTTCAGTTTGGGCTTGTTGGCGTTGATGGACTTCCTGGGTGAGTTCTTCAATTTTCTGATTGAGGAGGGTAAAGTCAGCATTGGCTGCCGATCGCAGTTCCAGCCTTAACAAGACCAACGCTGGGGCCTCTGGCGACCAGGGACGAAACACAGCCCCTTCCGCACGACAGATCGCTGCTTTGCCCGATTCTAAAGGACTGCTTAAAGTTAAGCTCCCCAGCACCAATTGCCGACTCTTGGCGCAGGCTTGCAAATAGGCAACCACCTGCTCTGGCAGTTCCACCAGTAAATCCCAGAGCCATTTGCCCACTAAGTCCTTACTCTTAATCCCCAGGAGGTTAGCCGCTGGCTTATTACTCGCTAAAATTTCACCTTCACTAGTCACCAGCAGCATCGCTTCTGGTAAAACTTTGGCAACCTGAAGAAATTGTTCGGGGGTCATAACTAATTGGAAGGCGATCGCCCTTGTCCCAACGAAATCGTTGCACCGCAGCAGTACCGGTTTAGGTCCTACCCCCTGATACCGCCCATATCGCCCTTCGCCGAGTGCTAGGGCGGAGGGAAATCCCCGCAAGACAAGAGGGTTCCCCAATCTCTAAAACGTGGGTGGGTAGGTAGCCCGCCTGTGATGGGGACAATTGGGCGCGCTGGGGACAGCCAAGTCCTCGCTATACTGGGACGGCTATTCCACCTGGCATCTGCTATCTCCTGGGTTGGCTAGATTACTTGAAGTATTCGCGACCTTCCGCATCTTCTGCTTCTTCCGTGGGTTTCAGGTAGACCACAACTCGGCAGCCACTTGCACCATCGGCGATCGTTTCCTGTAGCTCAACTTTGGCATAACCCAGGTTATCCGCTGCGATCGAGCCAAATACATTGGAGGTCATCATGCACATGGACGGGCGACCAATCACCTTTTCGGCAAAGGGGCAGACGCGATTCCCAAAAACAATCTTTTCGTCGCTTTCCTCAATAATGTAAAAATCTCCTTGAATGCGGGCCTTCAGATCCACCAGCACCGCTGCCACCTGTTCGCGGGATAGCTCCGAAACCTGTAGGGCTGCCTTATAGGCATGGTCAATTTGGCGGCCCATCGCTTGCCCCACCACACTAATAAATCCGGAGGCTTCTTCCAGACCCACTACGTCCTGGAGCGTACCCGCCAGTTCGCGGATCAAGGTGCGTAAAAATACATCCCGCTCTAAGGGGACTGGCAGATCCCGGAATGAGGCTATAGCCGTCGTCGATTCACTCATAGGAAATCCTCGTAAATTCAACCCTATCGAACCGCGAGCTAGACAAGTTGAGTCATTGCCCCTAGTCGCAATTCCCACTGGTGCGATGCGGAAACCCGCAGCCTGTTTCTATAATACTCAACGGTTTGGGTGCAGGAGTCCGGACAATTTGACTAAATCTTGGTCGTCTAATTTTCTAGCCCGATCGCCCCTTAGATGACCTTAGATGACCAAGGTTGGGGGATCAAGCAGCGTTGATCCCTGTACCTTACTCGGCGTGTAAGCGCTGTAAGTGATCAACAAATCCTTGATGTTCAGGGGTATTAATCCCCTGCTGGAGGATGCTGAGGACTGCGGCAAGATCATTGGCCAGGAGACGATCGCAGGCCAACCACAACCCTGGGAATTGCTGACTGCGATAAATCCCATCCGTATCGGGTCCCAGGGTTTGATAGATTCCCTCATCTAGGTAAAACCAATCGATCGCCTGATTATAAGTACGCCAAACAATATACTCTTGCACCCAATTCCGCTGATAAACTCGTAACTTGTCATGCAGATCATAGGACGCACTACTCGCAGCAATTTCGACAATCAACTCCGGTGTCCCCTCAATATAATCATCCGCACTAATCCGGGAGCGTCCTCCCTGCACCAAACGCAAAATCGCATCCGGTTGCGGTTCATTGTCGGCATCTAAGCGAACGGTCGGCGTATCCGCTGCTTCTACCCCTTGGGTCGCTGCACAATAGGTCCCCAACCAGGTGTTTATTAATAAGTGCGGGTGCCCATGACTGCGATACCTTAGGGGAGAAGCCACGTACACCACTCCTTCGATTAATTCAGCTTTTCTGAGATGGGGCATGGCCATATAGCGACGCTCAAACTCAGCGCGACTCAGGCGATCGCCACTCTCCAGCGGCGGCAGTTGTGGGGGGGGAATGGGCATTTTAACCATCGCTGACCCTGCCAGACTAACGTGCAAGCGAGTGTCTTCCCATCATAAACGGCCCATTGGGTCAAGGTCATAATTGGGCGTTGTTGCCTCCATCACTGGTTCCAGCTTGCGCCACCGGGGCCGTCGCGGCTCATGGAGCAGTGTATAGAAGCAAGGAATGATAAACAAGGTCAGAATTGTCGCCAGGGACAGGCCGGAGAACACCACAATCCCCAATGGTTGCAGAAATTCGCCGCCTTCTCCTAAGCCCAACGCGAGGGGGAAAAGCCCCAAAACCGTGGTAATCGTGGTCATGAGGATCGGACGTAGCCGTTGCGGTGCAGCCTTCAAGATCGCCACTGTATGACTCACCTGTTCCTGTTCGCGGATCTGGTTGGCCAACTCCACCATAATGATGGCGTTGTTGACCACAATCCCCACGAGCAACACCACCCCGACAATGACCGTCGCCCCGATCGCCGTTTGGGTCACATAGAGGCCCAGAATGCCCCCCGCCAGGGCCAAGGGCACCGTCAGCATAATCACGAGCGGGTCCAGCAGAGAGTTGTACTGCACGGCCATCACCACAAACACCATGAACGCGGCCAGCCCCCCCAACAGGACCAGCGAGGATTGCAATTGCCGGTTAGTCGCCGCATTGGCGCTGGGCAGCACCGATACGCCGGGGGGCAGTTCCACCTGGGCCAGGATCGCTTCGACTTCCGCGAGGGCTTTACTGAGGCTAGCGCCATCGGTCAAACTCCCCGCAATGAGCGAAACCTGACGTTGATTGATGCGCTGGATTTCACCCGGAGCCGTCCCCACGGCGATCGTGGCCACATCCCCCAACTGCACCCGCTGACGATCGGGGGTAAACAGGGGAATCTGACGTAGCTGACCAGGACGCTGCACACTGCCTGGCTCGACTTGCACCTTGATATCCACCAGACGGTTTTGTCGTTGGAGTTGGGTAGGCACCGACCCATTCAAGGCCGTTTGGATCGTTTCGCCCATCGTTTGGGCGGATAGCCCCAAATCCGCTGCCCGGTTCCAATCCGGTCGAATCTGGATCTCCGGCTGGCGTTGCTCCGCATCGGGCCGGAAACGGGCCAGGGTTGCCTGCTCCCGCAGGGCCGCCAGGACTTGACGACTGGCTTGCTCCAACGCCTGCGGGTTGTCCCCTTGTAACCCAATATCCAGATCCGCCCGCACCGGCGAATTGCTGAGAATCAACCCCCGGACCGACTCCGGCTGCATCCGAATCGTGGTATCCACCAGGGGCAGGTCCTGGAAAATGCCATCCATGCGATCGACAAAGGCCGCCACACTGGTCCCCGGCTTGAGGGTGATGGTACTGGACCCCCGCAACGCATTCTCACTGGTCGAGGTCCCAAACAGTGCCCCGCCTGCCGTCGTGAACACATAGTCCGTTTCCGGTTGTTGCAGCAGCAGGTCGTCCAGGGTTTGCATAACCCTACGGTTGGCACTCAAGGGTGTCCCAGGGGGGAATTGCACAAACATCCGAGCCTGTCCCGTATTAATTCGGGGCAAAATTTCCTGGGGAACTTGACCGAGTAGCCAGAGACTCCCACCCCCCAAGATGACCACCGCAAGGGCGATCGTGATCAAGCGATGGCGCAAGACCTCGGCCAGGAAGGTCGCATACTGACGGGTTAATCCTTGCAATTGCCGCTGAAAAACCCGAATTAACAGGAATTGCTGCAAACCACTGCGCACGGGCAGGGCCAAGAGCCGCGAGGCCAGCGTGGGGACAACGGTTAAGGCCACCACCAGCGAGGCTGCGACGGCAAAGCTAATGGTCAAAACCAGTTCATTAAACAGGAGGGCAATAAAGCCCCCCAGCAGCAGGAAGGGCAGGACCACCACCAGGTTCGTCGTCGTGGAGGCCAGCAAGGCCGACTCCAACTCGCGGCTGCTCACCTCCGCCTGGAGCAAGGCCTGTTGGGACGAGAGGGGAGCCTCTCCCGCCCGCCGTTGGCTCACCTCCATCCCTGTAGCCAGATTTTCCAGCATGACGATCGCGTTATCGACCACAATCCCCACCCCCAGGGCCAAGCCCCCCAAACTGAAGACGTTCAGCGAGAGGTTGAAAAAGCCCATCAGCAGCAGGGCTGTCAAGGTTGCCAGGGGAATTGCAATCACAATGATCAGCGTTTGGCGCAAGGACCCCAGGAATAGCAGCACCGCGATCGCCGCCAAGCCCGCCCCAGACAGCCCCGCTGTGATGACATTGCGGATCGAGTTCTGAATAAAGCGGGACTCATCCAGGGTGGGAGTCAGCACCAGATCCGCCGGGAGAACCCCCGATTGCTTCAGTTGCTCTAGTCGGGTCTTGACCCCTTCCACAACCTGGACCGTATTGGCCTCCGCCTGCTTTTGCACACTGACCTTGACGGCAGGCTCGCCATTGAGCATGACAAAAATCCGTTGCTCTTCGGTCCCGTCGGTAATCGTGGCCACATCCCGCAGGTAAACCTGTTGGGGCGGTGACGTATTGGGGACGGGGATCAGCAAATTGCGGATCGCCTCCGCATCCTGGAAGCGCCCGACCAAACGGGTTAAGGGTTCCGTTTCCCCGCCGCGAATGCGTCCCCCCGCCGTATCCAAATTCCGTTCCCGCAGCGCACTCAAGACATCATTGAGGCCCAATCCGACTGCCTGAAGTCGTTGTAGATCCAGGTTAACCTGAACTTCTTCGCGCACCCCGCCGGAAATATTGACACTGGCCACCCCCGGCACCCGCGCCAACTCCCGCGCCAACTCCTCATCCGCAAACACCCGCAGGTCCACCGCCCGCAGGGAAGGCGACATCAGGGCCATTTCATAAACGGGCAGTTGCGATGGATCAAACTTAAATAACCGGGGGGTTTCCGCTGTATCCGGCAAGCGATCGCGGGCACGATTCAGCACCGCCGTCGCATCATTCAGGGCTTGGTCAATGTTACCGCCCGGTTCAAAAAACAGATCCAGGCTCACCTGTCCCTCCCGCGTCTGGGAGAAAACCTGGACCACCCCCTCCGTTGCCGATAGGGCCTCCTCCAGGGGCCGGGTAATTTCATCGATCGCCACCTCTGGGGCAATCCCTGGGGCCGCCATCCGCAACCCAATCCGGGGATAGGTAATCGAAGGCAACAGATCAACCGGTAACCGCAGGGTGACAAACACCCCCAACACAATCACCGCAAGCGTCAAAACCAGGGTGCCAATATGCCGTCGAATCGCCAGCCCACTGAGGCTCACACCGGAACGACTAGGGAAGGAAGTCATAAGCGTTCATTAGATAGGGGGAGGGGAGTTTGGATTTTAGATTTTAGATTTTAGATTTTGGACAGAAGACAGAAGACAGAAGACAGAAGACAGAAGCATTGTGGGGTAGGCATCCTGCCTGCCCCAACCTTAGGGGCGTGCCATAGCCTTAATCAACCACGCAGAAAATTTGAATTCTGAACTTTGCCTTTAACCTGTTGTCCGAGTAGCTCGAAAAGTAAATTCTGCAACGTTCGTAGTGCTGGCTTTAGCCTGCAACGACTAAAGTCGTTACTACCAACATGCGGTTCGTAGTGCTGGCTTTAGCCTGCAACGACTAAAGTCGTTACTACCAACATGTGAACAACTTTGCGAAACTTTGCTGTACTAGGACTCTGACAACAAGCTCGTTTCAACACGCTGTCCTGGCCGTAGGGGGCGATTGCTGCGGATTACGAAGCGCTCGCCGGGTTGGAGGCCAGTGGTCAGGGCAACTTGACCTTCGACCTGTTGGCTGATCTGCACCGGGCGGGGCTGCACGGTCAGTTGGGCATCGGTTTCCTGGACGACGAAGATGGTCGGTTTTTCCGTATCAGCGCCGACGGCTAAGGCGGCCTCCGGCACCACCACGAGGGTGGGGGCAAGGCTCGTAAACTGTACCCGTGCCAATAACCCACTGCCCAGCTTACCGTTGGGATTGGGTAGGTTAATTTCTATAGGGACAAGGCGACCTGCGGGATCAGCCGTGGGGGCAATACGGGCCACCTGGCCAGAAAAGGTTTGGTTCGGTAGGGCATCAAACTGGACCTGGACTGCCTGCCCAGTCTGGACTTGGCTCAGGTCACGATCGCTCACCTGCACCCGTACCTTCAGGGTTTGCAGATCCCCCAGTTGCAGCACCTCTTGACCGGGCTGAATCAAATCCCCCGCTTCCACAAAGCGACGCAGGACCACACCCGTCAGGGGAGACACCAGGACGGTATGGGTGAGGCGTTGTTTGGCTTGCTGCACGATCGCCTGTTGGGCCGCCACCCGCCGTTCCACCGCCGCGATCGCCTGTTGCCGGGTCCGCACCTGTTCTTGGGCAGACCGGAGGGCTTGCTCCGCCGTGCGTCGGCTGGTTTGGGCTAATTCGGCTTGCTGTTGCGAAATCGCCCCCTGATCCGCAAGGGACTGGAGGCGATCGGCATCGGCTTGAGCTTGTTGTAGGTTGGCCCGCGCCTGCTCTACCTGGGTTTGGGCATCCGCAACGAGGGTTTTTGCTTGGGATACCTCCACCTGACGGGCAGCCAGTTCGGCCTCTTCCTCCCGGACGGCGGTTTCCAAGAGTACCGCATCCAACTGCCCCAAGCGTTGCCCTTGCTGGACGGGATCACCCACATCAACACGGAGATTGAGTAATTGCCCATCGGCCTGCGATCGCAGGGTCACTTGCTGGCGCGGTTCTGTCGTCCCGGTAAAGATCAGGGCTTCTCCGATCGCCCCGGTTTTTGCCACGGCGGTTTCAACCACGATCGGGCCACTGTCCCGTTGTCCCCTAGGAGGTCCCTGCTGGGCACCGGCCTGCCCTCGGCTCTGCCAGACACACCCCGTCGTCGGTAATACAAATAAGCTGGCGATCGCCACCCCCGTCAGCCAAGGGTATCGTCGTTGAGTCTGCTGGCGTTTAAGACACCGGGATGTTGACTGCGATGTTGACTGCGATGTTGACATCATGCCTCTGCCACGCTGCTTGTTAAGAATTAAGACGCTAGTCACGCCCCTTTGGTTCAATCCATTGCCAATGGATTTTCTACGGCCTCTTCCCGTTCAGACCCTGCAAGTAAAAACCCCTCGGCACACCAGACTTACCCAAGGGCAGCCCAGTCAGCGAGGGGCAACGCGATCGCGATCGCGCATCAGGATACGTTGATAACCGCGTTAGGAGTTTTTGCTACCTTCGCGGCTCGCCGTTTGGATGTACAGGATCAACAGGAAAACTGCCGGAACCAGTACAAACAGAAGACTTGCAACAAAACCGAGATTATTAACTTCCATCCGTCCCCACCTCGCGTGAAGTGTTCAGTCGTCAACAGTTCCTAGGGTATCATCGCGCGATCGCACGATCGCAAAAAATAGATCACAGCCCTGATTGACTGACAAAACGCTGGAGGGGCGAAACGCAGTCTAGGAGGGAAGCCTAGCTTAGTTTTGCAGGCAGTTACTACCTTCTAGGCAACAACGATGGCTGCAACTGGGAGGCATCCCGCCTGCGCAACCCCTGGGCGCTGTCGCACTTATGGGGCGCGATCGCCCTCACCACGTTGTTCTTTGGTCTTGCAAGGAGTACGGGGGGCACCAGCGGCCAGCGGCAGCAAGTGGATGCCCACTGGGAGCAGGGCATGAGTTATCTCAAGCTAGGGTGGCAAACGATGGTTATCGTGACCTTCACGCACCGATTACTGCCGGGACGTGGTGGGTAGCGGCTGGGGTGCAGTTGCCTAGTCATGTGCCGATCGTGCCAGAGAGTCGATTGAATCATCCCCCGCCGCGTGTGCTTCAGGCCGAGTGCGATCGGGTGCAAAGCTGGCTCAATACGCCGCCTTCCCTGCGCTAGATCACACCTGTTACTGCTTAGCCGTCACGATCGCTTCCCCGCAATATCACGGATACTTTCCCCCTGTATCACTGCCCTCATCAGCAATCTCCCGGATGATAAACCTATCAAGCCAAAACCCAACTGAGAGGACCAACTGATGCAACTCACCTATCGCGGCACAACCTACACCCAAGCCCCCGCCATCGTTGCCACCCCCCGCAAAACCATTGGCCAATATCGCGGCGCGA
>JBBILC010000019.1:28930-48591 GCA_037445115.1 Coleofasciculaceae cyanobacterium bin_20
ACTTGCGAAATCACTACCCCCACCCTCAACCCCGTGAGCCACAAAGTCCCGATGATCTATCGCGGTGTCGCTTACCTGGGTACGACCAGTCACGCATCCCTCGCCTCGGCTGCGGATGTTGAACGCCCCATGAACACCGCCTGGGCAACGGCCTAAATCCTCAAAAGTTGGCGACCAGCGCGGCAGATACTCACTCATCGCATTTTCTCCATTCTCCGAATCGCTCAACGCTCAGAAGATATAGCCATCGCCATCCAGGTTAGGACAAGGGGCTTACGCCCCTTGTTGATCACAGCCTTTGCAATGTCCTAATGAGCGTGACGACCGCTATACTCACTCATCGCATTTTGAGGCCCCGGCCCTGAGCAACAGCCTACAGCTATGTTCAGGCGCATCCTGACTGCCTAGTCCGATGAGTCAAGCAGTGGGGCGATCGCGATCCGATCGCGTCCTTCTCGCTTCGCCGTATAAAGTGCCTGATCTGCTAGAGAAATGAGTTTTTCTGGTGAACACTCTGGCGTGGGGATTACGGTAGCAATGCCAAGACTAATGGAAACGATCGTATTGACGAGCGATCGGGCATGGGGAATTGCCCGCGCCTGAATACTTTGACGAATGTGTGTCGCGATCGTGATGGCCCCTGCTTGATCCGTATTGGGCAAAATGACCGTAAACTCCTCACCACCGTAGCGGGCCACCAAATCTGCGGGTCGATGCACGGCTTCCTGCGTTGCTTGGGCGATCTGAATCAAACAATCATCCCCCGCTTGATGGCCATAGTAATCGTTATAGGCTTTGAAATGATCGACATCAAATAAGAGGAGAGATAGGGGTATTTGTTCCCGTTGTAAGCGTTGCCACTCCAGGCGCAATTGTTGGTCAAAATACCGCCGATTATAAACCTTAGTTAATCCATCCGTAATCGCTAATCGCCGTAATTCTTGATTCAGATGGATCAATTCCTGCGTGCGTTCGGCCACTTTATGCTCAAGATGTTGGGAATAATCTTGCAGTTGAGCATAGAGTTGGGCATTTTGCAGCGAACTGGCAATTTGACCTGACAGCAGTTGGAGGACCTCTAATCGCTCTGCGGTAAACGCATGGGGTACCAAACCATTTTCTAGATATAACATGGCTACTAACTGCCCCTGGTTATAAAGGGGCAGACCTAAGCGGGAAATCCCATCAGTTCCCAGGGCGTCTGAGGCGGGTACCCAGGCTGCTTGCGTGTGGCCGACATAGGCCAAGACCTTACGAATCTTCACGGCATTGGGTAAATCTGTCAGCGATCGCCGCGCTGGGAGTTGATTGCCAACGATCGTCGATTTCCCCACCTGTCCTTCGGCCAGTACCCACCAATCATCCGCATCCGGTACCAGGAGATAGCCCCGTTCTGCGCCGGCATTTTCCAGCAGGATGGTCATCATGTGGCCCAGTAAGGTTTCCAGATCAAGGTCACGGGCCAGACTCTGGGATGCCTTGAGAATACTGTGCAAATCCAGACGCTCCAGGGAGTCACTGTGATGCACGGGGGAGGTATAGAGAGGGGACGGCGGCCCCATGACCGCTTTACTAGCGGGCGATTGACTGGTGGCTCCTGCCAACATGGGTAGGTGCCACAGGTCCGGATAGCGCTGTTTGAGATCGTCAAGTTTCGCGATCGCGCCCCACCGGCTATAGAGCAAGCGGGTTTCCTGGAAATAGGTCCGCATCAGCCGCGTTTTGCCCCACGCCTGCATCATCTGCAACGCTAACTCCGCCGCGATCGCCGCCTCATTTAAAAAACCCTGGGCGATCGCCCCATCGATCGCCTGATCATAAAACCCCATCGCCTCCACCCAATTGCCCTGGCGTCGATACCGTTCAGCCGCCAACAGAGCCAAGCGGTGGGTATAACTGGGCGAACGAGCGCCCCAACGTTCCAATGCAGCCTCAACCTCTGCCATGCGTTGTTCCAGTTTAGTGAAATCTATGCTTATGTCTGGAACAGGATGGGTCGGTCGGGAAGACGGTGGCACTAACAGGGCAGAACAAATTAGCGCCAGATCGAGATGCCAGATTGGGATTAGGGCGAGTCCAATGACCCCTGACAGATAGGATTCTGATGTGTCAATGCACGCATAGGCTTGAGAATAGTTGCGCCAGCGATAGGACAAGGTTGCCTTGAGCCAATACACGAGGAATTGTCCTGTCACATCCCCTTTCGCCCGTTGCACGGCAAGACTTTCCTGCTCGTTGTAAACGGCACCATCGAGTTGACAGGGGTCGGCGGACTGTCCGCGTAAGTTTGCCACGGTTTGCCACCAGATCCGTTGCCAGGTAAGGCTTGCAGGTTTGTTAAGCTGCTCGATTACGTCTGCATAGGTTGCCATCTCTGCCTCAACGGTTTTGAGATCTCCCCCACAGAGAAACCGAAACCAGCAGCACATGTGAACGGAATGGGCGGCAAATTCGCGATCGCCGGTTTCTAAGGCTAACGCATAGTCCGTCAGGAAATGGGGATAGATGCTCGCCAGGGGATGTCTCCAATGGTCAATAAAGGTACGGATCATGTGGAGGGTGCGGGCGCGGATCGCCATTGATCGATCGCCAAAGCGATTCAGCAATCCCAAGGCCACCTGCCCAGCCCGTTCCCCTAGCTCAAAATTCTGGAGAACACCGCAGAGAATCAATCCATAGGCAGTGTAGGCAAAGGGGGTGAGGGGAGTGGGACCTTGTTGCAAGCTTATCTGGATCAGGCGCGTGATCACCAGGAGCATCAACTGGGGATGACAATTAAAGCAGACAGAAATGATCTCTACCAAAATCTGGGTAGCGGCCAGGGTGTTCGGATCTTGGGATTCGGGCAGTGCCACAACCTGCTCACAGGTCAGCGGCGCAAACAGGGCGGCGGTCAGTTGCAGGGCCTCTGCGATCGCGGTTTCGGTGGGTTGGGCAGGTAGGGTAATCCCCAATTCTGCGAGGGTGGTCAGGGCAATGTGGATCGCCTGCGATCGCTGATCCTGGGAAATCGCCGCTTTAATTTCAAGGGTCCGAATCGCGGCTCGCTGGTCCGGTGAGTCCGCTTGGGCGATCGCTCGCTCAACCCATTGAGTCATCGCCCCATAGTTGCCTGTCATAGCTGCCGTTGTTGCGGCTCCCGTTAACAGATGCCGGTAGAGTTCGTGGCAGTCGTTGGGGGCGGGGGCATGCGGTCGGTTCGTCGGCGCTGAAGCCGGGGGCGCGATCGCCGCCGCCAGGGAAGGGGCGATCAGGTGAATACCCTGTTCAAAATACTCATAGGCCAGGGTATCGGCGGATTTTTGCTGGGCTTTCTGACCAGCGAGAAGGTTCAAACGGGCAAGCTGTTGGCGATCGGCATCACTCTCTAGGCGTGCGGCCCCCAGGTTGAGGTGATTCACGATCGTAAACACCTGATCCCCTAAAGTTTGCAGGTCTGTCTGGGCCAGCAACGTTTGACCAATGTGCAGGTGGGTGGTGGGTTTCTGGGCATCTGCCAGGAGGGAATAGGCCGCTTGCTGCACCCGATCATGTAAAAAGCGAAAACGGGCCTGGAACCCCTGCGCCTCATCGCCGCCTTCTAGTAACTGGTAGTAGTGATCGAGGGGCAGCAGAATACCGGCTTGCAACAACGGCATGAGGTGCGCCAGGGTAGCCGTCACTGAAGCATGGCGAATCTGGGCCAGGGTAGCGATATCAAAGCGATCGCCGATGCAGGCGGCTAACTTCACGGTTTCCAGGCTGGCGGGGGGTAATTCCTCCAGGCGATCGGCCATGAGGGCCACCACGTTGTCGGTGAGGTTGCGGGTTCGCAGCGTGTCAATGTTCCAAAGCCACTGTTTGCCCTGCCGTTGCAGGAGCCGATCGCGATAGAGTTGCACCAGAAACTCACGGGTAAAGAAGGGATTCCCCGCCGTTTTCTCGTACACTAGGGCAGCCAGGGGGGCACAGTCCTCTGGGGCGAGTTTGAGGGTATCGGCGAGCAATTGGGTGACATCGGCAACCGTGAGATTTTCCAGGCCCAGGGCATGGTACTGGGGGGTAAATTTCGTCGTGGGATCGGTGAGGGTGGCCAGCGTCGTCAGGAAGGGATGACCGCGATCGACTTCGTTCGATCGGTAGGCCCCCAGAAACAGAAAATAGTGCAGGTTCGGCTGGGTCAGCAGGGTTTTTAGCAAGGTCAGGGAAGCCATATCCGCCCACTGCCAATCGTCAATAAAGACCACCAGGGGATGGCTGGGGTCGCACAGGGCTGCGACAAATTGACTAAAGACCTGGTGGAAACGGTGCTGGGTCTCTTGCCAACCCAAGGCTGGAACCGGCGGTTGTGGTCCCAAAATCTGCTCCCAGATCGGTACCACATCCAGGAGCACTTGACCGTTGTTGCCGACAGCAGCCTGCACCTTTTGCTGCCAGGTGACAAAGCGGGTGTGGCTGGCCGTGAGCACTAGGCGACCGAGCTGATCAAATGCTTGGGCAAATCCGGCGTAGGGCTGATTACGATGTTGTTGATCGTACTTACCCGCCACAAAAAAGCCACTCTGGGTGGTGATGGGTTGGTAGAGTTCCTGCACGAGGGCGGTTTTACCCACCCCGGAGACACCGCTAATCAGGGCATAGTGGCGCTCAGCAGCAACGGTGGCTTGGAACAGGTTGAGTAAGTGCTCTCGCTGGCTAGCCCGACCGTAGAGGGTTTGGGGAAAGCGCAGGCGATCGGGATGATCGGCCTTACCGAGGTGAAAGGGGAGAATCTGTCCGGTTTGTGCATAGGCATCCCGGCAACGCTGGAGGTCATGCCGGAGTCCCTGGATGGATTGGTAGCGATCGTCGGCGTTTTTGGCCATCAGCTTGAGGACAATCGCGGCCAGGGTGTCGGAAATCCGCGATCGCACAGCGGCATCAAACTGGGGCTGCTTGGCGATGTGGTGATGTATCCAACCCAGGGGATCGTCCGCTTCAAAGGGTAATTGTCCGGTTAGCAATTGGTAGAAGGTTACCCCTAGGGCGTAATAATCCGTGCGGTAGTCGAGACTTCGGTTCACCCGTCCGGTTTGTTCCGGGGCCAGATAGGGCAGGGTCCCCTCCAAACAGGTGGGGTTCAAAAAAGGCAAAGTTTCTTGATCTAAATCGGTGGCAATCCCAAAGTCGATCAGCGCCACCTGCCCAGTGGCGGGATTATAGATAATATTGGACGGATTGAGGTCCTTGTGAATGACATGGGCCTGATGGACACCCGCGATCGCATCCAGCACAGCGATCGCCACGGCAAAGAATGGCTCCAGGGGAATCCCCGCTGTCATACCTAACAACAGCAGCGAATCGCCGCCAAAATCCTCAAGGATCATGGCGGGATGGCTCAGTTCGCCCTCCGTCTGGAGCCACTCAAAGCCATAGGTGGTAATGACTCCCGGCATCTGTAATCGTCGGGTTAACTCATATTCCCGGTGAAACCAGGCAATTTTCTCTGGGGTTAGGTAGAGATCCTTTAAGAGCTTAATGACGACGGGACAGCGATCGGCCTGCCGCTCCCCCCGATACAGGAGAGAGCCTGCACTTTCGTAAAGTAGGGATTTGATCCGGTAATCACCCAAGGAGACGGTTAACACGGGAGACCTCCGCCTCTGGCTTGGGCGGCACGATCGCAGTAACACCGCTAGGCGTCAGTCATCATGAGCAGGGCAAGCAGTCCTTGGGCTGATTCGCAAGGGTGGGTACTCTGGTCGGGCAGCGATCGTGCCCCCCATCTACTGAGCACATCTGCTGAGGCAACATCCATCACTCATTGCTGACGGCAGTGGCCATCTTTGTATGCCTCAAATTGTATCGAAATTGTACGTGGTTTTCTCAAGGGTCCAGTGTAGTCTTTGAGGCACGGTATGGGTGTAAAGCTGATTGCTTGACAAAACTCTGGAGGGGCGAAACGCAGTCTAGGAGGGAAGTCTAGCTTAGTTTAAGCTAGCAGTGACACCCTCTAGGCAAAAACGATGGCTTTGACTTCCCAACTCTATAGATTCGTTACAGCGATTCCGGCGTCAACAGGCACTCCACAGGCAAGACGCTCGCCACGGGCAAACCTTGGGCTGGATGATCGTGGGCATCATCCACATGACCAGCTCAGTGGCGAGTTTTGGGTGATTGTCAGTGACGAACCGAGTCCTTAAACGCATTCCGGCTTCTTAGTTTTGTCAGTCAAGCCGGATCACAGCCATAGATCACAGCCATCACGCATGACCAATCGCCCAACGGGCAAGACCCGTGTGATCACCCCATCAGGGCTTAGTTTTGACGGAGGCCGGACCATTGACGATCGTCTGGCAGGCCAGGCGATAGGAGGCGGGCTTCCGCTTCAGCTTGCGCTCCTCCACCTCCGTGCGCGGTGACAGGTTTTCCATGCCCTCGACAATCTCGACAATACAGGTGCCACACTGACCATAGCCCCCGCAGTTCATCAGCTTGCCCGTCAGCGTGTACAGATCCACGCCGTTGGTCACTGCCTGGAGCCGCAGATTGGCCCCATCCGCCGCAATTACGAGCTTGTTTTCCTTGACAAAGGTGATGTCCGCCATACGCCCCTTGGTAATGGTGTCCTTAGTAACACGGTCTCTAGTTGCAATTGTAAAGAATTATAAATAAAAATTACCAACTCAAACCGTGATCCCCACCGGATTTGAGAATAGTTCAGAATACCCTCAAGATGCTTGCCAAGCGTCCTCACGCTGGTTACAATTCTTTATACTTTATCCTCAGAAAATGCTAAAAATCCCCAGCTTTCAGGCCGATCGCAACTTGGCTGACAAGTCCGCGATCGTACTGGGGCACCAAGGTGGGATGCTGAAAGCAGGATTTTAACGAAACGGAGATTTTTGAAGGAGGAGCGTAGTCAATGGGACTACCCTGGTATCGAGTCCACACAGTCGTCCTGAATGACCCAGGGCGGCTGATTGCTGTTCACCTGATGCATACCGCATTGGTGGCAGGTTGGGCTGGCTCAATGGCGCTCTATGAGCTAGCGATTTTTGATCCGAGCGACCCTGTGCTCAATCCGATGTGGCGTCAGGGGATGTTTGTCCTACCCTTCATGGCACGCTTAGGGGTCACTGGGTCCTGGGGGGGCTGGAGCATTACCGGAGAAACGGGGGTAGACCCGGGTTTCTGGAGCTTTGAAGGGGTGGCAACCGCCCACATCGTGCTGTCGGGTCTCTTGTTCCTGGCCGCAGTTTGGCACTGGGTATTCTGGGATCTGGAACTGTTCCGCGATCCCCGCACCGGTGAACCTGCCCTCGATTTGCCCAAAATGTTTGGGATTCATCTATTCCTGTCGGGCCTGCTCTGCTTTGGGTTCGGCGCTTTCCACCTGTCGGGTCTGTTTGGCCCCGGGATGTGGGTGTCTGACCCCTACGGTTTAACCGGCAGTCTGCAACCGGTCGCGCCCGAATGGGGACCTGCCGGGTTTAACCCCTATAACCCAGGCGGGATTGTGGCCCACCATATTGCCGCCGGGATTGTGGGCATTATCGCGGGTCTCTTCCACCTGAGTGTACGTCCGCCCGAACGGCTGTACCGCGCCCTGCGCATGGGGAATATCGAAACGGTACTGTCGAGCAGTATCGCCGCTGTGTTCTTCGCCGCCTTTGTCGTGGCGGGGACCATGTGGTATGGCAGTGCTGCTACCCCGATCGAACTGTTTGGCCCCACCCGCTATCAATGGGATCAGGGCTACTTCCATCAGGAAATTGAACGCCGCGTTGATGCCGCCGTTGCGGAAGGTAAAAGTTTGAGCGAAGCCTGGTCTTCTATCCCTGAAAAACTTGCCTTCTACGACTATGTGGGCAACAGCCCTGCAAAAGGTGGCCTCTTCCGGGCTGGTCCGATGGACGCCGGTGATGGCATTGCCCAAACCTGGCTGGGTCACCCGGTCTTCACTGATGGCGCCGGTCGGGAACTCACCGTTCGCCGTCTCCCCAACTTCTTCGAGAACTTCCCGGTGATTCTCACCGATAAGGATGGCATCGTGCGGGCAGATATCCCCTTCCGGCGGGCAGAGTCGAAGTATAGCTTTGAGCAAACGGGCGTCACGGTGGCCTTCTACGGCGGTGAGCTAGATGGTCAAACCTTCAAAGACCCTGCTGTAGTCAAGCGCTATGCCCGTCAAGCCCAGCTAGGGGAACCCTTCGTGTTTGACACGGAAACCCTAGAGTCTGACGGTGTATTCCGCACCAGCCCCCGGGGTTGGTTCACCTTCGGCCATGCGGTCTTTGCCCTGTTGTTCTTCTTTGGTCATATCTGGCACGGTGCGCGGACCCTGTACCGCGATGTGTTTGCTGGGATTGACCCCGATCTGGAAGAAGAACAAGTGGAGTGGGGCTTCTACGCCAAGGTGGGTGACAAGACCACTCGTCAGGCGTAATTCGCCCGCGCTTGTGTTAACGGGTTAGGGTCAAGGGACTTAACCAAGGGTGCTGACCCGTTAACGTATAAATACTTAATCAGATTGTCTGGTTAACTGTTTTAGGAGAGTCAAGTCTGGCTCTCCTGTTTTGTTTTTCATTCCTAAAAGACTGCGGTTTTACTTTCCCCATCCTGATAGAATGGAAGCGACGTAATCAATCCTCAATAATTACCCCGATTTCCTATGGAGAGTGTGATTTATATCCTCGTCTTAACGGGGGCCATTGCGGTTCTCTTTTTCGCGATCGCATTCCGGGAACCCCCCCGGATTGGGAAGTAACCGAATCTTCCCAATTGTGGTTGTGGCTATGGTTGAGATCACGGCTGCCCAGGCAATGGCGATGACGGCATAACTTGGGCAGTTTGATCATCTTCAGAATCGTCTTTCGCTTGTTCCGCCTGAATTGAATTCGTCCCGACGGCATTCATCTCTATTGTTAGGGGCATGACCTATGCAATGTCCGTTCTGTCAGCACACCGATAGCCGGGTCCTGGAATCGCGATCGGCAGAAGCCGGACAGAGCGTGCGGCGGCGACGCGAGTGTTTGTCCTGTCGGCGACGGTTTACCACCTATGAACGGATTGAATTTGTTCAGATCACCGTGATTAAGCGGGATGGGCTGCGCGAGTCCTTCGATCGCTCTAAATTATTACGTGGAGTTATCCGTGCCTGCGAAAAAACCGGGGTGAGATTAGAGAAACAGGAAACCCTAGTTGATGAGATCGAGGCGGATCTGCAACAACGGGCCGTGCGAGAAGTGAGCAGTGCAGAAATTGGTGAGTTAGTTTTGGCACGACTCCAGCCCCTAAGTGAAGTAGCCTATATTCGCTTTGCCTCGGTTTATCGTCAATTTCGAGGGATTCGTGACTTTGTGGATACCCTCGATCGGCTCCGCCAGGAACGGGCTGCGACGAACGGGGAAGCCTCAGATGGGGAAGGCGGTATGATCGCGGCTGCCAGTGAGGTTATTCCCTACCCCTCAGAAGCACAATCCCACCGCTCAATGTTGCCAAGCCCAGCGCTGGCCTCCTCGGAGACGCTGACTTCTGACCTGCCCAGTAATCCTTTAGTCTCCACCCCCAGCAGTTAGTCAAGCGATTGTCCCCTCTCCCGTTGCGGCGGGCTAGGATCACTGGGCCGTTCCCAGGCGTTATAGGGACTCAGCATGGAGTGGTGGATCAACCAATAAAGACCCGCGACATAGATCCCCCCCAACAGGGTAGCTGCTACCCATGCTGCCGGACAAACCAGAACAGTATCTTGTCCGCGACGCCACACCCGATCTACGTCCTGTGCGATGCCAATCGTGAATAGAACATTGACAATTACCGTAAGCAATATGGGAACGATCGTCGCCAAGCCACTGCCCAGGGACAACGTGATCAGCGACCAGTGAGTACTATTCATCCTTGAAAATGGCTCCGTTAGGATAAATTTGGTCAAGTTATAGCGCTACTCACATAACTTAGGCCACAGGGGAAGGTGGGGATGGCACCCACCCAAAGGGGGTTTAACCCTAAGGCTGACTGCTATAGAACAACCACAGTAGGGGGCTTGCCCACGATCGCCGATTAACAATAGCCGATTAACAGTCGCTGCAGGTCACGTGTCTGGTGGGTAGGAGTAGGCGATTGCCCCGAATTGCCCCGATCGGTTCGATTACCTGATTACCTGATTACCTGATTATCTCTGACCGATCAACGATCGCAGATTAGGCTATGATAGATAATCTATGCCCATCGGCCTCCTTGAGCGTGGACGCGTAGGGGAGAACAGGGGAACAGACAGGGAGTGGGAGTCCGCTCTGACGCCGCAGGCGTTGTTTCAACTTCTGCCAATATACATGGAGACACCAAGTCAGGAAACCGCAGCATGGTCAATCAGCAGTTAGAAAAATTAGATAGTGTAGACATTGGGTTTACCCACGAAGATTTTGCCGCCCTACTGGACAAGTACGATTACCACTTTAGTCCTGGCGATATCGTCGCAGGGACGGTTTTCAGCCTGGAGCCACGGGGGGCACTGATTGACATTGGTGCGAAGACGGCGGCCTATATCCCCATCCAAGAGATGTCGATTAACCGGGTAGACAGCCCGGATGAGGTATTGCAGTCGAACGAGACGCGTGAGTTCTTTATCCTCAGCGATGAAAATGAGGATGGCCAACTTACCCTATCGATTCGCCGGATCGAATATATGCGGGCCTGGGAGCGGGTACGCCAGCTACAAAACGAAGATGCCACGGTGCGATCGGGCGTTTTTGCCACCAATCGGGGTGGTGCCCTGGTGCGAATCGAAGGACTGCGCGGGTTTATCCCCGGGTCCCACATCAGCACCCGCAAACCTAAGGAAGATCTGGTGGGCGAAGAGTTGCCCTTGAAGTTCCTGGAAGTCGATGAAGAGCGCAATCGCCTTGTGTTGAGTCATCGCCGTGCCCTGGTGGAACGCAAGATGAACCGCCTGGAAGTGGGCGAAGTTGTCATCGGCACCGTGCGCGGAATCAAACCCTACGGGGCCTTTATCGATATCGGCGGTGTCAGCGGTCTGCTGCACATTTCTGAAATTTCCCACGATCACATCGACACACCCCACAGCGTTTTTAATGTCAATGATGAAGTCAAAGTGATGATCATTGACCTGGATGCAGAACGGGGCCGGATCTCCCTGTCCACTAAGCAATTGGAACCGGAACCCGGGGATATGGTCAAGAATCCGGATCTAGTTTACGAAAAAGCAGAAGAAATGGCCGAGCGCTACCGCGAACAAATGCGGGCGAAGCAGGAAGGCTTGACGGCGAGTGCTACCCAAGCGACACCAGAAGCCGTAGAGGCTGAGGATCTGCCGGATGACGCTGAGGTGCCTGTAGCCGCTGAGCCGGAAGTCGTGGCCGCCGGTAGTGAGGCGTAAGGTTAGCTAAGCCTGTGGCATCGGTTCACTGTAATGGCGTTGTCTTCGCCAATATTCAGGCGATCGTCCTCGATAAAGATGGGACGATCGCGGATGTTTCCCAATTTCTGCGCACATTGGGTCATAAGCGATCGCGGTTGATCGATGCCCAAATTCCGGGGGTACAAGATCCCCTTCTCATGGCCTTTGGCCTCAATGGGTCCCGTCTGGATGCGGCGGGTTTGCTGGCCGTGGGGACCCGCCATGAGAATGAAATTGCAGCAGCGGCTTATGTGGCCGAGACCGGTCGTAGTTGGTATGCCGCCCTAGAGATTGCGCGATCGGCCTTCCAGGAAGCTGATCAGGCTCTGCCTCGCAAAGCCGAACACACGCCCCCTTTCCCTGGCATCGTGGATTGGCTGCGATCGCTCACCTCAGCAGGGATACCCCTAGCCCTGTTGTCCTCGGACACCACCGCCAACGTACAGGATTTTATTGAGGTTTACTCACTAGGGTCATTATTTGCGATCGCCCAGGGAACGGATCAGCCCCCCGCTAAACCCGATCCTGCTCCGTTGTTGTCGATTTGCACTACGCTGGGAGTCGATCCCGTCGCCACCCTGATGATTGGGGATACGGAGATTGATGCCATCATGGCCCAAGCGGCTGGGGCCGCCGGTAGTATTGGGGTTACTTGGGGTTGGTCACCCCCAGCCTTGCTGGAACACGCCGACTGTGTAACGGCCCAATGTCAGGCCATCACTGCCACTGCGACCTAGTCGGGCAGCTCCCTTAATCCTCTAAAATCTGCCGCATTTGCTCCACTATTGCGGGATTCTGCTGCAACATCTGGATGAGTAAAGGGTATTGCTGGGCCAACTGTTGCACAAAGGCCGGGTTCTGTTGCAGTTGTGTCAGCAAGCCAGGATTAGCCGTTAGTAGCTCTTGCATCATCTGCATGACCAGTTCTGGGTTCTGCTGGAGTAGCTGGATAGCCTGTTCCTGAAGCTGCGGATTTTGTTGTAGGCTCTGTTGCACTTGCCCCAAATCGATCCCTGGGGCTTTTGCCTGGGCGATCTGGAAGCTAGGCAGGGGGGCTGCTACCGCTGGCGACAGGGGGGCCAGCAATGGCCCCACACCGATCGTCCCAACCAGGGCCAGACCTAAACAATGGGTAAACCTTTGATCCTTCATGGGGAAAACACACTCCAAGTCGGGTGTACGATACAAACGGGTCGGACACTGACCAACAACGGGCAGGATGCCCATCCCACAAGACACGTTGGCGGGCAGGCTGCCCATCCCACAAGTCTAGCTAAATTGACAACGGGCAGGGTGTTGACTGGCAACGGGCAGGCTGCCCATCCCACAAGACACGCTGACGGGCAGGATGTTGGCTAGCAATGGGCAGGCTGCCCATCCCACGGTTTGTTTCTGAATTGTCATGCCAGTGTCAAACGATTGTCATCCGATTGACACCTTCACCTGTCACACTGCCAATAACCTTACACACCAAGACTCGTATCACTCGTAGCCGGATCTCCCAGCCCTAGCACTGGGGGATTTTTTTATGGTGATCGGGTGCGGGTGCTCGATCGGTTCATGGAATGCCCCGGTCAGCCGGGAATTGGCAACCTGAGCCTAAAATTTTGCTGGCAAACTGCTCTGCTGTCTTTATACACGATTACCCCTGGCTTTGGCGGCGATCGTCGTCACATTAAGAACGCCTGATCTGGCTGGTATACCCTTGGTAAATATCTGTAACTTGTGCATTGAGGACGCCTGATCTGGCTGGGACACCCTTGGTAAATATCCGTAACTTGTGATATGAATCAAGGGGCCTTGACAAGGCAATGTATATAGTTGAAGAGGAAGGTACACGCGCTTGGTTAGGCTTCCGGCAAACGCACTCAGTCAACTGTAGATACGAGTATGCTGTTTAACTCTACCGAACTCCTCATTGATAACTTTGTGGGCAAGCTTAGGGCTGGATACCACCGCACCTATGGCGGCTGGAAGCCTGACTATGAGGACATTATTGCCTGGGCTGGCTCAATGGCATTGGAAAATATCGCCAACAGCGATGCCCTGTACCACAACGTTGAGCATACGATTCTGGTGACGCTGGTTGGTCAAGAAATCCTCCGGGGGAAGCATATCCGCGAGGGCGGTGTTTCCTGCGAGGATTGGTTGCACTATATTATCTCCCTGGTTTGCCATGATATTGGCTATGTCAAGGGGGTTTGCCGCCAGGATAAAAATGGTTTCTATTCGACTGGCCAGGGCGACACGATGGTGTCCTTAACACCGGGGGCGTCGGATGCAAGTCTGACTCCCTACCATGTCGATCGCGCCAAGTTATTTGTCGATGAGCGGTTTGGCGGTCACAAGCTGATCGATGCTGAGGTCATCAAGCGCAATATTGAACTGACGCGCTTCCCGGTGCCGAAGGCCGAAGATCACCAGGAAACCGCCAACTATCCTGGCCTAGTGCGGGCAGCAGACTTGATTGGCCAACTGAGTGATCCGCGCTATCTTCGCAAGATCTGCGCCCTGTTCTATGAATTTGAGGAAACTGGCGTCAATAAGGCTCTGGGGTATAAGAATCCGGGAGATTTGCGACGTAACTATCCCCAGTTCTATTGGAAAGGTGTTTATCCCTATGTTAAAGATGGACTGAACTATCTATCCCTTACCCAACAAGGAAAGCAAGTGATTGCGAATCTGTATTCCAATGTGTTTGTTGTGGAACATGAGGAAAATCCCCCAACCTAGTCCCCAGCTTAAGGTCCTAGTATTCAAGGTTCTAGTATCCAAAGGGCATGGGTGATGACCTGAGCACTCTCAATCCCCAACAGCGGCGGATTGGCTTAACGGGGGGGATTGCCACGGGGAAAACGACCGTGGCCCAGTGCCTAGCCCAGGCCCAGATCCCTGTCCTTGATGCCGATCAGTATGCCCGCGAGGCGGTTCAACCAGGAACGGCGGGATTAGCCCGTATTGTCGATCGCTACGGCTCGACGATGCTTCAGGCGGATGGCACCCTCGATCGCCAGCAATTAGGAAACCGGGTATTTCAGGATGCCCACGAGCGCCAGTGGCTAGAGCAGCAAATACATCCCTACGTCCGCGATCGCTTTCTGACCGCCCTAACCACCACCCATCTAGCCACCCCAACGCTGGCTCTTGCCATTCCGCTCCTGTTTGAAGCCGGGATGACGGATTTAGTCACCGAAATTTGGGTCGTTACCTGTACCCCCGTCCAGCAAAAAATCCGCCTGATGAACCGCAATCAGCTTAGCCTAGAGCAAGCCCTAGCCCGCATACAAAGCCAGTTGGATTTGGCCGTGAAAGTCAAACAGGCTGATGTGGTTTTGGATAATACAACAACCCTGGAGAACCTCTGGACACAAGTGCAGGCGGCGCTCGATCGCTGATGCCCTGCCTGCTAGCAGCCTTGGTATCGGCTCGAAGACAGCAATCACCTGAGATAGGGGGCATCAACAAGCCTCAACCATCGCCTCAGTCAAGTCTCCTGTGGAGACGCTACGCGAATGGAAAACAGTTGTGGGGTAGGCATCCTGCCTGCCCCTGAGCTAGCAAACACTTCTAGGGTAGGCATCCTGCCTGCCCCTGAGACAAGCAAGACGGCTATCCCACCAGCAATTTGTGATCCACTGATGAGTCTGGGATTGCTGCTGATCCCTCTTTACCCGTATACTCTAAGCGCCACACTAATCAACCCTAGTCGGCAGAATAATGATGGACCCTGCAATCACTGTTAGCATTTTTCAGAAGCAGTCTGACTTCAAGCGCGTTCCTGCTGGCGACATCATTTTTTCAGAAGGCGAGCTTGGGACAGAAATGTACGGCATTCTGGAGGGAGAGGTTGACTTTTTGGTCGATGGGAAGGTGGTGGAAACGATCGGCGTTGGGGATGTATTCGGCGAAGGGGCGCTGATTCATGCTGCGGGTACGCGTGGTTCCACGACCATTGCCAAAACGGACTGTAAGCTAGCTGTGATGAACAAGCTCCACTTCCTCTTCGCAGTCCAGGAAACCCCAGAATTTGCCCTAGAGGTGATGCGGAGCTATTCCAATCGGCTACGCCGCCTGCGACGGATGTTGTAGATCCAGCGGTTGATTGCAGGTACCGTCGATCGCGAAGCAAGCCGCCCAAGAACGAGGCCAATCAGTGATGCCCATTCACGTAGTAGTCACGCGTTCCCTTAGCGGATAGGGCTTCCGCTAGCCGGTTGATGGCATGGATATAGGCCGCCGTTCGCATGGAGACTCCCAATTCCTGCGCGATCGCCCAAATATGTTCTGTTTCTTCAACCATGCGCTGCCGGAGCCGTTGGTTAATTTCGCCCAGGGACCAATACAAGCCACTGCGGTTTTGCACCCATTCAAAATAGCTGACGGTTACCCCACCAGCATTGACCAAAATATCGGGGAAAACATAGCAATCTTTTTGATGCAAAATCGGGTCTGCCGCCGCTGAGACGGGACCATTAGCCACCTCAAAAATAAATTTTGCCCGACAATTCGACGCATTATCGGCGGTAATTTGATTTTCCAACGCCGCTGGCACCAGAATATCCACATCCAGGGCCAGCAACTCCTGGTTGCTAATCACCTCATGTTCAACAATGTTGCAAACGGTCCCTTCACAATAGACTGCTTTGACCGAGCGAGTTGTGTCCTTAAAATGGCGCACACTGGGGATATCTAACCCTTGGGCTGCATAGATTCCGCCCTGGGAGTCGCTCACGGCCACCACCTTGTACCCCGCTTGCCATAGGAGGTGGGCCAATTCGGCACCCGCATTACCAAACCCCTGAATTGCCACCGTTGTTTCCTGGGGCCGCCGCCCAAATTTGGGCATGATCGTTTCAATCACAAAAAAGGCTCCAGTTGCCGTGGCGGTATCACGGCCCAGGCTGCCGCCCATTGTCAGGGGTTTACCGGTCACCACCGCAGGGGAAATTTTGCGCTTGATGACGCTATATTGGTCCATCATCCAGCCCATGATCATTTGATTGGTATAGACATCGGGGGCCAGAATATCGACATCCGGGCCAATAAAGTCAGCAATTTCTTCGATATAACCGCGACTCAGCCGTTCCAATTCAAATTTAGATAGCTCCTTGGGGTTGAGGGCCACCCCCCCCTTCGCACCGCCAAAGGGCAAATTCAACGCCGCGCACTTGAAGGTCATCCAAAAGGCTAGGGATTGCACCTCGTCCATTGAGACATTGGGGTGGAAGCGCACGCCCCCCTTACCCGGTCCCCGCGTGTCGTCGTAGCGGACTCGATAGCCCTGGAAAACCCGTAGGGAGCCATCGTCCATACGCACTGGGATTGAAACTTGCAAACTGGCTTTGGGATATTTGAGGTGCTCGATCGCGTCTTCGGAAATCTGAACGTATTTGAGGGCTTGGGCAAAACGTTGGCTGGCATCGGCAAACAGTGAGTCTGACATGATTCCCTATCCTCCCTAAACCAAAATTATTCGGTTCGTGACTGGCTGGCACGGTTGCTGGCATGCTCCTATCCCCAGGATGCCCTAAACCGCGATCGCAAGAACGGTAGCGATTGATACTTTTTTTCAATGGCGATCGGCAATTTTTGCCGCTTCTAGTTATACACAGCGGCGTGGTCAAGTGGGGTGAGGATGGGGACCGCACAAACGCAGTATCGAGAGGAGGGCGTTGGAGCTGCCTGAATATGGTTTCCCCAGGGGATGGGGTGTGTTTAGCTCGGCATCGTTTGGCTGGTGGGGATCTGAATTACGAACTCGGTTCCTTGACCAAGCGTAGAAAAACAGTAGAGTTTACCCCGATGTTTTCCCGTAATAATTTGATAACTGATCGACATCCCCATCCCCGTGCCATGCCCCACTGGTTTGGTGGTGAAAAAGGGATCAAAGAGGTGGGCTTGTACAGTTTCATCCATGCCGATCCCGTTATCCGAGATCGCGATCTCAACCCACTCAGGCGCGATCGCAACGGTTCGGATACTGATCTGGGGGGCATCTGATGCCTCAAAATCCTTATCTTCCAGCGCATCGATCGCATTGACCAGAATATTCATAAAAACCTGGTTTAATTGACTAGGATAGCACTCAATCAATGGCAAATCGCCATAGTTGCGGTTGATAATAATCTCTGGAAAATTTGGTCTTGGTTTGATACGGTGTTTTAACAGCAGTAGGGTACTTTCAAGCCCCTCGTGAATATCAACACTTTTGCTTTCCGATTCATCTAGGCGGGAAAAATTACGCAGGGAAAGCACGATCTGACGAATGCGATCGGTCCCTATTTGCATCGACTCGATAATTTTCGGTAAATCATCCAGTAAATAGGGCAGATCGATCGCTTCGGCCTCAGCCTGCATCACGGGATTAGGATGGGGATCTTGCGCTTGCCAGCGATAGATAAAGTTAATCAGGGCTTCCGTATGATCTTGTAAGTAGATCAGATTGCCATGAATAAAATTCACCGGATTATTAATCTCATGGGCTACACCAGCGACCAGTTCCCCCAAGCTAGACATCTTCTCCTTTTGAACCAATTGCGCCTGCATGGTTTGCAGGTTATCAAAGGCAGCTTGAAGTTGCTGAGTTTGCTCCCGGAAGCAGGTTTCTGACTGACGCAGTGCAATCTCGGTTTGTTTGAGATTGGTAATGTTATGAAAAACAGCAATGCCCCCTTGGATCTCGCCTTCCGGACTATAGAACGATCGTGTGGTTAAACTAAACCAATAGCCAGTGGCCATTGAGTTCTCTAGGGCCTTTTCGGTTGGGCTTGGGTCCGCAAGGGGTTGGCTGGCTGCGGGATGGGGAGAGCGCACAAAAATCTCGTAGGGAGCTTGATCTGCCTCCGGCGCTTCGCCTTGGATCGCCTTGAGCAAAGGGAAGTGCTCTAATGGATAGGGCGTCACTTGATCGGGTAGATAGACGGCCCAATTCTGCGCCCAACAGTCGAGAGATAAACAGGTAGGGCTGATACCGAGTAGGCGTTCCGCAGGCGGATTGGTAAACAGGAAGTTTCCCTGGTGATCCACGACCACTACCGCATCGCCCACACTATTCAGCATCGATCGCAGGGTCGCTAGGGCAGATTCCGCATGGCTCAGACGTTGGGTATGGTGATGGAGATCGGCTAGGGTCTGCTCCAATCGTGTCGATTTTTCGACGGTTTCTTGTTCATAAACCTCTAGTAATTGCTCCAATGCTGCTACCTGCGCCCGCAGGTGCTCCACTTCGCTGCGAGATGGGGCGGCTGGGTTAGTCGTGGCTACAACCTTAGAAAAACTCACCGTCATTTTCTTTCCGTCCTGACTCATTCGATCAACTTGCGATAAACCATCCAGCTTTGGGATAACGCAACGAGGGGCTATGACTCTGAAACTCAATATTCATCCCGATCATGCGTTCTTCCCTCCCAATTCCCCTCAAGTTCCTCCCGGTGCGAAAATTGTTCCCTGATCAAAGGGAAGGACGGCGATCTTGGCATTGAGCGCTAGGGGTTTAAATAGTTCAGCCGTCTCCCGTTGAATTGGTAGCTTAGAGAACAAAATAATGATCATCAGGTTTCCAGAGGGTAAAATGCCACCAAATCCCAACACAGATCGAATCTGGAACGGCTGAACAAATTCAGTTTGAGCAGGAATATAAGGGCTACCCTGGGCATTGGCAATATGAAAAACGTTATAGGTGCGTTCCTCTAAATCCATCAACAGATCAGAATTTGGTGCAATGACATCCCCGATCGTTAACCCCAGTTGTTTGATCAGTTGAGCAATCATTGGGGTTTGGACGACCATTTGTTCACTCAGCAGGGGAATTACTTGGTGCCCCACTGACGTTGTGCGGTTATGCCATTCCGGTCGATCGCCCACTGTTGCCATTAGGGTCAGACACTTCAGTTCAGGGGAATGGGAACAATCGCCTAGCATTTGATTGGCTATCTGCTGGAGAGAAAGGGGCAGTTCCCCATAGGCATGGGTCTTGAAAAAACGCACTAACGCCAAGGCGGATTCGCCCGTTTGGGGATCACGAAACTGGTGGTACAAATAACTGACCAGATTGTTAGCAACCTCCTCCATACTGCTTGCCCCCACACCCAGTTTGCGCAGCTTTGCCCCACACTCGGTCATCTCTCGTAATGTAAAACCGGTCAAGCTATACATAAACTTCGGCGATCGTTTGGCGATCGTGGTTAACAATTGCCGACCACGCGATCGAGTGATCGGCCTTATTGGCCCATACCAGAAGTGTTGAATGATAGGAAATGTGTTAAAAAATAGCCTCTAATCGTGT
>JBBILC010000020.1:0-32337 GCA_037445115.1 Coleofasciculaceae cyanobacterium bin_20
CAAATCTGTCGCGCTTCAGCCAATCATCGAGAACGTCGAACCATCCCCGACTGGCACTCGCACGACCCACTGCGATGGTCATTGCGCTTATCTCCAGGGTTTATATATAACGACAAGCCACAACTCTGCTGAGCCAAGGCTCAATCGGTTACCCGCCGCGATCGCCACGGGCAAATAGCAGCAAAGGTACCTATTTATGAGCAGAGTTTACTTTTCTTTACTTTAGGCAGTATAGCAAACTCTTCTGGATTCTCCGGGGTTCGGGGCAAATTCTCACAGAGAAGCTTCCAGAATTTTTAAGCCCTTACCGAGGGGAAATGGGGGGTGGGGGGATTGTCTGCGGGGCAAAGCAGCGTGTTTACTGACAGGTGATTCGCCAAGGCAGCTTGAGTCATGATGCAGTTGTTCCCGTTGTCCCCTTCCCCGTTAGGGTTAATGGCCCCGCCCTATTTCGCCTTGCATATTCCCGATGGGTTCCTGAATCCCCCGGTTATGCTAGTCACCTGGGTCGCCGCGATCGCCCTCATTACCGTTTGCCTCCGCCAGGTTAAGGCCGACTATCAGGATCGGATCGTGCCCTTGATGGGCGTTTGCGCCGCCTTTATCTTTGCCGCCCAAATGATCAACTTTCCGATCCCAGGCGGCACCTCTGGGCATTTACTGGGGGGCACCCTCGCGGGCGTGCTGCTAGGACCTTGGGCCGGATCGCTGGTGATGACGGCGGTGTTTATTGTCCAGGCGGTCATCTTCCAGGATGGCGGCATTCTGGTGATGGGGGCCAATATCTTTAACATGGGCTTAATTGGCACCTTTTTCGGCTACTACGTGTTTCAAACGATTCGCAGGGCCATTGGGCAAAATAAGTTATCCGGCATGGTGATTGGCAGCGCGATCGCGGCCTGGGCCAGTGTGGTGGTTGCCGCCGTCGTTTGTGCCCTCCAGTTGGGCCTATCGGGAACCGTACCCTTCTCCGTCGCGCTGATTGCAATGGTAGGTTGGCACATCGTGATTGGCATCGGCGAGGCGATTATTACCGCGATCGCCGTTACCTTCATCTGGCGCACCCGTCCCGACCTGTTCTATCGCCCCCCCCGCAAAGCCGCTGTCTTAGCCCATAGTGGTGTAGTGGAATAGCCCAATAATTCAAAATTCAAAATTCAAAATTCAAAACTACTCCCTACTTCCTACTTCCTACTTCCTACTCCCTACTCTCCACTCCCTATGACCCCCTCCCCCCATCGTTCCCTGCCCAATCGTCTGCTCATTGGTACCGGGTTAGGCATTGCCCTGATCATTGCGGTGCTGCTTTCCCCCTTTGCGAGCCAACATCCCGATGGCCTCGATCGCGTGGCCCAGGATTTGGAATTTGAGCATCGGGCCAGTGAGGAGCCAGCCGCGCACAAGTTACCCTTCTACCGTCTGTTTGATGAGTACGCCCTGCGGGGGGTACCAGAAGCGGTGGCTACGCCCTTAGCGGGTCTGCTGGGCACCCTGGCGGCCTTTGGGTTGGCTTGGGGGATCGGGAAATTGGTGATGCGACCTGCGTCTGGGACGGGGGAAGGCAGTGGGGAGACGGCCCCACCCGAAGACCTAGAGCAGGATTAGCCAGCCGATGGTGCTGTTACATATTCCTGTTGTTCGCCTGGATGTCGATCGCCAACGGTTCACGGTTTGGCACGCCCTCTCGTCGCCGACCCGCGTGTTGTGCGTGTTGCTCATGTTATTGGCGATCGCCCTGACCCCCAATGGCCATTGGGCGACCTGGGCGGTCTATGGGATGGGTATTGTCGCCGTGTTAGGGCTGAGCCGGGTTACCTGGCCTGTGCTGCTCCAACGGTTGGTGGTTGAGTCTGCCTTTGTGGGTGTGGTGTTGCTGGGGACCCTATTTCGCCCGGAGGGGGCGGTGCTGTGGCGGTGGGGACCGTTGCAGGTCACGACCGTAGGCGTCTTGGTGCTGGCCAGTGTGTCGATTAAGGCGTTGCTCTCGCTGCTGTTGCTCAATTTGCTGACCTTAACGACCTCAGTGCCGGACTTGCTGCAAGCTTTGTTGGTGTTGAGGGTACCGCCGCTGCTGGTGGCAATTTTGGCATCAATGTACCGATATCTGGAAGTGCTGATAGCGGAATTTGTGGCGATGAAACGGGCTGCGATCGCCCGTAACCTGATGGGTCAACGTCGCTGGCAACGGTTAGTGATTGGTAATATGATTGGGTCTTTGTTTATCCGCACCTTCGATCGCGGCGAACGGATTCATCAAGCTATGCTCGCACGGGGCTATCAGGGATTAACGCCTGTGGTTACCCAACCCATTGTGAGTGGGCGGCGGGATGTTCTGGCCCTCACCGTAACGCTGTTGCTGGCCTTGTGCGGACAGGCCATCTATCTGGATTTTTAGCTGGGATGCGATATTCTGGGTAGCTGTAGTCTGAGTCGTCCATGCACCACAATTCGATTTCGATTCAAAATCTCAGCTTTACCTATCCCGATGGTACGCAGGCGTTGCGACAAATCACGCTCCACATTCGGGCCACGGAGCGAGTGGCGTTGGTGGGAGCCAATGGTTCGGGTAAATCGACTCTATTGCAACACCTCAATGGGATTTTGCCCCAGCAGGAGGGGGCGATCGTCATCGGCCAATATACGATGCAGCCGGAAAATATTAAGGCGATTCGGAATTTTGTCGGTTTGGTGTTTCAAAATCCGGATGATCAATTGTTTATGCCCACGGTGCGGGAAGATGTCTGTTTTGGTCCCTTGAACCAGAATATTCAGGACGAAGCGCTACACGATCGCTATCATCAGGCCATGAGTGCTGTAGCCCTTGATCCGCACCACTATGGCGATCGCCATCCCAATCATCTGTCGGGAGGGGAGAAAAAACGGGTCGCGATCGCGGGGGTTCTCGCGATGCAACCGCAAGTTCTGGTGTTTGACGAACCCTCGGCCCAGCTTGATCCGCGATCGCGCCGCCAGTTGATTGATCTCTTGCGCAACTTGCCGCTGACCCAGTTAATTGCCACCCATGATCTCGACTTGGCGCTGGATCTATGCGATCGCACGATCGTCCTGCACCAAGGCCAAATTGTGCGGGATGCCCCCACGGTTGAGGTGCTTGCAGATACAGCCTTTTTAGAGCAGCACTGTTTGGAATCCCCCGCCAGTTATCGCCGTCCCTATTGCCTGCTGGCCGATCGACCTAGCTGCCCCCAGCCTCACCCTCGGCATCTTGTCCCCTATTCCTAGGACTGACATATTCCTAGGACTGACATATTCCTAGGACCTAAGAACTGCCCACAAGCCCCGTCAAGGGCGAACTGGCACTGGCGTAGGCTTTCACCGGAATCCGCCCCGCCCGATAGGCTAACCGTCCTGCTTCCGTGGCTAGCTTCATCGCCTGGGCCATTTGGGCTGGAGCTTGGGCTTGGGCGATCGCGGTATTAATCAGCAACGCATCGGCCCCCAACTCCATCGCCTGGGCGGCTTCACTGGGTACCCCAATCCCAGCATCCACGACCACGGGTACCTGGGCATTCTCAATAATGATCTGGATATTGGCGGCGTTTTTCAGCCCTTGGCCGGAGCCGATCGGGGACCCCAGGGGCATCACCGTGGCACACCCCACCTCCTCCAATCGTTTCGCCAGGAGCGGATCGGCGTTGATGTAGGGCAGGACCGCAAACCCTTCCTTCACCAGTTGCTCGGCTGCTGTTAGGGTGCCGATCGGGTCCGGTAATAAATAGCGGGTATCCGGGATCACCTCCAGTTTGATGAAGTTATTCTCCTCTTGGCCCAAGAGTTTCGCCATTTCGCGCCCCAGACGGGCCACCCGAATCGCCTCTTCAGCGGTCTGACAACCAGCGGTATTGGGTAACATCCAAATCTTCTGCCAATCGATCGCTTCGGCTAACCCCTCATGCCCCGGCGCATTGGTCTGAACTCGCCGCACCGCTACGGTCACCATTTCACAGCCGCTCGCGTCAATGCTGGCCTGCATTTCCCCAAAGTTGCGGTATTTCCCCGTGCCCGTAATCAGGCGTGATTGGAAGGAACGTCCCGCGATCGTCAATGTATCGGTGGTGGTCGGTGTACTGATAGTGTTTAACGTTTGCATTCCCATGAACCTTAGTCGTGTCTGCGGGGCCACGATCGTACCCCGCGCCTTACTATTGTGCCGTGATTCTCACCCTGTCGTGAAGCAGTTGGCGGGCAGGGGGATGCCGATGGGATCAGGCGGTAAACACCACCGCTGCCGCCAGTGCCGCTGCTTAGGTCCTTAGCTGGCGTGTCTGAGCTTGCTCCTCCCGTAAATCCTGCAAGCGGGACATGGTCACCCCCACCATCAACCACAGGAAGCCAATACTCATTCCCGCAATCACATCCGACGGCCAGTGGACACCCAAATATAACCGACTGAAGCTGATTAACCCCACCAGGACCAGCGCGGCCCCATAGAACCAGCGTTGGTATTTGGGGAAGTGTCGCCCCAACAAGTAGGCAATCATCCCATAGAGCACCGTAGAACCCAGGGCATGACCGCTGGGGAAGCTATAGCTGGTTTCGGTGATCAGGGTCGGCCAGAGGTCAGGACGCAATCGCATAAACAAGGGCTTGAGGCTGAAGTTCATCACTAAGGCCCCCAGGAAGGCGGTCAGACAGGTCCACACCTGCCGCTGCTCCTGGCGTCCCCAAAGAATCCCTAAAACCAAGAGGGCGGTGGGGAGCACCACTTCCGCATTTCCCAAGCGCGTGATGCCTAACATAATCTGATCAAGGGCGGGGTTGGCCCAGCTATGGATAGACATCAGAAGTTTGAAATCAAAGTCGGCGATCGTCTGTCGCCAGAAGAAGCCCGTGGCTAACCGCCCCAACACCCACAGGGCAATGAAGCAACTAATCAACCCCGTCGCCCCGATCGCGGCAATCATCGCCGTCAGGCTGGGGGAGACGCGCTGCACCCACAGCATGGCCAATTTCTCTAGAGAGGAGGGTTTAATTTGGGGTGGGGCTAGGACCGTCAGGCGACCGGGTAAGCACTCGACGGTGATCGGGGTCGTCCCAACCATCTCGCCATCGACCACCACCTTCTGCGCGGGGGTGGCGGTGATGGTGAGCTGGCGGCTACGAAAGTGGTAAATGCGTGAATCATCAACCCGGGTGCTGGCGAGGGCTGCTCCGTAAATTGCCAGCAGGGATTTGGCAACCCGCAACTTATGGAGGATCGTGGGGCGGGGTTCCTGCTCACCAGTCAAGACGGTCACATCCAACAGGCCATCATCAAAGATCACCTGGCCGACCCCTTGGGCCAGGACGGAGGTGGGTGGGGCGGCATTGGCAATGGTAATGGCCCCGGCTCGAAATTGATAGCTGCGATCGCCCACATCTAAGCGCGTGTGGAAAAGTTGTTGCTCACCCAACTGTTGCCAACCAGCCATCAGGTAAGCCAGGACCCCCCATTGATCCTTCAGTTCGCGATCGGCCTTTTCGACGGCTTCTGCTTCAAACCCAACCCCCGTCAGCAGAATCATCAGACGACCATTGCAGCGGGCCACATCCACGATCCGCATAGTACCCGCCAGGATCAAGTCACAGGCAGCCTTCGGGGTAGTCGGAATGCCCAAAGCCACCGAAAAGGCATTGGCCGTCCCCCTGGGAATGATGCCCAAGGGGATGCCTGTCCCCAACAGGACATCGGCTACGGCGGAGACCGTCCCATCCCCCCCAGAGGCAATGATTAAGTCCGGTTGTGCGGCGATCGCCCGCTGGGCCAACTCATCCGCATCCACTTCACGGGTGGTGAAATGAATGGATAGGTTCATCAAGGGGGCTAGGGTTTGGCGAATGATCAGCAAATCTTCGGTGGGGTCACGCTGACCAGCAACGGGGTTGAAGATCAGGTGCGCAACCCGCAGTTGCATAAACGTATTGAGGACAGCAGTGGCCGTCGCGGGATTAAAGGCGAGGGGAAGATCGTATTCACTGCACAGGGCCGAGAGGGTTTGAATATCAGGTAAGGCAGGATCGGCCTGGACCGGATCAATGAAGAAGATCAGGGCCATGAGGTTACCGGCGGCGATCGCCTGGGAGAGGGATTGGGTGATGGCCTCGGTGGGTTGAGTCGGCAGGCCCGGTTCAACGGCTAGGGGGGTGGCACGGTTGATCAGGTCTGCGATCGGGGGGATAGACACCAGGGGATAGCGGGCTAGTACGGGAGCATGGTGTTGCACCCAAGCCACAAGGCTCTGCTGTTGGGTCTGGTTCGCAATCAGGACGATCGGCATGGGATCAGCGTATGCTTTTTGCATCAGGATACCAGACTGCCCCTGCGCCACTGGCCTATGATGCCCACCGACTCCCCTCAGGCCCCCCTATGGTTTATTGCTCTGTTGCCGCCCGCCGACTTAACCCAGCAAATTACGGAAATTAAGCAGAACTTTTGCGATCGTTACCGCAGTCGTGCGGCCCTGAAGTCGCCGCCCCATATCACGCTCTACCCACCCTTTGCGTGGCCCGTTGCCACGATCGCCCAGGTACGGTCAACCCTGCAAACCTTTGCCCAAAGCCGGTCAGCCTTCCCGATTCAACTCAAGGGATATGGGGCTTTCCCGCCCCGCGTGATTTATATCCAGGTGGAACCCACCCTGGCGCTGGTCCAAATCCACCGGGACTTACTACACACGCTAGGCAGTACTTTGAATCTGCGGAATCCCAAGGAAGCCCAACGCCCCTACCACCCCCACCTCACCATTGCCTTCCGGGATCTGAGCCGCTCCCATTTCCAGCAGGCATGGCCAGCCTACCGCGATCGCCCTTTTCAGGCCGAATTTCAGGCCACACACCTGACGTTGCTCTACCACAACCGACAGCGCTGGCTGTGCGATCGGGCGTTCCCCTTCCAGCCAGCGGTTCCCTAGTTGACTGAATGTTGACTGAATAGAGTGCTTGACCGTCTTCACTAAATTCTCCCTAGGTAGTACGAAGTTACTTCCCATATCCGCGTTACTCCCCATATCGTCAGGTATTAAGGCAAGAGCTTACCTCGCCCATCCCTTAGAACGTCCCTTAGAAAGTCACTGTCTGGACAAAACCACCTCGTATTCCCCGCTGTGGCTCTCGCAACTGAATATCGGTGAGTTCCATATCCCAGCGTGTACAGGGTAAAGGCGAGGCCCAACAGGAGGCTTTTTCAGACGGGCGATAGTAGGTGACATCGTTTATCTGCCGACTTTCGAGGGGAATACTTTGGAGTGCCGGGGGTAATCCTAAGCGCTGCCGTAGGACAGGTAAGATGATCCCGATCGTGATCAGAACCGCGACCAACAGGGGGGGAAGTCGCCGGGATAAGCGCCATCGGTGTGCCAAGTCACTGAGCAATGAGATGGAATGTCCGACAAATTGGGCCATAGAAGGTGGGGAGTTCTTTTGTCCAGTCAGGACGATCGCAAGGGTTGGCAAAACTAGTAAATAACCCAGAGCAAAACGAATTAAGGGGCCGGCCCGGCTAATAAAAGCGGTACCACCCAGCCCCAGCAGCAGGAGCGCGACTTGACCCAGGGTTGTCCCGAAGCGAAATAGCCAGACCAGGTAGATTGCTGATCCCAGGGATAGAAGGATCAAGGCAAACATCACGCGGTTAAGGGGAGCGCTACTTAGCCATTGCCAAAATAACCAGAGATACGGGCTTTGGCCGGAAGGGGCATCACCAAACCATTCACGCAGGCTATGGGTTTCGCTTGCAAAATGCTGTATTTCTGAGCTAGGTAGTGTCCAAGGCACATCCAAGCAAAAGTAGGGAGCGGGGTAAAAAGGACAGCCCGAGAGGCGAACCCCCACTATGCTCAGGGGCACCAGGCAACACACAAGGACGCCCCCAGCTAGGACAGCATGACGCCAGTATTGGTGTCCTATGTGTTTTCTCGCGGCGATCCCATAGGTCAACAAGGTGATGCCCCACAGGGGTAGGGCTGATAACTTGATGGTGATGGCACCGGTTGCCAGAATTAGAGGCATCAAAGTTGCGCTAATTTGATGACTGGCGGGATGGGGACTAAGGGTGCGATCGGTACTGACCAACAGACTCCAGGCCCCTACCCCAATTAACAAAACAATCGGCCAGTCAGGGGAAGGGGACGCGATAATCAATTGCATTTCTTGGGAGATTACCGTGTACAGGAGTAAGAGGCTATAAAATACCGTAATAAACCAATCACTTAAATGGGCAGTGCGATCGCGAATATGACTCAGGCTAACCCACATATGTAGGAGCGCTAAGACACCAATAAATCCATTGAGCACTGCCCCTGCCCGAAATTCTACCCCCGCATGATTAAAGGGCGCATTGAGGGCGAACCAGATTGAGGTAATTCCCAGATTTTTGAGGATTAAAACCAGACCATAAACGGCCCCCTGCTCGCCCAACCAACGGGAGGCACCATAGTGGTACCAAGCCGACTCAGGCCAGGTGACTTTCTGTGTGGTAAACATAGCGGCCAATAGGGCTAGACCGAGTACTCCTAAAGACCGCCCCAGGGTTGCCTGCGCCCAGAGGTCCCTGAGCATAGCGCGACTCTGGGGATGGCTTAAACTCAACAGACTCAGACCCCCCAGGGTTGCCAAACCTACACCCGGAGAGAGGGGGATTCCCAAGGCGAGGGCAAGATAGCTGACCCCTAGGCATAACAAGCCAATCCAGAGGCTGACGATCACGCGGTCGCCTAGGCGTTTCAGGGGCACTACCCCTAGACTCGCCAATAATCCCGTACCAATCACTAGGCTTGCGATTGCCAGGATCATCCAGATCAGAAGAAAGTAGAGCATGGGGCCTTCCGGGAAAGACTGCGATCAGATGGGGCACGTGAGCGTTTACTAGTACAGTGTCAGGCGTAAAATGAGAGCTTCGAGCAGATCAGCCCAAATAGATGAGTCCCGCTCACCCTGAGCCTGTCGAAGGGTCTTGAAGTCTATCTGCAACCCTACAATTTAAGTCTGACAGAACACTAGGCTAGCAGCAATATCATCCTGGATGGAGAGGAGATTATTGGCACTCAGAAGGGCATCGGCTCCTCCCCTGAATTCTTGAGCTTCAGATTCCTAGGTCCGTTTAGGGGGAGTTGTGTCAGGGAATCTTTACTCTCTAAATACCAACCTTTTGGTGATTCAGGCAGCCCCTGACTTGTACAATGTCATCCAAATTCTGGGAGCTTTATTTGTCTATAAGAAATTACCCTAAGCTTAGTACCAAACCTGATCAAATCTGATAGAAATCCTCCGGTTGGTTGCAGTTTACGAGCATCTGCAGGTTGACAGGGGTATCGGCTTGAATGGCCTGGACCGATCGCGTCGCTAACCATTGCTGGAATGATCTCCCCCCCTGGGCAATAAATTGCTGAAGATCGGCTAAACACGTGCGGCGGTAAAAACCACATAAGGGTTCCCATCCCTTCGGATGCCGAGGGAGCAACGCGATCGTGTCTGGGGGGACGGTGGGCAATTGCGCTATCCAGCTTTGGAGGACCGATGCCTGAAGATTCGGCAGATCGCAGGCCAGCAAGAGCACCCAATCCTGTTGCACCTGGGCTAGCCCTTGCGCAAACCCCACCAGCGGGCCGGGGGGATCGGCCCCAGGGGCGATGGTTTCCTGAACAGTCTGGCACCGGGGCGGCAGCAACGGCTGGTATTGGGCCGATCGCGGGCTGACGACATAGACCACCGCACAGCATTGGCTGGCCACCTCACAAACCCGCTGCAACAAGGGTTTGCCCCCTATTTCAATCAGAGCCTTATCCCGACCCATGCGGGTACTGTCCCCCCCCGCCAAGACGATCGCGGCGGTTTCCACCCTTGGCTGCTTGAGTCTTGCGAGCATGATTTTAATTTTGGTAAAAATGACTATAATTAGATCAGCTAAATAAGTTTCTTGCAACCAGAAGTACTCCCTGTGTTTACAACCCTTCGCGATCGTCCCGTCGCTCCCCCCAGCCGTCCGGTGGACCTGTTTACGGCGGTGCAGGCCCTTAAGCAGGAATTAAATGCGGTCATCCTGGCCCACTATTACCAGGACCCAGATATTCAGGATATTGCCGATTATATTGGCGATTCCTTAGGGCTGGCACGGCAGGCGGCCAGTACGAATGCGGATGTCATCGTCTTCGCCGGGGTACATTTCATGGCCGAAACGGCGAAGATCCTCAACCCTGACAAGCTGGTGCTGTTGCCGGATTTGGCGGCGGGTTGTTCCTTAGCCGATAGTTGTCCCCCCGCTGCGTTTGCCCAATTTAAGGCAGCGCACCCCGATCATTTGGTAATTTCCTACATTAATTGTTCGGCAGCCATTAAGGCCCTCAGCGATATCATCTGTACCAGTTCCAATGCGGTTGAGATTGTGCGCCAGATCCCCGCTGACCAGCCAATCATCTTTGCGCCGGATCAAAACCTGGGACGGTATGTCATGCAGCAAACCGGGCGGGAGTTGGTGCTCTGGCAGGGAAGTTGCATCGTCCATGAGAATTTCTCGGAGCGGAAGCTCGTGGAACTGAAGATACAGCACCCGGACGCGGAAGTTTTGGCCCATCCCGAATGTGAAGCTGCGGTTTTGCGCCATGCGGAGTATATTGGCTCAACGACAGCCCTGCTCAAGTACAGCCAACGCAGCGATCGCTCGACTTTTATTGTGGCTACGGAACCCGGCATTATCCACCAGATGCAGCGATCGGCCCCCAGCAAGCAATTTATTGCCGCCCCCCCAATGGGCAACTGTGCCTGCAATGAGTGTCCCTATATGCGCCTGAATACCCTGGAGAAACTCTACGACTGTATGAAAACTCGCCAACCTGAAATTACCTTGGCCGAGGATATCCGCCTAGCCGCCCTGCGCCCAATTCAACGCATGTTAGCCATGAGTCAGTGAGGGGACATTGACGACCGGATCAGGGAGAGGAGGCCGCAGGATGAGGTAGGCCAAGGGACCCAGGAGCGGCAACCCACTCACTAACCAGAACAATCGCGGTTGGTAAAACTGACGGCGGGCCATGTCGTCAGGCACGATCGCGGGAAACAAGAGGGTTAGCAGACAAAAGTCGAGGCTCATGACATGGATAAAGCGGTTAGTTTGCCATTGTTGGGCAAAATCGGCCCAATCCCCTTGGCTCAGCCCATAGGCCAGAAGCACGAGCGTGCCCAGGGTGAGGCCGATCGCCAGCGAGCGAGAATCCCAAAACCGCAATAGGCGATCGCGCGGTCCTTGGAAGATGGGGTTAGGTTGCCGGAAGGCAAGATAGGGGAGCAGCGCAAAGGCTCCCAGGCCAAACGTGAGGGCAACAAAGGGGGATGCGGGTAACTTTTGGCCGCGACCATCAGCCAACAGGACACTGGCATAGAGCATGGGCCAAATCCCCATGAGGTTAAACAGGGCAACGATCAGGGGATTAACCCCTTGGAATTGACCGAGGGCAATTTTTTGGATCAGTGCCAAGGTATCTGGCTGATTGGGCGGCGATAGGAGAAAGGCATAGAGCGCAAATCCTAACCAAAGGAGGCTAAAACCAATTTTTCTCAGCATCGTGTTTTGCGATCGGGGCAACCAAGACAGGTCTCAACTTTGCGGAAGACCGAGTCCCAGTATACAACCGTTCCCTCTCTAATGAAGTACTGTCAAGCCTTGCAACAAGGGGCTTAAGCCCCTTGTCTGTACCTCACCAAGCATGGAAGTGTTGTATCGCGACCTAGGCGCTGCCTTGCCAGTCAAAGTGTTGATTGAGTAACTGCATCAACCGCTGGTTGTGGGGGTGAAAGTAATCGGCTAATTGCTGGCAGAGGGTTGGATCGGGCTGACGATAATTGCCGGGATCATAGCGTTCATAACGGGCTAGGGGTTGGAAGGGGAGCGCTAAAAATTGACACACGGCCTGTAGGGCTAAATCAGGAGAGCGATACAATGCTTCACTGTTGAGAATCAAAAACTGCTCACGGGGGAAGTATTGAAACCAGTGCTCTAGTTGCTGGGCATAGCGGCCACGGGCAAGATAACTCAAATGACGATGGTTGAAACTGTGGTAGCTGGGATCAGCCAGCATTTTTTCAACTTCGCCGGCTAATCGTTCTTCTTCTTGGGCAAAGGCATCCGCGATCGCCAATGGCTCAAACCCCCACCGCACGGCATGGTGGTAATGGGAAATCGCCCGATCGACCGGATCACGTAAGAGCACAATCAACTTAACCGTGGGCAAGGTCTGGGCAATTCGCTGGGGCACGAGGGGATGGAAGATATAGTAGGGGCTGGCTTCGCCCGTAATCACCGGGGGGACTGTTGAGGAGGCATGGGGGCGACGATCGTGCGCCTGATCAGCCTGGATGATGCCAGGGAAGCGAGCATCATACCAATCCCAACCGCGCTCGAATTCCAAATCAAAAAAATGAACTTCCTTGTCTAGGGCAGGCGCAATTTGCGGGTGTTGAACGAGGTAATGATAGAGGGATGTCGTTCCTCCTTTTTGGACACCAATAATAATGAAATCGGGTTTCACACACAACTCCTGATTATCAAATCAATTCCAGATCAAATCAATTCCAGATCAAATAAGGGAAGCGACTGCGGCCTGAAAAACTTGAGCGTAGGCGTGGGCCATTTGCTCAAATGTACTGAGTGAGTTTAGAACAATGCGGGCATGGGCGGCGAGACGTTGACGATGGGTCGGGTTTTCCAGCAATTGTTGCAAGGCCGTAGCCAATTCTTCTGGACGATCGGGGGTATAGAATAACCCATTCACGCCTACTTTGACCTGTTCTTGAATTCCAAATACCGGTGTGGTTACAATCGGCAAACCATAAAACATGGCTTCCAGGATGACACGGGGATAACTTTCCACCCGCGAGGTACACACAAAAATATCCGCCGCTTGATAGTATTGGGCCGTATCCGGTGTTTCGGGCACGATCGTGATTCTGGCCTGAATTGGCTCCGGTAAGTTAGCCACGGCGGCAGTTAACAACTGGCTATACTCCCCAGGACGATCGCCCACAATATAACAGTGGAGTTGCTCAATACAGTCTTGCGGTAATTGCGCGATCGCGTTCACCAAGTCCAATTGTCCTTTCCGGGCACAGACGGTCCCCAACAACAAAATGACGACCGTCTTCTCAGGCAGGTTTAAGGCTTGACGGGCCTGCGATCGTGACCAGTGGGCAGCTTGTTCAAGCAGTGTTTTCTGGTTAAGGCCATTGTGGATAACCGTGAAGTTCGATCGCGTTTGCAGCGGCTGATATAACTCACAGGTCGCTTGGGCCACAAACACTACTTTTGCCGGCAGAGCAAAACATTCCAGGGCACGTTGACCCACCTCGGCATCAAACCAAAAGCGTTGAAAATAGGTTTGCCAGGGTTCACTCTCGTGAATATTCCAGACGGAAGGGATACCTAATAATTGGGCACAGTCGAGGGCATAGAAGGTTTCAATGGTATTGGCATAAATCAAATCAAATCCCCCTTCCCCCCACTGAACGGCCAGCGAGGTGACTGCTTGCCAGTAGTCCGCCAGGGTTTGTACGGTAGCCAGGGGATGTTGACCGTGAATGATCACCGGGATATTCCGATCGCGATAGGCCTCAGCCAGGGGACCCGATTCTGCCGCAAAAATCACGGGTTCAATCAGCTTTTGTTCCTGAAGATAACGGGTGAAATCATACTGATGGAGGGGCGCACCCGTCAGATTCAGGGCATTACTCACCATCAAAATCCGTAGGGGACGGATAGGTGTCTCCGTGCCCCACCCCAAACGAGATTTAACCGCAAACCAAGCTGACCGGAGTTGCCAAAATTTGGAGGTTTGCATGGCCGCGATCTTAGCCTGGGTAATCGCTAATTGTTTTTGCGATCGCTGCTGGCGATAGTCCGCTAATCGGGACTTAGTCTGGATTTGCATTAACTGTGCCCGGTGTTCCGCTAATTCCTGGGCAAGGCGATCGCGCTCGGCCTGTAGCGAGGTAACCTGCGTCTGGGACGACTGGAGATCCGCTTGGACCGTCTCCAGCGTAGTTGTTAGCTGATGCACTTGCTTAGTCAGTTGACGCTCGTTGAACCAACCCTGATAGGTGGTATGCCGACTCTGTTCATGGATAATTCCGCGTTCTTCTTCCGTAATTTCTAAACCAATTTCATTGCTACTAGTATCAAGATCCCTTGCATGGTGGTTGAGGGCTTGATAGAGCGCTAGGGTTTCTGGGAAATAGGTTGCTAGTAGCGATCGTCGCTCGGATAGTTGCTCTGTTGCCTGGAATAAAGTGGGATCAAAGATGTCAGGAACGCTGGTCGGTAATTGGACCTTAAAATACTCGTTGACGAGACTTAAAAATCGACTAGGATCACGCGTTATTGTGTAAATTGAGATCAATAAGGATTTCTCAGGAAATTGTCGTCGAAATTGGAGAACGCGATGATTATATAGCAGCCACATTTTGACTGCGATCTCAGGATCATCCTGTATGATTGCGTCTGTCCCCCGTCGATATAGGGAATCCACAACCTCCCAGGGCGATCGATAAACAAAAATAAATCTAGCCTCTGGCAACAGCGTTGACCATAGATCTAAAAACAGGGTTGTTCTGGGATCTTTCCACCCCCAAAGATGCTCCTGGGGTTGCTGGGAAATTAGTGCCTTAGCCCTTGCCCAATCGTCTGAATTGAGCGGAATTTCCGACGCTTCCGTATAGCCGAGAATGTCTAGACCCTGCGATCGTAAAATGGCCTGGTGAAAGGTGACAAAGGCCCGGTTTTCAAAATGCCCCTTGGGATTGCCCACATCCGGTCCCACTAAATCCGTCCCCAAATCAACCTGGGCCGCTTGCAACAAAGCTGCCGTCAGCGAGGTACCAGAGCGATGCATTCCCGTAACCACCAATGGCCTGTTTGCCCAACCATCCGCGCCTGCGCTACCCCGATCCTCACTCACCCTACCCATGCCCTACCCGCACTCCCAGCAATAGCGTTAAGCTATCATACCGCCAAGGATAACCTTCGTTTTCAGGAATACCTTAAGGGCATTTCGATGAATCTGGGATGGGGGCAGTTCAACTGCCCAAACTAATGAGATAACGTTGGCGATCGGGAAGGGTCAGCCAACTGATATGCCTGACTGATACGCCTGACTGGAATCCTTGCGCAGGGGGAGTTGCTAAGATAGCGATAGAAGCTCACTGCTTAGGTCTTCCTTAGAGCAGTAGAATTCAGTCAATCACCCATCAATCGTGGGATAGCCGTAGCGGCTGCCTGGGTGGCAGGCAGGATGCCAACCCCACAACTATTTTTCGTTCGCCTAGTGTCTCCGCAGGAGAATCGGCTGAGGCTGTTATGGTATTACTTACCCCTGATCTGAATGCGTGTATACCCTATCTGAGTTCGTCAATCATTGTCATTGCTTATCAATCGGCCTGTTGGCAGGAATTCGCGATGGCTACTGGTATCCCGGTATTGGTGACCCGACCCCAATGGGCTGGTTGACAGTTGTTGCCTATTTAAGTACCGCCATCATCTGTGCCTTGTGCGCTCTGCACCTAAGTTTACGCTCGCAGGATCAAACCAGCGGTATGCTTTGGGGCATGATCGCCCTAATCATGCTTTTCCTAGGCATTAATAAACAGCTAGATCTCCAATCCTGGCTGACTGTAGTGGGCAAGGATTGGGCCAAAAGCCAGGGGTGGTACCCTCATCGCCGTTGGGTACAACTTCTATTTATATTGGGGGTAGTTGGTATGATTATCACGAGCATCAGAGTGGCTGCGCCCATCCTGAAAAGGCAACGTCGATCGGCATGCTTGGGTTTGATGGGACTGTTTTTTCTGGGTAGCTTTGTGGTTATCCGCGCCGCTTCTTTTCACCATATCGATCGCTTTATTGGGTTTAGTCCCGGTGGTGTGCGGATGAATTGGGTACTGGAATTGGGTGGCATTACGGCCATCGCGATCGCGGCTCTCATCACCTACCTGCGTGACAAGGGTGATGGAGGGAATTAAGACCTTCACCCCTCAGAAGCATCAGCAGGGGGTTGAGCATCGATTAAATTTTTTTTCGATTCCTTGAGTTGTTGCCAAAGCTGTTTAATTTCTTTATAAGCCGCTTCGGGTTTAATTTTCCCCCCCGTTTCCAGGGCACAGAGAATGGAAACCCGCTGGGCAAATTCCTGGAGGTTGGCATTAAAGGCTAAATACTCTGGACTAAACTCGCCTTGATAGCGGCTAGTGGGATAGAGAAACTTGTCCTTTTCATTCCTGGCGTTGTCGTTCATTGCGGTTTTCCTGCTCAGGGTCCAGAGGTCGGTAGCAAGCCGTTACTGGTCGAGGCGAATCCAGCGTGATTGCCCCTAGCCAAATGCTCACGAGTACCTTCGCCCCCCCATTAACCCTACTGTATCTTAGATGCGATTGACGCGCTAATCCAGTCTGGGGGTGTCCACTGGTCCGATATCTGGGCTAGGGGGTTGGGCGAGTTGGGCCTTGGCCTGTTGCCAGAGCGCTTCGAGTTCCGCGATCGTGCAGTCGGTGAGGGGGCGATCGCTCAAGCGCTCCATGAGGGCTAAACGCTGGATAAAGCGCTGATTTGTGCCCTGGAGGGCTGCCATCGGATCAATGTGTTGCCAGCGGGCGATCTGAATCAGGGCAAAGAAGAGATCGCCCAATTCCGCCTCCTGCTCCGCCCGACTCTGATGCTCTACCGCTTGCTTTAGTTCGTCCAATTCCTCATGCACCTTGCCCCACACGTCCTCAAGGCAAGCCCACTCAAAGCCCGCTGCTGCCGCCTTACGGGAAATTTTTTCACTCGCCAGCAGGGGGGGGAGAGTCTGGGCATAGCGTTGGAGGGCGGTGGATAGCAAAGGGGGCCGATCGCTTTCCCCCTTCTCAATGGCCTTAATTTGTTCCCACTGTTGATGCACTTCTGCCGCCGTCTCCACCCGGCGATCGCCAAAAACGTGGGGATGACGGCGAATCAGCTTTTGGGTAATGTGCGCCGCCACGGTTGCGAGGGAAAATTGACCCTGTTCACTGGCAATTTGGGCCTGGAGCACCACTTGCAGCAGCAGGTCCCCCAATTCCTCTGCGATCGCCGCTGGATCTTCGCTGCGCAGGGCATGGACGGTTTCGTAGGCTTCCTCTAGCACGTAGGGAATGAGGCTTTGGGGCGTTTGCTCCCGATCCCAGGGACACCCCGTGGGCGATCGTAGCTGGGCAACCACTTGGATCAGATCTTGTAGGGCCGCCAGGGTTGCGGTGAGCGGGGGCGGTGAGGAGGGGGCAGCGGTCATAGGTCAAACATCAGCCGGAAGCGGAGAATCTGCTCTCCAGTCTAACCGCTGTCTTTCCCTGGGGGAGACTACCCGCAGGAGGGCTAGTGGTCTGTCAGTCGCAAACTTGAGAGTTGCAGATAAACGCAAAGATCCTTCGACAAGCTCAGGAGGCCCGATGATTGTGTAGATTTTGTAGGTTGGGTCAAACGCAGTGCGACCCAACAAAGCTAGTCAATGCTAGTCAATATGTTGGGTTTCGCCCACTCGACACCAACCGACCAATCCCCATTTTAGGCATGACAGACCACTAGGCGCTCAGGTTGGCAGACTCTACCAACCCTTTTCGGCTTGAGCCAACACATAGGCAGCAACATCGGCAATTTGTTCAGTGGTCAAGCGGCCCTGGAAGGCAGGCATGGCTGCTTTCCCCTTGCTGACCTGGGCTTGAATTGCTTCGACCGATGCCATGCCATTTTGATCTAAATCCCCTTTTTGTAAGGTCTTGGTGGCATTGACAACATTTAGCCCCCCCGCATGGCAAGCCGCTCAGTTGGCACTAAACACCTTGGCCCCATTGGCCAGATCGGCAGCGATCGCGGGCGTTGCCACCCACGATACCCAGCAGGCGATCGTCCCCAGCAGGATCAAGAACAAGCGTTGCATAATGGTTTCCTCTTCAAAAGCGGTATTCCTGCACCATCTTGAAGAATCCCGATCACCCCCGTCAAAAGACAGGTGGTCAAACTCAAGCTCCCTACCTTGAGGCTCCTATCTACGGTAGGATCAGGGCTACGGTCAACGTCTCCGGTCTCAGGATAACCCCCAAGCCTGCCGATCGTCCTGCTTGCCCTTAGCCGTGTCTCGTTGACGCTTGCCATTCCCATTCCCAACCGCCATCCCTATGACCCGTCGTATTATTCAGACTGAACAGGCCCCGGCTCCCGTAGGTCCCTATAACCAGGCCATTGTGGCCAGTGGTCAACTGCTGTTTGCGGCTGGCCAAATTGCGCTCGATCCCGCGACGGGCGCGATCGTGGGGACGGGGGATGTTGCCCAGCAAACGGAGCAGGTCATGGCCAACCTGCAAGCGGTCTTGGCGGCAGCAGGGGCATCTTGGGCTGATGTGGTCAAGACAACGGTATTCCTGGCCGACATGAATGACTTTGCCGCGATGAATGCGGTTTATGCCCGCTATTTTGATGCCGCGATCGCCCCAGCCCGTGCCTGTGTTGAGGTCGCACGCCTGCCCAAGGATGTACTGGTTGAGATTGACTGTATCGCTGTTATTCCTGGTTAGAGGCTCCTAAGCAGACCCACGATCGCGGCTACTCTAGAAAACTCCAGATATCCTTCGAGACCCGGCGGTTACTTTTGTGGGCCAGCAAAACCCGGAAGCGGCGTTCTTCCCCCACCTTGCGCACCCGAATCATACCGTCCTCCGCTAATTCTTCAAGCATGGGGATGATGACAGCCTCTTCCTGTTTGAGATATTGGGCAACCTCCTGGACAGTCACTTCACCCTTGCGCAGCATCCAACTCAGAAGATGGCGCAGGGAGTCAGGTAAGGTGAAGATATCAATCATACTGATCGAATTGTCTTCGCCGTCATTGCCTTGCACGGGGAAGTCGCTCGTTGGTTCACTCATGGCGAATCTCCCTAACCATTAAGCCATAACTTGCTGGGCAACCGACTCAATCACTTTACTAAGGGGATGATTGGGATAGCGTAGTACAAAAACCTCACTACTCGCCAGTTGAATCATTTCTTCCGAGAGCGGCATGATACCCGCTACTGGCACATTATAAGTCTGTTGAACACTTTCCCGCATCGCGTCAAAATCGTAGGAAGTCAGAGCCTTATTAATCATTAGCAGCATTTTGGGGACTTCTAGCTTACGCGCTACGTCAACGGTCACAGCAGTACCTTGAAAGTCTTGACGATCAGGCCGTAGGATCAATAACAGAATGTCAGAAATCGTAATTGATAGTAGGGTCTCCTCATTGAGACCGGGGTGGGTATCAATAAATAAATAGTCAAGTTCTAGGGTTTCAATTAGCTCTTGAAAACCGTCGTTTAAAAGGCCAACATCGTAGCCTTCCCGCAGGACCCGGGCAATTTCTCCCGCCTTGAGACTTGACGGAATCAGAAAAATTTTGCCGCCTGCTTGGGTGGGGGAATGGGATAATACGTGGCTTACGTCGTAGGCGGTGTCCGAAATCGCACAGCGACCCCATAGGTAATCATTGAGCGATCGTTCGATCTTTTCGTCATCAAAACCGAACAATACGTGAATCCCAGGGGATTGGATATCGGTATCCACGATCGCAACCCGATGCCCGTGACGAGCAACCGTAGACGCAATATTGGCAGTGGAGTTGGACTTACCAGTCCCCCCTCGGAAAGAGTGAACAGAGACGATTTTAGCCATGAATCAATCTTTAGGTTCCAATACAATGGCATCTGAGGGGCAACCCCACTGACACTGGGATTAATTCTATCAGCGGATTTGGAATTTGTTTGGTAGCTGGCTAGGTATCAGGCAGGTCATGGCTGGGCCAGAGCAACCGGACGGCCATTAGGGCAAAACCTAAGGCCGCTAGGGATTTCACCAGCCGGGGAGAGGGCAAGAGTTGGGCGGTCCCCTGTCCTAGCATCACGCCAACCAGTGTTGCTAGTAACAATGCGGCAGAGGTCCCCAAAAAGACGGCCCAAGGGGCACGGGAACTGCCACTCAGGGCGATCGCTGCGAGTTGGCTTTTATCCCCCAGTTCCGAAATAAAGACGGCCACAAAACTTAACCAAAGTAAATTCCAATCCATCCAGCCTCGTTGCTCCTAGTCTAACGATACTGTCCACACTGTTAGTCTCGACTGCCTGAGTGTCAGGCAGGATGCCTACCCCACAACTGTTTTTCGTTCGCACAGCGTCTCCACAGGAGCATCGACTGAGCCTGGTTAGCCTAACCGGATTTCCTAAATGGATTACCTAACATGAGACGTGAGACGTTACTTGATCTGACCCTGTCTCTCAATGGCCTGCCCTGAGGGGGTAGAGCGCCTCACAGATGGGAAACGTCCCAAAGTAGGCCGATCGCGATCAGTAACAATAAGGCACCGGCTGCCGTTTCCAATAACCGGGGGGGTAAATGGTGGGAGAGCCAATGGCCAATGAGGACCCCCAACAGGCTTGTCATCACTAGGGCTGACCCGGCCCCCAGAAAGACCAACCCAGGGGATTGGGAGCCAGCACTCATTAACAGTACCGTCAGTTGGGTTTTGTCCCCCATCTCAGCCAGGAGAACCGTGAGAAAGGTGGAACTAAAGATGCCCAGGAAAGCCCTCCAGTTAATTTTGCTGGCCGGTTCACGCCAAGGGGCAGGGAGTGCAGATAACAGGGTCGGCCCAGAAAATTTAATCAAGACAAATTCCAACCGAAAGAACAGGATTAGCAGAGCGAGGCAGCACAGGTCTGCTTCTCAGTTTAGGGTGATTCCGGCAGTTGGGATAGGGCTTGGGCGATCGCCTGTCGTTGTTCCGCATCGTAGCCCCAGCGCTCTAGGAAGTCTTGATAGGGTCCTCCGGCAGTTTCTAGGCTGGCTTGCATTTGGGCCAACTTGGCTTGCACCTGAGCTAACTGCACCTGTTGAATCAGAGCAATCGCCCGCTGTTGAACGCGATCGGACCCCTGGGCCATATCTTCATTTTGATTGCGGCGGTGGGTAATCGCCATCGCGGTTGCCATCACCAGGTTTTTTACCAATAATTCCGCCACTGGTTCTGGGGCCGATCGCAGGGCTTGGATTAAACCAGCGGAGGGGGTATCTGCCAGGGGGCGCGGATCTGTCAGATAGCTCACAAAAAAACCGCGTGCGCCATTCTCATGCTGCACCAGTTGACTCACCGCCACCTCTAGTTCTGCATCCAGGAGATCGTGAGCAGCAAGTTGGTCCAGAAGGGATTGGGTCAGGGTAATCGCTTGTTCAAAGGTGACAGTCATCGGCACGGCGAACGCAGATTCAAGCATCGTTAGGGAAGACAAGGGCGGGCTGGAAAGAACCATTGACATATCACTCCTCAACGTTACAGGGCAGCAGTCATCTGTCTATAGGTATAAAGACATAGTACCAATTGTAACGAATCGTAATGTTGATCGGAGCAATGGGGCGCAACAAGTGTTATGGAAAGCCTATCGATCGGCCTAGTAGTCTATCAGTCCTGAAATGGGGGATTGTAGGTTGGGGTCGAGTGGGCAAGGCCCAACCCGTTCAATGACTTTGTTGGGTCGTACTGCGTTTGACCCAACCTACCGAATCAAGATTGACAGCCCCCTAGGGTATTGCATCAGAAGGCCGTCCAGATTTGGGTCGCGGCCAATAAACTGGGGACGGCGGCGGGTGGCCAATTCCCTTCTGCCCGTCGCCCACAATGGAGAATCAGGGAGAGACGATAGGCATGGGGATAGCCTTCGACCGCCAGCCACAACCGCTCACTTTCGGCTTCGCAGGTAATCCGTTCGTCGGGCATCAGTTCGAGCGCCATTGCAGCCATTGTCTCCGCCAGTTGTTGCAATAAGCGGCAAAAGTCTTGGAATTCTGCTGCCGTGAGTTCGATCGCCCAGTCTTCAGTGCCAACCAGGCCCACAAATTCAGTCGCCGTTGGGTCCCAACCGAGTCGCCAACCTTCGCCCTGTTTCAGAACTTTGTGTGCCGCCATTGGGGAGGTGTGGTCATTAGGGGGCCAACAGTTGGGCATCCCCTGGTCGAGGCAGGGGAGGAAGCGTCGGCGTCGGCAGCGGGGGTGGCTCGGTCGTCTGCTGTTGGCGTCTCTCGACTTTATGGGTTGCAGCCTCTAACACTAGGCGATCGTACAGGGGATTAAAGGCCCGCACTAATAACTCCACCAAGCGATCGCGGTCCTGCCGGGAGAGTTGGGTGATCGCGGCCCGATCACCCGCCATTGGATTAGTCCGTAGGGTGTCATAACCGGGATACTGGCCTTCTCGCATAATTTCATTCGCTCCCAGGTAGTCGGCCAGGGTGAGCTTCCAATCAAGACGATAGGTACCGGGTCGGCTTTTGACGTAAAGATGGTAGCGGATCAGGCGGCTGACCAGGGTGTTATCGGTTGCCACGCCCCCAGAGATCGCTTGATATTGATTTTCCTTAGGTAGCTCCGGAAAAAACTGGTAGATGACATCCCCCACTTCCCAGGGGCGTAATCGACGGGTTGCCGCTGAGGTGGCACTGGCCGGAGACCCCGCTTGACTCAGGTAAACCGGAACCGGGGGCTGGGCAACGACGATCGCATTGGCAACCCAGACAAGGCCCACCATTGTCAGCAAGATCAGGCCAAACCGTAGCGATCGGGGTAACCGTCGTGTCCAAGCGGTTGGATGGTGTCCCACCGTGCGGCGGGGTTGGGAGCGTTCGCGAAGCGTTCCCTGGGGAAAATGGTTCATTCGCCAATAATTTCTGGTTGGGTCAACTCATCTGACATTTCGATAATCGCTCGGAGCACCGGCTTCAGCAGCGGATCATCGAGGCTGTCGAAATCTTCATAGCGGCGACGTTTGGCCCGGTTTGCCACTTGGACCGTAATGCGATACCGATTCGATGCCGCACTAATCAACTCCTCGGCCTGGTACATGATTTTGCTGGTATCAATCTGGTTGCGCTTTTGCATAAAGAGAGCGGGGATAGTGGAATGAGGGACAGAAATGTCCCCTGCTCCAGTGTAAAGGGCAAGGCTAGCTTATGGTGTTTCAGGAATGAACTCCCTCATGTTTTCTGGTGGGGTAGGCGTCCCGCCTGCCACCGCGCCAACCCATCGCCGCGCCAACCCAAGGGTTAGACATAATGGCTCAACCCTAGGCTCAAATTTCGATGGATTGCATTAACCGTTAAGCATTTTCCCCCGTAAAGTGAAACTCAACGGTTTGACTTCTATACCGAAGCCCTACCTACCAGGGCAAACCCAAGACAGCACAAGGAACGTCTGTTGCAAATTTCTGGACAAGGGGATGCTTAGGGGTATAGCACCCGATGAACAGGGCCTCTGCCGCGATCGCGTCTACCACCAGACGTAGCTCTGGTGCCACGGGACCAATGCGTAAATGAGTATGGAGTGCCCCTTGCCATTCGCTAGCAAAGCAACGAGCCTGCCAACGAATGCGATCGGCCTGAGCAATGGTCTTGGGGCGGATTTTATCAACCACATACACCACGTGTACGAGTACGGGATGGGGTTGCATCGCTTGCCTTTGCTCGGCCATCGCCAGGGTTAATGCAAGCACAGCCCGACTGTAGGCGGAGCCACTATAGCCAACGACGAGGTTGGTCGTTGATGCCGGACTGGGGCTGATCGGAGCCGGGGGTGGCGCAGGCAAAAGGACCCGGCATTGGGTCAGATTCGGCTGGCATAGGGTTGCTTCTAAACGCGAAACTGCGGGTTGTAGTAAGACTTGTCCCAGTGTTGTTGGCTGGGTATTGTTACCCCAAGGTTGCCCTGTTGGGGTAGTCGCACACGTTCGTGGCCTAGGCTGCATGAAGCCCTCCTGCGAGTGTATTCATGGACAGCGAACAAGCCGTGATCACACCACGACCTAGGACACTGAAACAGTCAACGGTAAAAAATTGCTGACGATTCAATCTCCTCTCAATGCCGACGAGGTTAGCTGACGGGCTAGGGCTGAGAGATGCCCTTTTCCAAAACCCTACCTTGGGTACTTGACAACTTTGGAAACACGCCCCTTAAACGGTTCCCCCGTTTTGTTACCGCTGACCCTGGAAGTTAATTGAGGTAAAGCGGTCCCAAATTAGGCAGACTTGTTCGATTCTTCCCCCATCCTAAACGGCCACCCCTCAAGTGTCAACTCGAGGGAATGAGGCTACCATGAATGGACAGACGCGCCAAATACCCCTCATCAAGACTCGTTACATTTGTAGTTTGTAGTAACAACTTTAGCCGTAAATATTTAGTCGTAAAAATTATTCCTATACGGCCTTTTTCAACTTCCTTTCACGGCGTTACTTGGATCTCATATAGATTCCACAGGGCACCTTCTAGATCGGAGAATTGAACGCCCTGAATTCTGTTCCGAACAGCGGACATGAGCAATTCTGTGGCTAAGTGAATAAAGGGAAGTTGTTCCTGGGCAATACGTTGGGTTTGACCGTAAATTTCCCGACGCTTAGCCTCATCTAATTCCTGAGCACCCTGGATGTATAGATCACCAATTTTCTGCTCCCAGTCAGCCACTTGCCGCCCTTCAAGGGTTGGTTGGTTGGGTAGGGGTTTTTGGTTAAAACTATGGAGTGAACCGTTGGGAGACCAGATATTAAAGCCACTATTCGGTTCTACACCACCGGTAAAACCTAGCAAATGACATTCCCAATCGAGGGCATTCCCTAACTTATCCACTAGCGCACTAAAGGCGATCGGGGTAAAGTCCACCTGAATCCCAATATTAGCTAAATCCTGTTTAATCTGGGCCGCCATCGAAACCCGGATCGTATTTTCGGCGTTAGTTAACAGAGTAAAGCGTACCCGATTGCCATCGGCATCCAGTAATTCGTTACGATCGTTATATTGAAATCCGGCTTCTAACAATAGTTCTTTAGCTTTTCCTGGATCGTAATTGTAGACTCGCAATCCGGCTTCTGGCGGAAGATAATAGGGGCTTTGGCTGGTCAGGGGAGAATCAATCTTGGCACCCAGTCCCCGAAAGGTGTTAGCGATCATTTTGTCTCGATCGATGGCATAGGCAACAGCCTGTCGGAAGGCTAGGGTATTAAACCATTTGGACTTAATCGGATCAACGAGGGGTTTACCATTACGGCTCCCCTTGTTGAGGTTAAAGGTAATAAAGACCGTACCGGGACGCGGTCCCCCCATTTCAACTCGAAAATTGCCCCGTTGCTCCTCCCGCTTGAGTAGGGGAAAATCTTCTGGTCGCATAGGTTCGGCTACATCCAGATCGCCAGACCGGAATTTCAGCAATTGGGTATCGCGATTTTCAATAATTTTCCAGATAAACCGCTGGACATAGGGTTGAGGTTCTCCACTGGGGCCGCGCCGCCAGTAGTAGGGATTGCGCTGTAACACTATGCGTTGACTGGTGACGTAGCTAGCGATCGTATACAGCCCATTAGTCACAATTTCCTGGGGGGGGGTTCCCACTCCCCACGTAGACAGAAAGAGGGGTTTCCCGTCCGGGTCAAGGGTCTGGACGGATGCCGCCAGGATATGGCGAGGGAGTATTGGTAAACCCGTATTACGGAGGAAGGGGGCAAAGGGTTCCGGAACGCGAAAGACCACCTGGCGATCGTCAATTTTCTCAACTGTGGGTAACGCCCCGGCAACCCCAACCCGCAAAATATCGCGTGCCCCCGATGGAATCGCTTCATTTAAGTAGATATCGCGATAACTAAAAATCACATCATCCGCTGTCAAGGGGTGACCATCGGACCACCGAAGGCCCTCCCGTAGTCGAAAGGTAATGGCCAGATTGTCCTCGGACATTTCCCAGGATTCGGCTAGGGCGGGCTGAATTTCCCCGGTAATCCCATGACTGGTAATCAATCCCTCATAAATCAGGCCAAACACATTGGGTGAGGTATTATTCAGGGCCGAATTGAAGGTTTGGGGATCGCCTAAAAAACTGGTAATAATTTCGGGTACTTGCACGGCCTCCGCCCGAAATCGATCTAAATCACAGCCAGTCAGGAGCAAGCCACTCCCTACAATGGCCAATACGATCCCCATCAGTCGCCCTAGTCGCCCTGTTTGCCGTAACTGCATTCTGCCCGTTTGCTCCCAGATCTCAATCCAAAACCTCAATCCGTCCCAGTTGTCCATCCAGCCGCACCCATTGTCCATCCTGCAAGCGTTGACACGCCTGATGTACATCCATTACCGCTGGAATGCCATATTCACGGGCCACGATCGCCCCATGCGATAACCGACCGCCGACTTCGGCGATAATCCCCCCGGCTTGGGCCAACAAGGGTGCCCACCCCGCATCGGTATAGGGCACCACCAGGATCGTGGTTGCCGCGATCGCCGGCAAGGATTGCCAGGTTTTGAGGATCTGCACGCGGCCCGTCACCTGCCCAGGACTCGCCCCTAGCCCGTAAAGGATCGTTGCCCCAAGGGCAGGGGGGGGCACCATCACCGCTAGGGGTTGGTTGCCGTAGGCCAGGATGGGCGGTTGGGGCTGCTCACGATCGGCCTCAAATTGGGCACGGCGCTCGTGAATCGTCGCCTGCAAGGGCGCGATCGCGATGTCTGATCCGGCCTCAATACCGTGCCGAATTTCCGCGAGTTCCAAAAAGAAAATGTCCTCAATGGCATTCAAAATCCCCGCCGTTTGCCAGTGACGGGCGATCGCCAGGATGGCCCAGCGTAGCTCTGCCAGTAGCCGATTATAGACCTCACTCACCTGCCCCTTCAGGATCAGCCGCCGTTGGACGAGGCGTTGGGCCAGGGAAGGCGGGGCGGATGCTGGCGTTGGGTCGGCTGGGACCACCGGGGATTGGGCAACCAACTGGGCCAACAGGTTGCGTAGGGGCAGCGGATCTTCCTGCCAGGTGGGGATGGCAATATCCGTGGCCACTTCGCTGAGATAGCCAAAGCGATCGCGGATCTGGTCAAACCGTTCCAGGAGGGATCGGGCATCCGGCAATTCCGCCAGTTGGGCAAAAAGAGCAGCCCCCTGCAGCGAGGTGGGGGCGTCACCCACGGGTTCGACATGGGGTAGGAGATGCTGGATTGCTGTTGCCAATTCCCGCATCTCTCGTAAAACCGCAACTTCCGGTAGATACCGTGCATCCAATGCCGTCTCCGGCACCCGCAGGATCGCCTGCCGGAGGGCCACGCTCAAGGGGGCGAGAATGCTGTAATAGGTAGTCTGCTGGAGGGCCGCCAGGAGGCGATCGACCCGCGCCAATAGGGCTGGTAACTCCAAATCAGCCAAGTTTTCTTGGGACAGATGGTGCAAAACGGGTTGCAGGTCGCGCTGGCGCGATCGTCGCCAATCCTTTTCCAGATAAACTTCACGACCAAGCAGGCGCAACAGTCCAGGCAGATTCCGCAGGGTGGAGTGCAGCGGCGGCTTGCTAAATTTGGCCCCCCGCGTCAAGAACTCCAGGCTTTCCGGGGGTAGCCCCATCCGCCGAAAAATTGTTCCCAGCAGCGTGGCATTAAAGTAGGCAACGGACCCCAGGAGGGTGGCGGTTTGGTTAAAGTCCAGCCCACGGGCGCGATCGCCCAGCACAACTGTAAATAACTGCCCCCACACACCACAGGTCAGGGGCCGGTTAATCGACCAGGTGAGGGGCCGAATGTACCCTGGGATGACCTCCGCCGCAATCTTACGGGTCCAGATCGGTGCCAAGGTGGTAATCGGACGCGATTGGAGCAACCAGAGCCGTTCACCATCATAGGTCCACTCAATATCCTGGGGAATCCCGTGGGAGTGGGCCTCCAGACGACGGGCCAGGAAGGCCACCTGCCGCAAGAGGGTGGGCGAAATCTCCGAGTTTAAGGAAACCGCTTCACTCGCAGGCACGATCGGCCAATCGGTCTCTGGGAGCGATCGCCCCCCCTGCTCACAATCCCCAGCCGTTTCAATCTGGGCCAAGGTTTGGCTAAAGGCAGCTTCCGAGAGCAACACGCGATAGGCAGCGGGGGTCACCCGTCCGGAAACCACCTGGGTAGCTTCCCCCGGCAGGGCCTCGATCATCACCGCCTCCCCACAGCGGGCGATCGGGTCCCGGCTAAAGGCTACCCCGGAAACCACCCCCCGGATCTGGGTTTGGATGATGACCGCTAAATTGCTATCCGGTAAGCCCCGATCACGGCGATATTGCACGGCCTGCGGGCGATCATAAGACTGCCAGCAATCCCGAATCGCCTGGGCCAACTGCTCCGTATGCCGGACATGGAGAAAACTTTGGTATTGGCCCGCCGCCGATGCCTCCACACTGTCCTCCCCGATCGCCGACGATCGCACCACCAGCGGTTGTTCTGGAGTTGGGCGTAGCTGGGTTAAGGCGAGAGCCGGATCATCTCCTGGTAACAGCACCCATCCCATCGGTACGGGATAGCCCAGACGCAACAGTTCACCCAGGGTGGCCGCTTTCTGGCCAACCTGGGTGGCAGCGGGTGCCCGTTCGAGGGACAGGAGCGCCTGATTTCCCTGGAAAAATCGCAACATGGTTTGACTCCGGGGTTGGGCGGCAGTAGCCGCAAGGCTCAGGTCATCCGGGATTTTACGATAGATCACCGCCAGACAACCACTCAATACCAGGGTTGCCAGGAGGCGATCGCCCTGGGTGGGATAGAGCAGTAGGGTAACCAGGGGCAGCAGAACCAACAGCCCAAACTGCGCCTGTTGCCGTTGCCGCAGCACCGTAAAGCTCACCCCACCCATCAGGGTTACTAGGGCTGCCACCCGCCAGTCATGCACCCAGTAGCCCCAAAACACATTGGTTGTACCCGCCCCTTGGGCGATCCCATAGCGCCCCATTACGAGGGCAACCAGGGCCAGGATCTCCCATACCGATCCCGTGGGGAAAAATTGCCGCGCCAGCAGGACCGCCAGAATCCCCTTCAGCGCCTCCGATGCCACCGCACAGAGGCCCACCCCCACCCCACCGTGGTAGAAGGCCGCCGACACACTAAGATTACCCGTTCCCTGTTGCGCCAACCGCTTCCCCGTCAACAGCCGCATGATCCAGCCAACTAACGGCAGCCCCCCCAGCAGCGGGCAAAGGATAAAAACCGCCAGTGCTCCCCAAACCTGTGTCAATGTCATCCCTAAAACATGAAGATGGCTAGGTTAGTAGCGAATTCGCAGGAGCCAACAGCTTCACTAGCGCTTCACTAACTGGGTTGGGTCGCCCTGCGTTTGCCCCAACCTACCCAATTAAGCATGACAGCCTACCAGCCCGATACCTAGTCCAGAACTAGCAGGACGCCCATCCTATACATCCTGTCTATTACATCCTGTCTATCCTGCACATCCTGCTCAAGGATAACCAAGGTTGCCGCAACCTGGCATCGTAAAACTATAATTAAGGGCCTAATTAATGACTAATCGCCCCCTCCCCTACTCCCCTACTCCCCTACTCCCCACTCGGCGGCGACAGAGCCGACGGCCAACCTCGCCCTTCTGCCTGCATCCGCACCCGTACCGATTCTGCATGGGAGGCTAAGCCTTCTGCCGTTGCCAGGGTGATCACCGCCTTAGACACCTGCTCCAAGGCTTGGGGGGAATACTGGACTAAACTGGAATGCTTCAAGAAAGTTTCGACGCCTAGGGCCGAGGCATAGCGGGCTGCGCCAGAGGTGGGTAAGGTATGGCTGGGACCCGCGACGTAATCACCGACGGCTTCGGGGGTCGACTGGCCCAGGAAAATGGCTCCGGCATGGCGGATCTGTTGTAACAGTTCCCAGGGATCTTCAACTTCGAGTTCCAGGTGCTCCGGGGCAAAGTCGTTGCTTAAAATTGCTGCCGTTTCCAGGGAATCCACAATCACCACCAGGCCGTAGTTGGCGATCGCCTTTTCCGTCAGGGTCCGGCGGGGGTGGTCTTCCAGTTGTTGCTTCACCGCTGCAACCACCTGCTCTGCCAGAGCTAGGGAGGGGGTGAGCAAAATCGCTGCTGCCAGGGTATCGTGTTCCGCCTGGGCCAACAGATCAGCAGCAATGTGCTTGGGTTGGGCCGTATCATCGGCAATGATCAGCACCTCCGACGGCCCTGCCAGGGAGTCAATCCCCACCGTCCCATAGACCAATTTCTTGGCCAGGGTCACGTAAATATTGCCCGGTCCCGCAATCACATCCACCTTGGGCACGGTCTCCGTCCCATAGGCCAGGGCCGCGATCGCCTGGGCACCGCCGATTCGATAAATTTCGTTGACGCCAGCCACCTGGGCAGCCACCAATACTGCCGGATTCACAGCCTTCTCCCGTCCGGGTTCACGACTGGGCGGCGTTGCCATGACAATGCGTTTAACCCCCGCTACCTTCGCCGGGATGGCATTCATTAACACTGTACTGGGGTAGGCGGCAAGACCACCCGGAACGTATAACCCAGCCCGATCTACGGGCGTGTAGCGTTTCCCCAGGACAATCCCGCGATCGCCAAACTGCACCCAACTTTTGGGCACTCGCTGGCCCTGGAAGGCTTCAATCTGACGGGCCGCCAACTGGATCGCATCGACTAACTCCTTGGGAACCAAATGGTAAGCCGCCTCTAGTTCAGCCCCGCTGACGCGCAGTTCCTCAACGCTCAGCCGTTGTTGGTCGAATTCTTCGGTGTAGTGGAGGAGTGCCCAGTCGCCCCGGCGCTTCACGGTCTGAAGGACTTCGCGGACAGTTGCCTCCTTATGGACAACCTGCTCATCGTGGGTACGATCGCAGATCCGTCGCAGTTCAGCTTCTGCCTCGGCCCGCTGAGTGATAATTCGCAGCATGGAGAATGCCAACCGTAAAATCAAGCGTGGTGTGGCAGGATGCCCTCCGTCCACAGCCCACGGATAGGTAGGCTGCCTGGGAAGTAGACCTGCTTCTGTCTTTCTAGCTTAGCTTGGATTCCGGATCGATGCTGAGTTGCCAGCAGATGCTAGTATAGTTTCTTGGCAGATTTTTGCCGGATGGATGGTGCTGGCGATTTTTGTATCCCAGTACACATTTTTGACCATTACCGGGTGAAGACCGTACTCCAAGGAAGCGATCGTGGCTAATACCAAGTCAGCAATCAAACGGGTTCAAATTAACGAACGCAATCGCCTGCGCAACAAGGCATATAAGTCGTCGGTGAAGACGCTGATGAAAAAATGTATCGTGGCGGCAAACGACCAGACACGGCAGCCCTCCCCAGAAGCGGCGGCTTTGACCCAAGAGCGGCTAGCGGAAGCCTATAGTCGCATTGACAAGGCCGTGAAGCGGGGTGTCCTCCACCCCAACAATGGTGCCCGCAAGAAAGCCCGTCTGGCCCGTATTGCCAAACAGGCGGCAGGGACAGCACCCCCCGCAGCGGAATAACCCCCAGTGCAGCCCTTGCATAGCCAGACCACTCATGGACCACTCATGGGTATCTCCCTGATTGACACACACGTTCATCTCAATTTCGACCAGTTCCAGCCGGATCTGGATGCGATTCGCCAGCGCTGGCAGGCGGCTGGTGTCGTGCATTTGGTGCATTCGTGTGTCGAACCCCGTGAGTTTCCCACCCTGCAAGCCCTCGCCGATCGTTGGCCGGAGCTAAGCCTTGCCGTGGGTCTCCATCCCCTGGATGCCGATCGCTGGTATCCCGCAATGGCCGAGGAGATTACCCAGTTTGCCCAGGGCGATCGTCGGGTCGTTGCGATCGGAGAAACGGGCCTGGATTTTTATAAGGCCGACAATCGGGAGCAACAACTGCGGGTATTTACCAACCAGTTGCAGATTGCCCAATCCCTAGGACTCCCCGTGATCATTCACTGCCGCGACGCAGCGGCGGACATGGCCGACCTGCTACGCCAGTATTGGCAGGCAGCCGGTCCCGTACCGGGGGTGATGCATTGCTGGAGTGGGACTCCGGAGGAAACCCAGTGGTTTCTTGACTTGGGGTTTTATATCAGCTTCAGTGGTGTCGTCACCTTCAAGAATGCCACGGCGATCCAGGCTGCCGCCCAGATGGTTCCCCGCGATCGTCTGCTGGTGGAAACCGATTGCCCCTTTTTGGCTCCTGTTCCCCATCGCGGTAAGCGCAATGAACCCGCTTTTGTCCGCGCAGTGGCGATCAAAGTGGCTGAACTGCGGGGCATGGACCTGGCTGATCTGGCCCAACAAACCAGCCAGAATGCCTGTCGCCTGTTTAAGCTAACGGTTGATCTGGCCCCAACGGTGGCAAGTATCCCCGCGATCGCGGCTACCTAGTCACCCCTTAAGGCTGCACAGGATGTCCTGCTTGCGGCATAATAGCGAAAAGGGTCAACGGCTTTTCTGATTGGTTCCTGTTTAACTTCTTAATTTGATTTTTATTAAATGGTCAACTGGATCGCCCGATCGGGCAGGCGGGTCG
>JBBILC010000020.1:32349-37748 GCA_037445115.1 Coleofasciculaceae cyanobacterium bin_20
CCCCCTGTCTCCTATTCACCTCGCTAAGGTTGGCACCCCCCTAACCCCTTATCCCATGTTGGCGATCGTCCCATGTGCGATCGCCTGTTTCGGCTTCCCCCAAACCCCCTAGGAAGCTGCTTTGGGCTGTTTATTTGGGCTGCTTAGCTCAAAGGCTCACTCATCCGCAATCGCTGTGTTGTACCGACTTGATACTGGTTTTGGTCTGAGATTTGGTCTTGAGATTTAGTCTGAATTTTGAATCTAAACCCTGATCCCGACGCTGACTCTGGCTTGGGTTCAGAGTATTAGGTTCAAAGGACAGGTTCAAAACCAGTGACCAAGGGTTCAGCCAACCGCTCCCTGCGGAACAGGGCATTGACAACCGTACACCCTTGATGTAATAAGAGGTTTGCGCTGAGCGCAACCTGCCAGAGGAGAAGCATGGCTAACGAGACTACCGTAACACCGACCGTATCCACCTTCAGCCTACCGGACTTAGTTGAGATTCAACGGGCTAGTTTCCGCTGGTTTCTGGAAGAGGGCCTGATCGAAGAGTTGGAAAGTTTCTCCCCCATCACTGATTATACGGGGAAGCTAGAACTCCACTTCCTGGGGAAGGACTATAAGCTGAAGCGTCCCAAGTATGACGTGGATGAAGCCAAACGGCGGGACGGTACCTACGCAGTCCAGATGTATGTGCCCACTCGTTTGATTAACCGCGATACCGGGGAAATCAAGGAGCAAGAGGTGTTTGTCGGTGATCTGCCCCTGATGACCGATCGCGGCACCTTCATCATTAACGGCGCAGAGCGGGTGATCGTCAACCAGATCGTCCGGAGTCCGGGGGTCTATTACAAGTGTGAGACGGACAAGAATGGTCGCCGCACCTACAATGCCAGCCTAATTCCTAACCGGGGGGCCTGGTTAAAGTTTGAGACGGATAAAAACGATCTGGTCTGGGTGCGCATCGACAAAACCCGCAAGCTCTCGGCCCAGGTGTTGCTCAAGGCATTGGGGATCAGCGATAACGAGATCCTGGATGCCCTACGCCATCCCGAATATTTCCAGAAAACGATCGACAAGGAAGGCCAGTACAGCGAAGAAGAAGCGCTGATGGAGTTGTACCGGAAGCTGCGACCGGGTGAACCGCCAACGGTGGCCGGGGGACAACAACTGTTGGAAACCCGCTTCTTTGACCCGAAACGCTACGACTTGGGTCGCGTCGGTCGCTACAAGATCAATAAGAAATTGCGGTTGCCCATCCCGGAAACCACACGGGTTTTAACGCCCCAGGATATTCTGGCCGCGATCGACTATCTGGTTAACCTGGAACTCGATATTAGCGGCTTTGAAATTGATGACATTGATCATCTGGGGAATCGTCGGGTCCGCTCCGTGGGGGAACTGCTCCAGAACCAAGTGCGGGTGGGGCTGAATCGCCTGGAACGGATTATCCGGGAGCGCATGACCGTTTCTGATGCCGAGGCCCTAACGCCTGCCTCCTTGGTTAACCCCAAGCCCCTGGTGGCGGCCATCAAGGAATTCTTTGGGTCCTCCCAGTTATCCCAGTTCATGGACCAAACCAACCCCCTGGCGGAGTTGACCCACAAGCGCCGTCTGAGTGCCCTGGGTCCGGGCGGCCTCACGCGGGAGCGGGCCGGGTTCGCGGTGCGGGATATTCACCCCAGCCACTATGGCCGCATTTGCCCGATCGAAACTCCAGAAGGTCCAAATGCCGGGTTGATCGGCTCCTTGGCCACCCATGCACGGGTGAATGCCTACGGGTTTATCGAAACCCCCTTCTACCGGGCGGAGAATGGCCGCCTGCGCAAGGACGAACCCCCCATTTACATGACAGCGGACGAAGAAGACGACTTCCGCATTGCCCCTGGGGATATTCCCGTGGATGCCGATGGCTGGATTTTGGGTGACCTGGTTCCCATTCGCTATCGCCAGGAATTTAGCACCACTGCACCGGATCAGGTGGACTACGTGCAGGTGTCCCCGGTCCAGATCGTCTCGGTGGCCACCTCCATGATTCCCTTCCTGGAGCACGACGATGCTAACCGCGCCCTGATGGGATCGAATATGCAACGGCAAGCAGTACCCCTGCTCAAGCCGGAGCGTCCCCTGGTGGGCACAGGGTTGGAAGCCCAAGCCGCACGGGACTCTGGGATGGTGGTCCTCTCCCGCGTCACCGGGGAAGTGGTCTTTGTGGATGCCACCGCGATCCGGGTGCAGGATGAGGCCGGGAATGTGTACGAACATCCGCTGCAAAAATACCAGCGATCGAACCAGGATACCTGTCTCAACCATCGTCCCATCGTCTTTGTCGGCGATCGGGTCGTGGCGGGGCAAGTCCTCGCGGATGGCTCAGCCACCGAAGGCGGCGAACTGGCCCTCGGCCAAAACATCCTGGTGGCCTATATGCCCTGGGAAGGCTACAACTACGAAGACGCGATCCTGATCAGCGAACGTCTCGTCATTGAGGATGTCTACACCTCGATCCACATCGAAAAATTTGAGATTGAGGCCCGTCAGACCAAACTCGGCCCCGAAGAAATCACCCGTGAAATTCCCAACGTCGGGGAAGATGCCCTGCGGCACCTCGACGAAAACGGCATCATCCGCATTGGAGCCTGGGTAGAACAGGGCGATATCCTCGTCGGCAAAGTCACCCCTAAGGGTGAATCGGATCAGCCGCCGGAAGAAAAACTGCTGCGGGCGATCTTCGGGGAAAAGGCACGGGATGTGCGCGATAACTCCCTGCGGGTGCCCAATGGGGAAAAGGGTCGCGTCGTCGATGTGCGCCTCTTCACCCGTGAGCAGGGCGACGAACTGCCCCCAGGGGCCAACATGGTGGTCCGGGTGTATGTGGCCCAAAAACGCAAAATCCAGGTCGGGGACAAGATGGCCGGTCGCCACGGCAACAAGGGGATCATCTCTCGTATTCTGCCCGTGGAGGATATGCCCTACCTGCCCGATGGCACCCCCATCGATATCGTCCTCAACCCCCTAGGGGTGCCCTCGCGGATGAACGTGGGTCAAATCTACGAGTGCCTGCTGGCCTGGGCCGGGGAAAACCTTGACGTGCGGTTTAAGATCGTGCCCTTTGATGAAATGCACGGGAAGGAGACCTCACGGGCCACCGTCCACGGCAAGCTGCAAGAAGCGCGGGACACCCGGAAGCAAGATTGGCTCTACAATCCCAATGATCCGGGCAAGATCCAGGTCTACGATGGCCGCACGGGGGAACCCTTCGATCGCCCCGTCACGATCGGCAAAGCCTATATGCTCAAGCTGGTCCACCTAGTCGATGACAAGATCCACGCCCGATCGACCGGTCCCTACTCCCTCGTCACCCAACAACCCCTGGGTGGGAAAGCCCAACAGGGCGGTCAGCGGTTCGGGGAAATGGAAGTGTGGGCACTGGAAGCCTTTGGGGCTGCCTATACCCTCCAGGAACTCCTCACCGTCAAGTCCGACGATATGCAAGGACGGAACGAGGCGCTGAACGCGATCGTCAAGGGCAAACCCATCCCCCGCCCTGGCACCCCCGAATCCTTCAAGGTGCTCATGCGCGAACTTCAGTCCCTATGTTTAGACATCGCCGTCCACAAGGTTGATACCCTGCCCGACGGCACTAGCCGCGACTACGAAGTCGATCTCATGGCTGATGTCAGCGGACGCCGCGCCCCCTCCCGCCCCACCTATGAGTCAATTTCCCGTGACGATATCGATGACGATGTTTAGGAAGTCGGGAAGCAGCAAAGACCTCAAGACCTCCGAGGTTTTGAAAACCTCGGAGGTCTAAATACCGATTTTCCCCAATCTAAAATCTAAAATCCCAAATCTAAACTCTCAACCCCCCATGCCCAAACTCGAACAGCGGTTTGATTACGTCAAAATTGCCCTTGCCTCGCCGGAACGCATTCGTAAATGGGGCGAACGCACCCTCCCTAACGGTCAAGTGGTGGGTGAAGTCACCAAGCCTGAAACCATTAACTACCGGACGCTGAAGCCGGAAATGGACGGCCTATTCTGTGAGCGTATTTTTGGTCCTGCCAAGGACTGGGAATGCCATTGTGGCAAATATAAGCGGGTACGCCATCGGGGCATTGTTTGCGAACGGTGTGGCGTGGAAGTCACCGAGTCGCGGGTTCGCCGCCACCGTATGGGCTATATTCAATTGGCCGCGCCTGTAGCCCACGTCTGGTACCTCAAGGGCATCCCTAGCCACATGTCGATCCTGCTAGACATGCCCCTGCGGGAAGTCGAACAAATTGTTTACTTCAATGCCTATGTCGTCCTAGACCCAGGTAATGCCAAGGAAGTCGGCTTTGACCTGGAAGAGAAAAAGCTACTCACGGAAGAGCAGTGGCACGAAATCGAGGATGAGATTTATCGTGAAGAAACCCGTCTAGAAGGAGTGGAAGTGGGCATTGGGGCAGAGGCGCTGCAACAATTGCTCGATCGCATTGACCTAGAGTCGGAAGCCGAACAACTGCGGGAAGAAATTGCCAACTCCAAGGGCCAAAAGCGGGCCAAGCTCATCAAGCGTCTGCGGGTGATTGATAACTTTATTGCCACGGGATCGAAACCCAGTTGGATGATTCTGGAAGTCATTCCCGTGATTCCGCCGGACCTGCGCCCGATGGTGCAACTGGATGGGGGACGCTTCGCCACGTCGGACTTGAACGACCTTTACCGCCGGGTGATCAACCGTAATAACCGCCTCGCCCGCCTCCAGGAAATCCTCGCGCCGGAAATTATTGTCCGGAACGAAAAACGGATGCTCCAGGAAGCCGTGGATGCCCTGATCGATAACGGGCGGCGGGGGCGCACCGTGGTGGGGGCCAATAACCGTCCCCTCAAGTCTTTGTCCGATATTATCGAAGGAAAACAGGGCCGCTTCCGCCAAAACCTGCTGGGGAAACGGGTGGACTACTCCGGCCGTTCCGTCATTGTGGTGGGTCCCAATCTCCAGATCCACCAGTGCGGCTTGCCACGGGAAATGGCGATCGAGCTCTTCCAGCCCTTTGTCATCCATCGCCTCATTCGCCAGGGCTTGGTCAACAACATCAAAGCCGCCAAAAAGCTTATCCAGCGGGGCGATCCCAGCGTGTGGGAAGTCCTGGAAGAAGTGATCGACGGTCACCCCGTCTTACTCAACCGGGCACCGACGCTGCACCGTTTAGGGATTCAAGCCTTTGAACCGATTCTGGTGGAAGGTCGAGCGATTCAACTGCATCCGCTCGTCTGTCCCGCCTTCAACGCCGACTTTGATGGGGACCAAATGGCCGTCCACGTGCCCCTCTCCCTGGAATCCCAGGCGGAAGCGCGGTTATTGATGCTGGCCTCCAACAACATCATGTCTCCGGCCACCGGGCGACCGATTATCACCCCTAGCCAGGATA
>JBBILC010000020.1:37758-47925 GCA_037445115.1 Coleofasciculaceae cyanobacterium bin_20
GAGCCGGGCGTGGGCCCGTCGAAGGACATGGTCTTGGGCTGCTACTACCTGACGGCGGAAAATCCCAGGGCACAGCGGGAGCAAGACTACTACTTCGCAAGCATGGACGACGTGATTCTGGCCTTTGAACAGGAAAAAATTGAACTGCACCAGTACATTTGGGTTCGCTTTGATGGTGAAGTCGAGGATGATGAGCCGACGGGTGAGCCAGAAGTCGAACAGACCGCAGATGGAGGTGTGATCAAACTCTATAAAGGCCAAAAAACGGGTAAACGCCTGCGGCGGGTGCGGGAAGATGCGGAAGGAACTGTGGTTTCTCAATACATTCGCACGACACCGGGGCGGGTGATTTACAACCAGACGATTCTGGAAGCGTTGGTTGGGTAGGTGAGTGGGTGAGTGGATGAGTGGATGAGTGGGTGAGTGGGTGATAATAATCCTCGCTTCCTGCTCCCGACTCCCAACTCCCTAAAACTGAATTTCGCGTATACATCACGGGCTATTGGGTGAAGAGGTCGCAATGACACAAGCAAATATCATTTTCCGCAACCGGGTGATTGATAAGGGGCAGTTGCGCAAGTTGGTCGCTTGGGCGTTTACCCACTATGGGACGGCCCGGACTGCCCAGGTGGCCGATCGTCTGAAGGATTTGGGGTTCCGCTATGCGACGCGGGCGGGGGTATCGATTAGTGTGGATGACCTCCAGGTGCCGGACACAAAACCGCAGTTGATTGCCGAAGCGGAGCAGGTGATCAACCAAACCAACGATCGCTATGAACGCGGTGAAATTACTGAAGTTGAACGGTTTCAAAAGGCGATCGATACCTGGAATGAGACGAGTGAAAAACTGAAGGACCAGGTGGTCGATAACTTTAAAAAGCGTGACCCGTTGAATTCTGTCTACATGATGGCGTTCTCCGGAGCGCGGGGGAATATTTCCCAGGTGCGGCAGTTGGTGGGGATGCGCGGTCTGATGGCCGATCCCCAGGGGGAAATTATTGACCTGCCCATTAAAACCAACTTCCGGGAAGGACTGACCGTCACTGAGTACATTATTTCTTCCTATGGTGCCCGTAAGGGGTTGGTTGATACGGCGCTGCGGACAGCGGACTCTGGCTACCTGACCCGACGGCTGGTGGATGTCTCCCAAGATGTGATCGTTCGCGAAGTGGATTGCAATACCCAACGGGGGATTTGGCTGGAGGATATGCGCGATGGCGATCGCGTCCAAATCCATCTCAAGGATCGGCTGATGGGACGGGCAACGGCGAATCATGCTGACGGGCGGATTGTTCATCCGATCACGGGTGAAATTCTGGCAGAGCCGAATACCATCATCAGTGATGATCTGGCCCAAGCCATTGCTGATGCCGGAGTGAAGCGAGTTTTGGTGCGATCGCCCCTGACCTGTGACGCCACGCGATCGGTGTGCCAGTGCTGCTATGGCTGGAGTTTGGCCCATGCCCAGATGGTGGATATGGGGGAAGCCGTCGGGATTATTGCGGCCCAGTCGATCGGGGAACCCGGCACCCAGTTAACCATGCGCACTTTCCACACGGGCGGTGTCTTCACGGGCGAAGTCGCGCGGCAGTTACAGGCTCCCTTCCGAGGCGTGGTGCGCTACCCCACGAATGTGCGCCTGCGGTCCTTCCGGACCCGGCATGGGGATGATGCGTTTTTAACCGAAACCAACTTTGACCTCAAACTCGTTTCGGAAGGCGGGCGCACCCAAACCTTCCAGATCGCCCAGGGTTCAATCCTGATGCAGCCGGATGGGCAGGAGGTGGAAACCAATCAGATTTTGGCGGAAGTGCCGATCGCGGGACGGGCCACGCGCAAATCCACTGAAAAAGCCAGTAAGGATGTGACCACCGACCTAGCTGGTGAAGTGAAATTTGCCGATATCGTGCCGGAAGAAAAGCGCGATCGTCAGGGCAACATTACCCGCTATGCCCAACGAGGGGGCCTCATTTGGGTCCTGTCTGGGGATGTTTATAACCTGTTACCGGGAGCCGAACCCACGGTGAAAGAGGGGGACGTCGTCAACATCGGCGATACCCTCGCCGAAACCAAGCTCACCACCGAACATGGCGGCATCGTCCGGATTCCCCAGGATGAGAGCAATAAGACCGTTCGGGAAGTCGAAATTATCACCGCCTCGGTTCTCCTAGATCAGGCGCGGGTGCGGGTGGAAGGCTCCCAAAGCCGGGAACATTATGTGATCGAAACCACCACTAACCAGCGCTTCTTCCTGAAAACCACACCGGGTACCAAGGTCCACAGTGGCGAAGTCGTGGCTGAACTGGATGACAAGTCCTACCACACCGAGACGGGCGGCATCATTAAATATGCCGGGGTAGATGTGGCCAAGAAAGGCAAGGCCAAACAGGGCTACGAAGTCGTCAAGGGGGGGACCCTGCTGTGGATTCCCGAGGAGGCCCACGAGGTCAACAAGGACATTTCGCTGCTGGTGGTGGAAGACGGCCAATATGTCGAAGCCGGGACTGAAGTGGTCAAGGATATCTTCTGCCAGAGCAGTGGTATCGTCGAAGTCACCCAGAAGAACGACATCCTGCGGGAGATCGTGATCAAGCCCGGTGAACTCCACATGGTGGATAATCCGGAGGACTTGATTGCCAAGGATGGCACCCTGGTCCAAGCAGGGGAAGAGGTGCTACCGGGGTTAGTTTCGGAAGACCTGCGCTATATCGAATCGGTGGAAACACCGGAGGGACCCGCCCTGTTGCTGCGTCCAGTGCAGGAGTTTAGTGTTCCCGATACCCCCTCGGTGCCCAGCCAGGAGTCGGCCAGTGAAGCCGGTCGAGCGATTCGTCTGCGGGCGGTACAACGCTTGCCCTATAAGGATGGCGAACGGGTAAAGTCGGTGGAAGGACTGGAACTGTTGCGTACCCAGTTGGTGCTGGAAATTGACAAGAACTCAGGCACCGATCTCGGTAAGGAAGATCATCACCTCGCCGCTGATATTGAGTTGGTGGACGATGAGACCGATCCCGATGTCAAGCGCCTGCAACTGGTGATTTTGGAATCCCTGGTTATCCGTCGGGATGTGGTGAGTGACCCTACCCAGGGGGGGACCCAAACCAGCATTCTGGTCCATGATGGCGACCAAATCGCCCCAGGGGCTGTGGTGGCTCGGACTGAAATCCAGTGCCGGGAAGCGGGCATTGTCGGGGGGATTAAGGAAGTTGCCGAGGCGATTCGCCGGATTTTGGTGGTGCGGGAGGCCGATCGCGTGAGTGTCCCAACCCCTGGTCAGGCCCCAATGGTCAATGTGGGTGACTTGATCGTGGAGCGCGATCGCCTTACTGCCGAAACCATTGCGAAACAATCGGGGCAAGTGGTGGCTGTCAACGAGGGTGAAATCCAAATCCGCCTCGGTCGGCCCTACCGGGTCTCACCAGGGGCCGTGTTACACATTGAAGACGGCAGCTTAGTCCAACGGGGCGACAACCTGGTCCTCCTGATCTTTGAACGGACCAAGACTGGGGACATTATCCAGGGTCTCCCCCGGATTGAGGAACTGCTGGAAGCCCGGAAACCGAAGGAAGCTTGCATCCTGGCGAAGCGTCCTGGTGTGGCCCGTGTGGTCTACGGTGACGACGAATCGGTGGAGGTCCAAATCGAGGAAGAAGATGGGGTGGTCACGCCCTATCTAATCGGGCCGGGGCAAAACCTGATGATTTCCGATGGTGATCAGGTAGAAGCTGCCAGTCCCCTCACCGATGGCCCCGCTAACCCCAACGAAATTCTGGAAATTCTCTTCCAGTACCACCGCGAACGCGATGGCCTCTACCAAGCCTCGTTGATCAGCTTGCAACAGGTGCAAAAATTCCTGGTGGACGAGGTGCAGTCGGTGTACCAGTCCCAGGGGATTGATATTTCCGATAAGCACATTGAGGTGATTGTCCGCCAGATGACCTCGAAGGTCCGGGTGGAAGACGGCGGTGATACCACCCTCCTACCCCAGGAATATCCGGAATTGCAAGAGATCGAAAAGATCAACGAAGCGATGTCGATCACGGGTGGTGCCCCAGCGGAATACACCCCCGTCCTCATGGGGATTACCAAAGCCTCACTGAAGACCGATAGCTTTGTCTCGGCAGCCAGTTTCCAGGAAACGACCCGGATTCTCACGGAAGCAGCGATCGAAGGTAAATCCGATTGGCTGCGGGGCCTCAAGGAAAATGTCATTATTGGCCGCTTGATCCCGGCGGGGACAGGGTTCAATACCTACGAAGAGACCGCTAGCTTCGAGCCGGATATGGGCGACGGCATCACCCTTCTTGATGAGGATGAGGATGCCGATGATCTGAAGGACGTGATCCTGGTGGATGACGAGGTGGCGCGATCGCTCAACCCCGAACCGCCGTCCAAGTCTGGTTCCGAATTCCGATCGGCCTTCAGCTTTGGCAGCAGTAGTCGCAAGGGCGACAAGTACTCCCCGATTCTGGGTGACGATGATGAGCTAGTGGATGATAACAATGGCTACGACCTAGAGGAGGACGAAGAGGAAGAGGACGAAGACTTTTACGATGATGATGAGTAGGTCAGTCACCCCTCGCTGAAGCAAGGGAGTGGCTGGCATGGCCCAGCCGGGGGTCAGCGTTTTATTAACCTGTGGTGTGCTTAGGGTGACCAGAGGGAGTGAACGTTGGCCCATTTTAATTTTCATTACAATGTAGAGTTTGCCGATGCGTCCCCTGCGCCCTGTACCGATCCCGCCGCGTCCCGGCCAAGAATCCGTTTGGGATTATCCCCGTCCGGCCCGCTGGGAGGAGACTGCTCAAGAAATCCAGGTGATTTTTAATGGCGTTACGATTGCCCATACCCGTCGCGGTAAACGGGTCCTGGAAACCAGTCATCCCCCCACCTATTACATTCCCGCTGCTGACATCCTGCTTGACTGTCTCCTCGAAACTTCCCGCATGAGTGTTTGTGAATGGAAGGGGCGATGTCGCTACTATGATGTGGTTGTGCAGGATAAGCGGGCCACTTTTGCCGCATGGCGCTACTTTGATCCCAGCCCGCCCTTTCAGGCGATTCAAGCAATGTATGCGTTTTATCCCAGTCGCATGGATGCCTGTTATCTTGAGGGGGAGCGCGTGACTGCCCAAACCGGTGACTTTTATGGTGGCTGGATTACCCAAAATATTGTGGGTCCCTTCAAGGGGGCACCAGGAACGATGGGATGGTAGCAGGGGCAGGTTACAATCGCGCTAGGGAACGCTGTCTCTGCGTGCCTGGGCGCGTTAAGGGCGTGGATCGCAGTTCAGACGACTTCAGGGAGAATCGCGATGGAAGCGAAAAATATTAAAGTCTATCGCCAGATGGGGATTGATCGCCTAGAGCAGTTATTGCTGGCAGAACCGGAGCGTATTCACCGAGCCGATTTTTTTATTGATACGGCCATTCGTCAACAGTCCAATCCCAAACTGCCCGATCGTCCGGTGGGGGCCAGTCCCTATGTGGGTTTATATGGGGCGGGGGCGGCTATGCGGGACCACCGTCGCGTTGCCCTGGATCGTCTCCGGGAGTTAACCCTGCCCCTCGAAAAATTTGAGGCGGTCGATCGGGAAATTGATTATTTCATTCGCTTTATTTCCGACCTACCGCCCCGACCAGAAAATGTTGATCCCTACGTGCGCTTGTTTGTCTTACCCACCAATACACCGGAGCCGGGTAATTTATTTCCGCCGGTTGGGGAAAATACCAGTGGTAAGCAATACATCACAGTAACCCAATTGGTCCAAATTGCCGGGTCCTCGGAACTACGATCGCGCATTGAGTCCCTGACACCGGGGGTCAACCAAACTTTTGAACGGTATCAAATCAATACTCGACTACGCATGGCCCACTTCCTCGCCCAGGTGATGCACGAAAGTGGTGGCTTCCGCTGGTTGCGGGAGATCTGGGGACCGACGGATGCCCAACGAAGCTATGAGGGGCGGCGCGATCTGGGTAACACCCAACCGGGCGACGGCAGGCGGTTTATGGGCCGGGGCCTCATCCAATTGACTGGTCGGGCTAACTATACCGCTTTTTCTAGAGATTTGGGGGTCGATTTTGTGGCCAATCCCACCCTGGTTGAACAACCTCCCTATGCCGTGATTGTGGCCGGATGGTATTGGGATCAACGCAAGCTCAATACGTGGGCCGATCGCGATGATTTAGAAGGTGTAACCTACCGAGTAAACGGTGGTTACAATGGCCTAGACGATCGACGGCGCTATTTAAATCGTGCCAAAACGGTTCTGAAGTAATGAGGCCGCTTGCGCACCAGAAGCTTGTGCCGCAGACCATTAATGCCGAAATTCCGTAATGCCGAAATCCCGTTCCTTCTCTTGGCGCGGTATCTGTTGACAGGCCAGACGGCTACGATTTCAACGCACCAATCAGTTTAATGCGCAAACACTCTAAGTGGCCTAAATACAGCTTTAGGGCTTGGGCTTCCGACAGAGATGCCACGAACTGAAGGCGCTGATCAATGGGTTCCTGACGGACAGCATAGCCTGGACAATCGATGGGATTGCCCCCCAGGGGACACTCAAAAATTAGGCCATAGAGCATTGGTTTCACCGACTTAAGATGGCGAGCAGTTTCAGCCAGCCGATCAATATTGGTGTGGATTTGTTGGATAAGCACCTGCATTTGTGGATCGTCTGTGTGATCCAAACTTACCCCCTGTACAGAAATGAGTTGGCAGTTTCAGGATAATTAAGCCCTCAACTCTTATTGTAGAGGTCGGCGGCAAAACTCTAAGCCCCTGACCCTAAAATTAGTCCCTTGCCTGACCGACGCGGCGATCGCGGCGAACCTTTACTGAGGTTGGCGACCAGTGTCGAGACATTTTGGGATACAATCAAAATTGTAAAGTTCTGTTGCTGTCAGGGTTTGCAGGGTTTTGCTTAAGCAAAGATGGGGCTGATCGAGGCCCACCAAAACCCTAAACTTGGTACTCAAGCTCAGTAACTTCAACCCTTGTTAGAGAGGAATCGAACATGGCTTACGAATTGCCCCCCCTGCCGTATGACTACCAGGCACTGGAGCCGTATATCACAGCGAGAACGCTAGAATTCCACCACGACAAGCACCATGCGGCTTATGTGACCAACTACAACAATGCGGTCAAAGGCACGGAATTGGACAGCCTGTCCCTAGAGACGGTGATCACGCAGGTGTTTGGCGATCCCGCCAAGGTGGGCTTGTTCAATAATGCTGCTCAAGCCTGGAACCATACCTTCTACTGGTATTGCATGAAGCCCGGTGGCGGTGGCCAGCCGACGGGGGAATTGGCGGCTAAAATTGATACCGACTTGGGCGGCTACGAGAAGTTCAAAGAAGCCTTCCTCACTGCGGGTGGGACCCAATTTGGCAGTGGTTGGGCCTGGTTAGTGCTGGAAAATGGCACCCTCAAGGTAACTAAAACTCCCAATGCTGAAAATCCGCTCGTCCACGGCCAGGTTCCTCTACTCACGATGGATGTATGGGAACATGCCTACTATCTGGATTATCAAAATAAGCGCCCAGATTATGCCAAAACCTTTGTCGATAGCCTGATTAATTGGGATTTTGTCGCTGAGCAATATGCTAAGGCAAAATAGCATGTGGCGTAGGCGCGATCGGTGCTAACTTAACCGGCGATCGTCCTGTTTTGAATGCCAGATTTCAACGGGAGCAACTGCACTGACGGTGGCTCCCATTTTTGCATTTTCCCATCATCACAAATCTATAATGGGTGGCTCAGTTTCTCCAACACCATGAAGCTCATATTCAAATGGATTGCCATTCTGCCAACCCGTCTTTCCAAAGTTGCGTAAACGCTCTAATCTCCGAATCATGATCTCACAGTAAATCGGATCGACATCACAAACGTAGCATTGGCGTTGTCGCTGCTCTGCTGCGATTAGTGTAGTTCCCGAATGTCCAAAAAAATCAATAATTATATCTTTTTTCTTAGAACTTGAAATAATCAGTCTTTCAATGGCTTTGAGAGGTTTTTGCGCATAACATCCATTCACATTTTCCTCCATTCTATAGAAAACCTGTTGAACATCTATCCAAACATTACCGGGCCGGATATTCTCAGATTTACTACGCTCCATATTTTCAGTTTTCTTGCCATTGATCTCTTTATAGTAACCTCGTAAGATTTTAGGAATATCTGTGTATTGGACAGTAAACTCTGGATTGCCCTTGATATAGTATAAACATTCTTGCCTGACAGCCATCCAATTCTTTTGAGTTCCATATCCTCTTTGATTACGCATGGTGATGAGGGAGCGTGAGGTAAACTCTTGAAAAGAGCGCATCATTAACATGAACTCCGGTAATGGCTGGAAGCCTTGATTTTGGTCAGCTCCCAACCATATATAAAGAGATGAGTCAGCACATAAGGCATTAGAGGTGTTGTCTATCCATTTCTCGCACCATGTTATGAACTCATCAATTGATTGCGTTCCAAAAGCAACCAAATTATAGGGAGGATCATGGATGGCGAGTGTCGCAGCATCTCCATTCATTAAGTGGGCTATCTGATCAGAATCTGTGGCATCTAAGCAGCCAATTCTATGTCCTTGTATAGAATCTGTCCAAATATCTCCTGGTGCAAGCCGACAGAATTTCAATAATTTTATGCGAGTTTCTTCATCTTTATCAAGCCTAGATAGTGTATAATTTTTCACGGTTATATACTATCTCCTGACTGACGCAATTTTGTCTCAAAAGATTTGATAATGAGCTAAACTACCAGATTCTTTTAATTCTAGTCAAATTGTGTTAAAAAGCCAATCCTACTGCGATTTTTCAACCGTATTTAAGGAGTTACTGGCCGATCGCCTTTCAATACCGAATCGACAGCCTGTTGTTGGCGGCGGGTAAGCCAGCAGTGGGGAGCATCTCAGTTATGCAATGAGTAGAAATGATCGGGGCTGTCTCATGAGTGAAAATACTTGGGAGTGGAGTATGAAAGAATTAGAATAAAGCGTGAAACAGCAAGAACATGACTCCAGAAGAACCCCAAAGTCTCCAAGAACACCTGTAAGCTGCCGCAGCTACAGCACTTCCATACTTGGTGAGGTACAGACAAGGGGCTTAAGCCCCTTGTTCACAAGGCTTGACAGTACTTCATTAGAGAGAGAAGGGCTGTATCCTCTTCAAGGATATACCCAAAGAGCAACTCAAAGATTTTGCGAGTATTGAACTGGCCGCGAGAGAGCACGTGATTAAAAGCGTAGCACCAGCGATCGGCAATTTTTTTTAAGCAGCAGTGAAGCTGCCGGGGGGGCGGGTGCGAAAAATTCAGACGAGTCCCTGTTGTGATGGGATTGTTACGTGCCCCTGGCACTATGCCCGGTTTGCTCTAGCCAGTAGTGGCACCTTTGATCCCTGGACTGATGATGTCCGCGCTTTCCCTGTGGAAATTTGTGGCGATACCGCCTGGGTCAATCTCACACCGACGGTTGATCCCCGGACACAGCAACAGCATCAAAACCGAGGTTGCGCCAATCCTGACGCTAAATCCAAATTATTTCATCCGCCTGTGAGGAAGTAGCTCAGTGTGTCCAAGTGCCAGGGTGAGAAGACGGCCAAGCCTTGCTTGGAGCACATAAATGTAAACGCCTTAGGGGTCCGTCTGGACAGTTTGGGCCGTCGAGACGGGCGGGAACGATCGCTCCTGGACTTCCCCGGGGCCACCCATCGGCATCGCTTGCCCCCGGTTATAGCTGACCAAGACGGCACCCGCATTCCCTGCCACAATTGTCACCTGCTCCTTCCCCGACCAGATGCGTTGAGTGCCTGCCTCTAAGGTCCCTTCAAAGGCGACTGCACCATCGATCGTCACCTCCACCCAGGATGTACCCTGGAAATTCGCTGTCACCGCTACCGGGCCTGTCTCTTCGGGCGTGGCGGGGGCGGCGTCAGGAACGGGGCTGGCCATTGGACTGGGGCTAGCCACGGGTGAGGTGGCAATGGGCGGGATTGGTGGTGCTAGGGGGGGGGATTGACGGGGCATTGCCGGTTCCGTGGATGCTTCGGGGAAGGCCGGTGTCTCAGCTGGAGACCGCAACTGGCCCGCGATCGCGTAGCCTAAACCAATGACGACAACTAGCCCCCCCACCATGTAAGCGGGTACCCAGTTGGGACGAT
>JBBILC010000021.1:0-47236 GCA_037445115.1 Coleofasciculaceae cyanobacterium bin_20
ACACGATTAGAGGCTATTTTTTAACACATTTCCTATCATTCAACACTTCTGGAGGTAAGGATGTTTTTGAACATCCAGCGTCCCTTTAAAAGCAATCTGTCAGAGATTCTTCTATTGAAGAACTTTGCCCAAGACTTTCGGCGTGATATCTGGCCAGGGCAACGACTGCCAAAAGTATTTCATTATCCCCAGTCACTGGCTCAAGAAGCTGGCTCTAGAACTTGTCTGCCTGCAAAATGTATTATCGTTGATCACAACCAGCTATTCATCACCTCAGCCAATTTTACCGAGGCTGCCCACGAGCGTAATTTGGAAGCAGGTACACTTTTGGTTGATCCAGTCGCAGCACGGACAATGCATAGTCAGTTTGAAATGCTAGTTGAACGGGATGCCCTGCAATGAATTCCAAAAGCGACTACAACCCTACAGCATCGTGCCCGATCGCAAGGAGGGAGTTCTCCGAAAGATCGATCCTTCTAGCCCATACATCGCAAGTTAGGGTACAGACTGACAACCCTTCCAGGTCATCTATAGCCTAACTCTACGATGGCTCAATGACCTTCGTGAATCGCTAGCAACAAGCTGCCCAGCAACCGACCGTCCAGGCGATCGCACCAATAGTGCATCAACTTCACAGCCAGGGCCTCGACCTCCGACTCGCTCAGAGGCAACCAACTCGCATCGAAATCGTCGTCCGAAAAGTCGCTAATCTTGAGCAACAACTAACAGATTGCCACATCCATTGCAGTTGCATACCATTCGATGGACATGGGGATTGCCTCAATTGCAGACCTGCCATCAGCAGGGGAATTGAGCGATCGATAGGTAGGCATAATTGAAGATTCGGTAACATCCCAACTTCCGGGCTACCGCCCGGAAGGGATACGAACCCTAGTACAGCAAACATAAAGTTTCGCAACGTTGGTAGTAACGACCTTAGAGGATGCGGTAGCAGTTTATTTCAAACTCAAGGATGCATACAATCAGTTTCGACAACTATTAGTTCCCAGACTAGACTGTGACTACCCGCATTGCTGAAGTCACGCTTGTAAATTCGGAGCCAGAGTATGTTTTACTTCCGCATCAATCGCCTCAAGATCGTCCGTAATCGTGAGCAAGGTTTTCTATTTTTTCGTAAGGATTTAGCAGAGGTTCGTATTATTAGCTTTGTCACCACTAGCAATACCGACCTGCCCCAAATTACTGACTGGCTAGCAACAAACGATCCCCAGCGTAAACAGACGATCCTGGCCCAAGCTGTTGCCCAGGTTGTGGCTTCCCGTATCCTCACCCAAGTGGATCGGGTTAAGGACAATGCGATTCTGACGTTCGGCGACACGGGTTATGTCCTTTATCAATCCCCGACCATTCCTGACGACTTTAACTGGTGTCTGATTGCGATTGAGAGTGATCAAAAGGCAAGACAAGTCGAAGCCCAATTCCGGCAATTGACGACAAAACCGGCATTCCAAACCTTGGCCAGCAATTTGGAGTTGGTCGTTCGCGGTGCAAGCAATCCGAAATTCGCAGCCGGTGTCGCCGTCGCGCAATTTATCACAAGTGCGATCGCCAGCAGCCTCAAGGAACAGGGTGACGATCAAATTGGCCTACTCTACATGTCCCTCAATCGCCGAGAACACTATCCCCACGGTGAACGTAAGCAAGATAATGTCCCCGATCTCACTAACAATCTGCGCATCGATTATTCAATTTTCGGCTTCGAGTAAAGCATCAATGGTGAGGCTGGAAACCCGACCGCATCTGTCCTTAGGGGATTGTCCTCCCAATGTTGCTGGCAGGTGGCGCAGGCGTAGCATCGTGTCATCTTCAAGACGCACTTTCCTCATATTGCTTTTATTAAGGATCTGGTATAGCAGGCGAGGAGGCGTCGTATAGCATTGATTTGGGATGGAGCAAGCTACCATTGTTCGCAGCAGTTAAAAGCGTATTTAGAGTCAGTGAATCGTGATCTTGAGGAGCGAGATTGGCGAGTAGCCTGTCTACGCTTTGCGCCCAATGATCCGAGCCAGAATCCGATTGAGGATATTTGGTTACAAGGGAAACGTTTTATTCGGGAGTTTTATCATGTCTGTAATTCTTTTAGAGCGGTGCAGGTTCTCTTTGCGTTAGTGACGCATCGTCAGACCTTTAGTTTTCCCAAGCTTTTTAGATACAGCAACTTCTTACAAATGACTTGAGAGTGCTATATTGGTATCTTATCATGCAGATCCGCGTGATAATACCTGGACTTGGGGTGTTATTCATCAAAATTAACGTTTAAGTCCGGAATTTAAGGGTGTTATCCGTCATTGCCTTATGCTGGACAGTCAGCCACCACCGCCACCCCGCCTACTGGATCAGATTAGGCAATTCATTTGCCTTAAACATTGCAGCATCAAAACTGAGAATTTTATGTTTAGCACATCCACGACTTCATCCTGTTTCATGCTAAGCGCCGTCCTTGGATAATGAACACATTGGAGGAATTCTACCCGATCGCTGCTCCTCAAAAAAAGTTGGGTCGCGCTTTGCTTGACCCAACTACAAACTTTTAGAATAGTAACATCAAGATATCTAACTATGCAGTCAGATAATCCTGTAATGCCTTCACCTGTAACGGTTGGGATTGCAACGATTGGATGGCGGCAGCCGTGGCTTTTGCACCCGCGATCGTCGTAATCATTGGGATTTTATAGGCCAACGCCGATCGCCGGATTTCACGATCGTCCTCCTGGGCTGTTGCCCCTGTGGGCGTATTGATGATCAGGTGAATCGTGTGATTCTTGATCGCATCAATAATATTGGGCCTTCCCTCATGCAACTTCAGCATTAACTCGACCGGAATCCCCTGCTCCTTCAAGACCCGCCGGGTGCCCTCCGTGGCCACAATTTTGAAGCCCAGATTAATTAATTCCTTGGCAACCGGAACGATCGCTGCCTTATCGCGATCGTTCATTGAGATAAACACCGTTCCAGATAGGGGCAAACGTTGACTTGCGGCCAATTCTGCCTTGGCAAATGCCTTCCCAAAATCCGCATCAATGCCCATGACTTCCCCGGTCGATCGCATTTCTGGTCCCAGGATGACATCACTGCCAGGGAAACGATCGAAGGGCAACACCGCTTCCTTCACCGCTACATGGCGCGGAATAATCTCCTCGGTAAAGCCTAATTGCTCTAGGGTTTGACCCGACATAATGCGGGATGCCAATTTTGCCAACGGTTTACCGATCGCCTTCGAGACAAAGGGCACCGTCCGCGAAGCACGGGGGTTGGCTTCCAGGATATACACCTGGGGCGTCAGCGAACCCAGCCCCACCACAGCAAATTGGATATTCATTAACCCCACCACATTCAGGGCCTTGGCCAACTGCACCGTCCATTCGCGAATGATGGTTAACACATTGGGGGTTAGCAACACCGACGGAATCGAGCAAGCCGAGTCGCCGGAGTGAATCCCCGCCTGTTCAATGTGCTCCATAATGCCGCCAATCACCACCCGTCCGGTTTGGTCCGCGATCGCATCTACATCGACTTCCGTCGCATTTTCCAGGAACTTATCAATCAAAATCGGGTGATCCGGCTCCACCTGCACCGCAAACGTCATGTAGCGCTCCAGTTCCGCATCCGAGTAGACGATTTCCATCGCCCGACCGCCCAACACATAGCTGGGCCGCACCACCACCGGGTAGCCAATCCGCTGGGCCACGTTCAGGGCTTCTTCAAAACTGCGGGCAAGGCCATTGGGGGGTTGCTGGATGTTCAACTGCCGTAGGATTTGCTCGAACCGCTCCCGATCTTCGGCAATGTCGATCGAATCCGGCGACGTACCCCAAATCTGCGTGGGATAGTCCGCTCCCTTGGCTTCAAGGGCTTTCTGGAGCGGCACCGCCAACTTCAGGGGTGTCTGACCGCCAAACTGGATAATCACCCCCTCCGGTTGCTCGACTTCAATAATATTCAGCACATCCTCGCGGGTGAGGGGTTCAAAATAAAGGCGATCGCTGGTGTCGTAGTCCGTCGAAACCGTTTCCGGGTTAGAGTTGACCATGATCGTCTCGAAGTCATCCGCCCGTAGGGCAAAGGAGGCATGGCAACAACAGTAGTCAAACTCGATCCCCTGGCCAATCCGGTTGGGACCACCGCCCAAAATCATCACCTTCCGCTTGGTGGAGGGCAACACCTCCGATTCAACGACGGGCCGGGTTTCCGTTTCCGCCTCACTGCTGCCAATGTGGTAACTCCCAGATTCATAGGTGGAATAGTAATAGGGCGTGAGGGCCTCAAATTCAGCGGCGCAGGTATCGACCGTTTTGTAGACCGGGACGATGCCCATTTGCTGGCGATAGCGGCGAACCTCATCTTCAGTCGTTTTTGTCGCAAAGGCAATCTGACGATCGCTAAACCCTTGGCGCTTCGCATGGAACATCTGCGGTCGAGTGAGGGCTGCTAACATCGTGCGTTTGAGTTGCTTTTCCGTCACCAGCAAGTCGGCCAGTTTATCCAGGAACCAGGGATCAATCCCCGTGAGTTCGTAGATTTCTTCGACGGTCATCCCCAGCAGCAGTGCGTGACGTACCGTAAAGATCCGTTCCGGGTTGGGGGTTCGCAGGCCCGCCCGCACCTGTTCCAGGCTGGGCAAGGTTTCGGCCCGATCGCAGCCCCATCCTGCCCGACCCGTTTCCAGCGATCGCAGCGCCTTTTGGAAGGATTCCTGGAACGTGCGCCCGATCGCCATTGCCTCACCGACGGACTTCATTTGGGTGGTCAAATAGGGTTGGGTGTGGGGGAATTTCTCAAACGTGAAGCGGGGGATTTTCGTGACCACATAGTCGATCGTCGGTTCAAACGAGGCCGGGGTTTTCTTGGTGATGTCGTTGGGAATTTCATCCAACGTGTAGCCCACCGCTAACTTGGCGGCAAATTTGGCGATCGGGAACCCAGTGGCCTTTGACGCGAGGGCCGAACTGCGGGAGACGCGGGGGTTCATTTCGATCACGATCATGTCGCCGTTTTCCGGGTTCACGGCAAACTGGATATTCGATCCCCCCGTTTCCACCCCAATCTCGCGAATAATCCGGATCGAGGCATCGCGTAGCACCTGGTATTCCTTATCCGTCAGGGTTTGGGCCGGGGCGACAGTGATCGAATCACCAGTATGAATCCCCATCGGGTCCAGGTTTTCGATCGAGCAGATAATCACGACGTTATCGGCTAGATCGCGCATCACCTCTAGCTCGTATTCCTTCCAACCCAGCAGCGATTGTTCGATCAAAATTTGGGATACGGGACTGGCATCTAACCCCGATTGGGCAATTTCTTCAAATTCTTCCTGGTTGTAGGCAATGCCGCCCCCGGTGCCCCCCAGGGTAAAAGCAGGACGAATGATCAGGGGATAGCTGCCGATTTGCTGGGCCACCGCCTGTGACTCCGCCATTGTGGACGCGGTACCCGACGGACAGGCGGCCACCCCGATCCGGGCCATTGCATCCTTAAATAGCTGCCGATCCTCTGCCATCTTGATCGCCGGGAGTTTTGCCCCAATCAGTTCCACCCCATAGCGATCGAGCACCCCGTTCTCGGCCAAATCCACCGCCAAGTTTAGGGCTGTTTGTCCCCCCATCGTGGGCAGGATCGCGTCCGGTCGCTCCTGTTCGATAATTTTCTCAACCAATTCCCACCGTAACGGCTCGACATAGGTGCGATCGGCCATTTCCGGATCGGTCATGATTGTCGCCGGGTTGGAGTTCACCAGAATGACCTCGTAGCCCTCTTCGCGTAGGGCCTTACAGGCTTGGGTGCCGGAGTAGTCAAACTCGCACGCCTGACCGATGACGATCGGGCCAGACCCCAGCAGCATGATTTTACGCAGATCGGTACGACGGGGCATAGGTTCGCTCCAGAGACAAGGCGGTTTAAGTCCCAATTATTGTACGGGTATTCTCCCCGATCGTTGGTAGTGTGATCGCGGCAGTTTTCCAGGATTTGTTGACCTAGGGGCCGCAGTCAGGGCAAGGGCTTGCTGTCATACTCTCGGTACATCGCTTCGACATCAAATAAAAAATTTGCGATTGATTATTGATATCGATCGTGGCCTACTGGCAGGAGGCAGCGAATGACACGCAGACGGTGAGAATGACTTTGTGGGGAATGCTTGCCTGTCACGGAGTCGTGGTGACACTATCTTGTGTGCAAGTTTCTCTAACTCCGGTAGGATGTGTATTGGCAGATTTTCTAGACGTTGAGCTAAGCGACAATCTTCAAAGCTAAAGGCTTCCTCATCTAAAAAGCTCGCGATCACAAGTTTAATGGTGGCTTCTAGGAAACAGTCCATCTCGGTTGCTTTTTCTTGGAGGGCTGCTTTGATCTAATCCGGTAGAGGGTTTACCAATTGGTGAATAGCTTCTGGGGAGAGGTGCTGAGTGGTGAGGGCCGAATTCATAATTCTCTAAGAATCTTGACGTTATAAGGCGAATTAGTGGCTTGAAGGATTAAAGTTTCTAGTTGATATGATAATCCAGGACACTGCCATTGGTTGATGATCACACAAGCAATTCTGACTTTTTCAGGATCGTAGCGATCGCGCTAACTTCAGAAGAAAACTTTCTGGCCAGTGCGCAATTTATCTTTTAGATTTTTGGCTTTGCCAATGTAAAGTAAGCCTTCAGTACGATGAGGACGATCGTGTTGGTCCCGACGCATAGGAACTCGTCCAATCATCGTTCGCCAAATCCAGCGTCAACGTCTCACCAAAATGAAACAGCGTGCTGGTTCCCGCCCGACAGGCATATTCCCACTTTGTGTCCCTAAACTGTGCTGAGGGTGACCAGTTCCTCCTCCATTTCAAAATTGGCTGTCAAACTCTGGACATCATCAAGGGCATCGAGGGCATCCATGAGCCGGAGGAGCGATCGCGCTTGGCTGGCATCAGTGACTTCGACCGTGTTGTTGGGAAACCAACGGGCTTCGGCACTATCAATCCGGTAGCCCTGGGCCGTTAATGCCTGACTCAGGTCGTTGAGGTTAACCACAGTGGTATAGACCTCGGCACCGGGAAGATCGCCGTCTTCCCCAAGGGTCACTAACTCATAGGTATCGGCATCAGCTTCCACACAGGCTTCCAAGAGCCGATCCTCGTCGATCGCCTGGCCGTCGGGGCGGCAGATGGTCACAACCCCTTTTTGGGTAAACATCCAGCCAACACAGCCCGTTTCCCCCAGGTTGCCCCCATATTTGTTAAACGCGGCACGGATATCCCCGGCGGTACGGTTGCGATTGTCCGTCATCGCCTCAATCAGGATCGCAACGCCGCTGGGACCATAGCCCTCATAGCGAATGTCCTCTAGGACACTACCGTCGGTCCAGGTGCCCGCCCCCTTGGCGATCGCCCGTTCGATATTGTCATTGGGAACCCCGGCAGCTTTGGCCTTGTCGATCGCCGCCCGCAGTTGGAAATTACCAGCGGGATCAGGAACCCCAGTCCGAGCGGCTACAATAATCGCACGGGAGAGGCGGGTAAAGACACTCCCCCGTTTGGCATCAACCCGTGCCTTTTGACGCTTAATATTTGCCCACTTACTATGTCCTGCCATATTTTGAGTTAATCGATCGCGTGACGCAGCATAGCTGTTAACCTATCCTAGCGGGTTGGCCCGCAAAGCGGGATGGCGGTTTTGTCGTGGTGGTGGACTGCCCCCAAAGCCCCCTATCCTAACGGATGGACTGGCCAACGGATGGACTGGCCATCTGTGGGACAGGTCCTCAGTAGATCGAACAGCCGATCGAACAACCGTTGGGGGGTAGGTATCCTACCTGCCAACGAGATAGCCGTCTCGGCTATCTCACATTCAATCGGCGATTTACTGATCCTGCCGATAGCCGGAGCAGCCGCAACGGCCATTTTATCTTCCTCTGTTTTTGTTCAGGATTAATGCTCAGGATTGATCAGCACTATGTCGCAACCACAATCCTCCTTCCTCGCAACCTGGGGCGTGCTCATCATTATTGGTTTGGCCGCCTTTGTCCTGGTGCTTGATATCACCATAATGAATGTGGCGATCGCCGCAATCGTCGCCGATTTGAATACAACTGTGCAAGGCGTCCAAGCGGCCATTGCTCTGTACGCAATGGTCATGGCGGCATTCACGATTGCCGGGGGGAAGTTTGGTGATGTGTTTGGCAGCAGGCGTGTTTTTATCCTGGGCCTAATCTGCTACGCCGTTGGGACACTGACGGCAGCCCTGACCCCCAATATTGGGATTCTGGCCCTGGGGTGGGCGTTGATCGGAGGATTGGGGGCCGCCCTGATCCTGCCGATGTCGCTGACGTTCCTCACCCGCCAATATGGAGGCAAACAACTTGCCTTTAGCTGGGGCGTGCTAGGTGGGGTGCAGGCCATCGGAGTGGCGATTGGTCTCATTTTTGGGGGCTTTATGGCTTCCCAGTGGAGTTGGCGCTTAGCCTTTGGCAGTGAAACGCTGATCGTCGCCATCATTTTGGCCTTGGCTTATCTCCTGCCGCGCTCCGAACCGCAGCCAGAGGCTACGATCGACTGGTTGGGCATCCTGCTCGTGGCGACGGGGTTCATGTTTATCCTTTTTGGGGTGATTCTGGCGAGTAATTACGGTTGGGTGTGGGCAAAACGCCCTTTTCCGCTGGGGGATTGGGAGGTGGCCCCCTGGGGACTCTCGATTGTCCCTTTCCTGATCGCCCTGGGCCTCACATCCCTGGCGATATTGGGGCTGTGGCAGCAGCAACAGGTGCAGTTGCGTAAAACCCCCTTGATGCATCCGGTTCTGCTACGCCATCGTCCTTTACTGGCAAGCATGACCGCCGCCGGATTGTTAAACCTGATTATGGCGGCGATTTTGTTTACCATTCCCGTCTTTTTACAGGGAGCCTTGGGCCTTAGTCCCTTGCAGAGCGGGATGATCCTGCTGCCCCTGTCCCTGAGTATGGGGGTCTTAGTCCTGAGTTCCTCCGGGTTGGGTCAGGTCATTCAACCCAAGTATGTGATGCTGTTTGGGTTGGTGATCATGCTCAGTGGAACGGCCATCCTCCACCAGGCCCTAGCCCCCACGATGACAGGTGATGAGTTATTGACCGGACTCCTCGTATTAGGTTGCGGTGCGGGCCTGGTACTGGCGCAGCTCCCCCCGGTAACGCTAGCCACCACCCAACTGGACGCAGTGGGCGAAGCCTCTGGTCTCAGCAATACGGCAAAACCGCTCGGCACGGCCTTGGGGACGGCGATCGTCGGGTCATTGCTAATTACCTCCCTCTTGGGCGGGCTTGCCACAGGGGTTGCTCAAAAGGAAACGCTAGATGCCCAAACGCAGCAGACGACGATCGTTGCCCTCCAGGATGCAGCCCAAGCCCTTTCCCCTGATCAAACAGCCGCTTTTCTCACCCGTTTCTCCGCTGATGAGCAGGAGCGCTTAACCCAGATGGCCAAATATGCCTGGATCGGGGCTGAGCAAGTAGCCCTCGTGGCAATGATGGGGTTTACCCTGCTCTGCCTGGTGGCCGTTTTATGGGTCTAGAGGCCCCAGCATTGGGGAAAGCCAGTCAAAATTCAAAATTCAAAATTCAAAATTCAAAATTCAAAATTCAAAATTCAAAATTTATTGCCCATGAACCTTCCCACCTGGATCACGGTTTCTCGTCTTCTGGCTGTGCCGCTGTTGCTCTATGGTCTCCATGACCCTAGCGATCGCTGGCGTTGGTTTTGCCTGGGGGTTTTTCTTCTGGCAGCGGGGACGGATTGGCTGGATGGTTACCTGGCCCGTCGTTGGCAACAAGTGACGGACCTGGGGAAGTTTCTTGATCCGTTAGTGGATAAGTTGCTGGTCCTTGCGCCCTTGTTAGCCCTGGTTGAGTTGGGACAAGTGCCCGCCTGGGGGGTATTCCTCATCCTGGCACGGGAATTGACGATCGCCGGGTGGCGGGTCAATCAAGCCCAAATTCGGGGAGCCAACCTCTGGGGTAAGCTTAAAACCGTTAGCCAGATTGCCGCGATCGCGTTGTTGATTGCACCGTTACCCGATCCGTGGCAGTTGCCGACCCTGATGCTGTTTTGGGTAGCTGTAGCTTTGACGCTGATTTCGGGTGGAATTTATCTATTGCCGACGGAGAACTAGATGAAATCCTCTGGCCCAATTAAGCTCGCCTCAACCCCTGGCAGGACAGCGATTAACTGGCCAGTATTGCGGTTAGTAATGAGTGTTTCAACTTGCTTATCCGGGACAAATTCATCAAAGCCCTGGCGAATAATCAGATCGGCAAAGGTCACGTCCGTGGGTAGTTGGATAAAGTCTTCGCGATCGTTATAAAAGACAACGTCAAACATATCCCCACCCAGAATGTAGGTATCCCGGCCCGGTCCCCCAATGAGGGTATCTCGGCCTAAATCACCCCCTAACACATCGTTGCCAGCATCCCCCACCAAAGAATCGTTATCTTTGCCCCCGTAGAGGGTATCATCCCCATTGCCACCAATGACCGTATCATTTTCGCGATCGCCGTAGAGCCAATCATTCCCATCCCCGCCAGAGAGAAAATCATCCCCTTTGCCGCCGCGAAGGGTGTCATTTCCCGCTTCACCCAGCAGGCGATCGTTGCCCTGCCGTCCATGCAGCCAATCATGACCGCCTCGCCCGGAAAGGGTATCGTGACCACTGGTCCCTAGCAACTCATCATGCCCCTCCGTACCAACCACGCCTGAATTACCAGAATCGGTATTGCCAGAATCGGTATTGTCGGAATTAGTCTTATCAGAATCGGTATTGCCAGAATCGGTATTGCCAGAATCGGTATTGTCGGAATTACTACTGCTACCAGTCGTTGACCCGCTAGGAATTGTATTATTGCCTGAGGTCCGGCCCAAGACCTGTACCCAATAGTGTTTGTAGTTGATGTTGCCTGTATCATTGGCCAGGAAGAAATAGCCAACGCCAATACTTTGCAAATTGGGATTCAGAATATTCTGACGATGGTTAGGGCTACTCATCCAACCACTCACGACCGCTTCTGGAGCGGTATACCCGGCCCCAATATTCTCCGCAGCAGCACCGTTAAACCCAAAGGCTGCCGCCCGACTGTTGAATGTAGAGCCGTCTAAACCAGTGTGGCTGAAGTAATCCTTCAGGGCCATGTCTTCACTATGGGCCTCGGCGGCATTGATCAAGCGAGAGTCAGGCACAAGGGCGCTCAAGCCAGCCTTGGCCCGCTCCTGGTTGGTGAGGTTGATAACTTGGGCAATAAAGGCAGTAGACATGGTGAATGCAGGCCGAGTGAGTAGGCGCGTCAGGCGCGTCTGCGGGCGACGGTGTTAGTATGCCCCGATCGCGGCAAACCTGCCACCTACTCAAAGTTGGTTCTAAAGCTGGTTCCGCGCTTTCAGTTGCAAATAGCGATCGACGACGGCCTCGCTCACCTGATTAGCGGGCGCATCCAGGACCAGCACCCCCCGCTGACGCAATTGGGCAAAGGCAACCCGGCGCTGGTCTAAAATATCCAGGGCCACCGCACGGGCATAGGCACGATCGAGATTAGGCGGGTGGGGCAGCCTATTGCCGCTGGATACCTGGGGATCTGCGGACCTCGGTAGGGTGTCAAAACCGTCCCCTCCGGCTACCGCATCCACCCCTGGATCGCGCAGCGTCACACAGAAGGGGAGATAACGGGGCGTCAAATGGGCCAACGCCGAGAGTAATTCCGCCGAAGCCGTTGCATCCACCACATCCGTAATCACCACAACCAGGGCGCGACGGGGTTGCTGGCTGACCAGCGTCGTCACGGCTCCGACGTAATCTGGCTCTAATAATTCCGGCTGTAGCGGTGTCAAGCGTTCCAGGATATGGGCCAGGTGGGCCTGTCCCCGCTCCGGCGGTATCCATAGGGTTAAGCGCTGATCAAATACCCCCACCCCCACCCGATCGCCCCGATGCAAGCCAGCCAATGCCAGCGAGAGCGTGGCGTTTAATCCCCAGTCAAACCGTTGCAACCCCTGGACCCGTGCCGTCATCAGTCGCCCGCGATCGAGCAAAATAATTAAGGTTTGTTCCTGTTCCGTTTCCAGGACTCGCACTAGGGGTTGCCCTCGCCGTGCCGTTGCTTTCCAGTCAATCAGGCGGGGATCATCCCCAGTACTGTAGTCTCGCAATTCTGCAAATTCTGTTCCTAGGCCCCGTTGCCGCATCCGCCGGATGGTCCCGCTGGCCTGGAGGGTGAGCCGAATTGTCAATTCCCGGAGGCCAATGAGATCAGGATAGACCTGCACGGTTTGCGCAGCCGGGAGACGCCAGGTCTGCCATGCCAGTTGCCAGGGTCCCCGCTGTCGCAGGTGAAGATCCCCCCAGGGATATTCACCCCGCTGACGGGGATGCACGGTATAGGTTAGGGTTTGGGTCTGGTTGGCCCCCAGGGTAACGGTGAGGGGCATGGTGGTATGCCCAAAGGCAGGAGGACAGGCATCATAGATACGAACTTCAGCCGCCTGCGGCCCGTTCTCCAGCGTCAAGTGAATGGGGTTATCGCGCCCGATCGCCAGCCGGGAAATGGGTGAACGCTGGACCTGCACGCGCCGTCCCTGTACCCGGATACTGTCCACGATCGCGGCCCCCACGATCACGAGGTCAAAATAGACCAAAACGATGAAGATCAAGGAATCGGGTAGCCCCGCGTCATCCAGAGCAACGGCGATCGCTAGCCCCAGTCCTAGTAATAGGTAGGTTCGCCGGGTGGGAATCATCGTTTGTGGTCAAGGGATAATTCTCGCCAACAACGCTGTACCTCTTGAATGGTAAAAAGGGCCTCGAAGCCGATCCCCGCTTGCTGATAGCACTCGGCTCCCCCCTGTTGACGATCGACGATCGCGATCACCTGGTTAACCTGATATCCCGCCGCCCGCAGGCGATCGACGGCTTTGAGGGCCGACTGTCCCGTCGTGACCACATCCTCCAGGACAACCACAGGACTTTGGGGCGGCAGCGTTGGCCCCTCCAGATAGGCTTGGGTCCCGTGACCCTTCGGTTCCTTGCGCACGATGAGGGCAGCCAGTTCACGATCATGGTACGCAGCCACCACACTCACCGCCGTTACCAGGGGATCGGCTCCCAGGGTGAGACCCGCGACGGCCAGGGTCTCCGCTGGCAAGTAGGGCAGAAGTAAACGGGCGATCGCCACCGCCCCCGCTGGATGCAGCGTCACCTGTTTGCCGTTGATGTAGTAAGGGCTGGCTTGCCCAGAACTCAGTTGAAAGTTGCCCTCCTGGTAAGCCACTGTACAGATGAACTGCAAAAGGCGATCGCGTAAATCGGAGAGATCCAGGTGGGTGGCAGATTGAATCGAAAGGGGAAGGTTAATATTCATGAACGGCGATTGAACAGTGCTTACAGGGTGCTTGCAGGGCTGGAAGACTAAACTGGGGGAGCGAACGTGTGTACCGCTATCCCAAGCGTGTACTTACCTGAGTTCCCAGGCAAGCCTAAGGGCCATGCCTACCTCGCCCTTGTCTGCAAACTGGCGCTTTCCCATCTTACTGCGGCTGGGGAGTGCCCTAGCGATGGCCTGGTACCAGCAGCATAGATTATTGAGTTGTCCAACGGTGTCGTCCCAGGCTGCTATGGGGTCGGTGTATCCCGCCTGCATACCCTTCACACCCAAATTGAGTTAAGATTGGGCAAAATTCTGAGGGTTAACCCTATGGATGTGAGGAAGAGAAATGTGCTCTTGGGTTTGTTAACACTGGTGGGTGTGGCCCTTGCTGCCCCAGCGGTGCGGGCTGAGGAACAGTTAGAGTTTTACCGCATTCGCTACGTGACCATTCCCAATGCGTTCAATACGGAATTTTTCCGTGCCTCGAAGGATATCTTCGGCAACGCCACCCTGCTCGAACAAACCGCCCAGCTATTTTGGGATTATCCCGAAAACCAAATTCTGCGCGACTCTCGGCGAGTAGCACGGCTCCATCAGGAAATCTGGCTCCAGCAAACCTCCAGTGCCCCCCTGATTCGCACCCTGGATGCCGATAATCCGTTTAGTACCTCGATCCGGCTCTCCCCAGAGTTGGGGGGTGCCCGGATTCTGGGCAGTGAACTGGTCTTCGAGCGGATTCCGCTGCGTTAGGATGGCCCCACCAGTTGTTTGCCTTCCCGTAATCCCTCACCCCGATCGGGCTACGTTCGTAGTGACAACTTGAGTCGGCGATCGGGTGGAGGGTTTCTAGGGTCAATTGGCCTACCCCCAAGCGATCGGGGGGGCGAGAATCCAGGGTGCAGGAGTTGAACCTGCCTGAGGCGAATTATGAGTTCGCTGCCTAGACCGCTCGGCCAACCCTGGTCATCGTAGAATTTCCCCTATTGTAATGTCCCTGAATCCAACTGACAGGCTAGGGACTGGCAAAATTTATCTCTTTGCCTTAAAACGTAGCTAGTGGATTTTGCCGACGGGGTTTGATCGGGCCGTATGCGACTCAACTCAACACTTGCACTTAGTTTATTGCTATTGTCCTTAATGTTTGGGGCAGGCTTTGTCAGCGCAGCGGCTGGCTTTGCCCTAGGGCGACAAGCCCTCAAAGGCGTTAGACAACCGGAAGCTCGCCCGACGAAAAAGCCCCTTGGCCATCGACCGGGCATCAATGACAGTGAAACCCCCATCCTGTTGAAGGAAGCCGATATCCTGGCCACTGTTCTCAAGCGAACCCAACCAGGACGTGCCTCCGCCGACGCGTTTACCAAGCCCCCGACAACCGACGCCGCTACTGCCCAGCCCAGTCCCGCCGCTAGTCCCGCCGCCAGTCCCAGTCCAGGTGTCGCACCTTCGGGGACTTTCCCCTTGGTCAGCCAGGATAAGGAGGTGAAACTGGAGGTGTTGGGATCGCGTCGCCAGGGGGGATCATTGCTGCTGGATGTGAGTCTGCAAAATGAAAGCGCCCAGCCGATTCGCTTCCTCTACAGTTTTTTGGATGTGTCTGATAACAATGGGCGGCCCCTAAGTGCGATCGCGGAGGGGCTACCGGGCGAATTACCCCCCCGCAGTGATGCCTTCAAGGGAACCGTGCGGATTCCCACGGCCTTGCTGGAGGATGCCCAAAGTGTATCGCTGATGCTGACGAATTATCCTGATCAGGAGTTACAGCTTAAGGTGGCCGATATTCCGCTGAATCCCTAGGGGTTTGTCAAGCTGAATTGAGTAGACTGAGGCTAACGCCGTGCGACTTAACCCAGCAAGCGAACGGCTTGGGGCTTGCAAACTTGACTCCAACCGGCAATTCTCTATCTCTATTTTAGAGACGACAGCCCCTTAGTGCTGTGGCGGCGGTGCTGTGCCGGGGGAGACACTCCGCGATCGCCAGATGATCAGCAGGGAAAAATAGGGCAGTTGTAAGTTGGGATGGGCACTGAGGTCATGATAAATCTGCTGATCGGGAGCCGTTGCCCGGACAACGACGGCACTTTGGGCTAAGAGATGATGGCGCTGTAGGATTGGCCAGACCTGGCTATACACCGAACTGACCTTGAGCAGCACGATCACATCCGCCTGGTTCAGGGCGGCTTCCAAATCAGCGATCGCATAAAGGGCCGGCAAGATTAACAACCGCTGTTCCGCCATTGTCAAGGGCAAGTTGAGGGCGGCAGCAGCGGCCACGGGGGAGCAAACCCCTGGTACGGTGACGATCGCAATCCCCCCAGGGATAGTGACCACAGCGGGTAACTGCCGTAATGCCTGGGCCAAATAGGTAAAGGTACTGTAGAAACTAATATCGCCCTCGCAGGCAAAGACCACATCCTGTCCCTGCCGGAGATACTGCCAGACGATCATCGCCGCTGTGTCCCAGGCGGTGCGTAACTGGTCACGATCGTGGACATAGGGAAACTTCAGGGCCACTTGCTGCTGGTGCGGCTGTAACCACGGCGCAATAATTCGCTCGGCAATCCCTGGGTTACCCCCCACCCCCACCGGAAAGGCCACCACTGGGGCACGTTGCAATAAGCGCCACGCCTTCAGGGTCAGTAACTCTGGATCGCCAGGACCGACGCTCAGTCCATACAAGGTCCCGATTCCCGCCGGGATTGCTTCGCCCACATTCACCATGCTCGGTCTCTAGACAAAAGGTTGAGGCGTGGTAGGTCACCCGATCCCTAGCGGGTACTGGTGGGTGGAATTCCCTCGGTGACAATGAGGGCTTCCATGACGGTCTTGACGATCGGTGCCGCCACCGTTGAGCCAAAGACCACACCGCCGGTAGGTTCGTCCACCACTGCCAACACCACATAACGGGGCGCTTCCACCGGCAGAATGCCCACAAAACTGGTGATGACCGCATTGCTATAGCCCCCGTAGGGGCTGGCTTTTTGGGCCGTGCCCGTTTTACCTGCAATCCGATATCCCGGAATTTGGGCCGGTTTGCCCGTCCCGTCCTTCACCACTTGTTCCATCATTTCCACCACAGCTTGGGCAGTTTTCGCTGAGAATACGCGCTTCGCATCCGGTAGGGTGGGCTGCCATTGGGATTTGCCGTTTTCATCGATTAACCCCTGTACGACATGGGGGGTGATCATCAGGCCACCGCTGGCCAGGGTCCCGTGTAGGCGTAGCAATTGTAGGGGGGTTAGGGAAAAGCCTTGGCCAAAGGATGTTGTGGCTCGATTGATCTTGGTTTCGGCAAATTCCTGCCGCGTTCGCACCTGTCCCTCGGCCTCGAAGGGCAAGTCAATGCCCACCGGTTTACCCAGGCCAATACGTTCGAGCCAGTCGTAGTAGGTATCTGCTTTCATCCGCTCGACCATGTGGACCATGCTGATATTGCTGGAGTATTTCACCGCTTCGATGATCGATAGGGAACCATAGGAGACACCATCGTTATTCCGAATTGGCCAACCATCAACGAAGATTTCCCCCTCATCCGGTAACACTGTTTGCGGCTCTACCGCACCCGCATCCAGGGCGATCGCGACGTTAATGGGCTTGAACGTGGAACCCGGTTCATAGAGATCAGTGAGTGCCCAGTTCTTCAGTAAAGCCATGTCCGCTTCATAGTAGCGGTTGGGGTCAAATGACGGTTCCGAGACGAGGGCGAGCAGCGATCCGTCTCTGGCATCCATGACCAGAACGGTGCCCCGCTTGGCATTAAATTTTTTGATTTGTTCCTGGAGGGCTGTCCGGGCGACCCGCTGGAGGCCACTGTCGAGGGTTAGTTGCAGGCGCAGGGTATCGGCGTGTAAAAAGCTTTCCGGCAGGTCAATCGGCAGAATTGTGCCATCCCCTGTCCGCCGGAGCCGGAGATCGGGAGCCGATCGCTCTAGGACTTTCTGTTGACTAAATTCAACCCCGGCCTGCCCCTGACGATCGGTATTGACATAACCAACGATCCCCGCAAACAACTCTTGCTGGGGATACAGACGTTCCTGCTGCTGCTCTAAATCCAGGCCATCCAATTGCAAGCGCTGGATTTGTTGCGCGATCGCCTCTGGTAAGTCGATGGCCACCTTAACCCCCGTATCGGCTTGGGTAAAGGTTTGCACCAACGCATCCACGGGACGGTCCAGTAGGGGGGCTAACTGGGCTGCCACCTGTTCGGGCGGGAGCGTGAACATCCGAGGATGGGCGTACATTAGGTACACGGGCTGATCGATCGCCAAGACTACACCATTGCGATCGGTAATCGGACGGCGAGGGATAAAGGGCCGCACTAGGGCGGTTTGTTGTTCCTGGGCGCGTGCTTGCAGGTCTGCCGCTTCAAAAATCTGTAAGCGCCCTAGATTCACAAGCAACCCCACACTACTGGTCACGAGCAACCCCCAGACCAACAAAAAGCGTAGACGCGAAGGTTGGATCAAAATTTCCCGTGAACGTGTGGGACGGGAGGGCCGGGACCGAGGTGCAGCCGCAAGATTGGGATCGGGGCGGGAATGCCGCCGGGAACGCTGACGGGATTGGGCCAGCGGCGGGGGAACCAATCGCGATCGCCAGGTTGCCCCCGTCCGATCAGCAGAGTTGCCCCCAGGCCCAGAAGGGGTTGGGACGGAGCGATCAGCCGCTTCGGGTTGGTGCGTCCATGGCGACGATCGGGGGGTAGGGCCTGGAGACGATCGCCTGACGTCAACCCGATCGGAACGTTTTCCGCGCAATAATGGCAGTCTGGAAAGAGTCATGATTTCTGCCGACTTGAAGCAATCCCTGAATCGCCCTAGTGCCTGAAGGCTTGCGGTTGAAATCCCCTCTGGGCGTAACGAGGAGGCAAGCCGCCTCTCACAGTCGCCCCATTATAAAGCAACTGTTTCAGAAGCGGTGGCAAGTTTATCCAAGATTCAGGTTTGTCCAGGCACAGCACCAGGGTTGACCGACAGGCAAGACTCGTGACGCCCCTTACCCTTAAAAGGGTGCTTAATAAACAGTGCCCCGATAGCGGCGGACGGGGGTTGGCGCGGCGGGTTCTTCCGGTGGGGCAGCGGCAGGTTTGGGCGCACTCGCGATCACCTTGGTTTCTACTTGAATCTTGGGATTAGCAACCGGAGGCGATGGGAGCCGGGGTTCCAGGCGTTTAGCCGCAAGCTTCTGAGGCATGGGATTCCGCCGCTCTGGCATCTTGCTCAGATCCAACAGCACTGGGATCAATGACTGCTGATCCAGGGCTTTATTTTCCAGAAATTGTAGGACTTGCTCAACTCCCGACATCAGATCGGTGAGTAAAGTCTCCCGTTGGAAACCGGGAACAACCCCCTGCGCCCCCTGGAACACCGCCCAACGACGCTCAGCATCAGAGATTTGCCGTTGGCTGTTATTGGTGAGAATAATCGCAAGATCGGGATAGGCATCCCGGCAAAGACGACAAAAGGCGTAGGGGTTGAGGCCGGAAATCCCCATGTCCAGCAAGAGCAGGTCCGGTAGTCCAATTCCAGCTTCTTGCAGTTGCCGCAGGATGAGAATCACATCTGCCTCTGGGGATTCACGAATAACGGCCACTTGTTGGGACGCTAAGGCCAGTTCCCAGGCTTGTCCCTGGAACTCCGTTGCCTGAATGACAAGGACAGTCGGTTGTAAATGGGCCATGACGATTTGGGATGTATGGGGGGGTAAGGTTGTGTGGAGCGGCTAACTAGCCAACATCGAAACTGACAGGCAGTGATAGGCAGTAGAGACACCCACCCCAGCGAGTAACTGCTTGGGAATTGGATGCGCCTAGTGACAGGCGATCGTGAGTACACTGAAACCGTAAGTCAAGAGAATGGAAAAGATTCTAAAACGCCCTAGCTAAATTCCCTGAGTCCTATCTGCACCTTCATGGGGCAGGAACACAAATGTCCCGATTGATGTCCCATTCCAGCCAAAAACCTTAAGTTAAAATACTTACCTCAAAGCCATCACACGAAAATATTATTGCTTAAGATCCCGTGAGCTGTCACTCCCATTCTGCATCAACGCATACATTTAATCGAATCTTTATAGTCATTTATAGGCCATCGGGACTGTCGGGGGCTGCGGGCCAGCAGGGCGGAGCGTCACAGGCGCTTTGCGGCAGTGGGGTGGCACGTTCCTGGCCCACGTGGAACTAGGGAATACCGGGAACATCCCTAGCGTTAGGAGAGGGGTTGATCCCCAAATATACTCGGCATTCATGTACAAAAAACAACACCTCCCCCGGGGAGAGGTGTGCGTAGAGATTGGGGAGGCCCCGATCGCCCATGAATAGCTGCGGGGGCAGTTAGTTTACGGTAATCGAGCCAACCATGCCGGCTCCCCGGTGGGGTTCACAGTAGTAGCTGTATTCACCCGCAACATCAAAGGTGTTTTCAAAGGTTTCACCGGGTTGATAAACCAGCTTATGGGAAAGGCTTTTGGCGAGGGCGGTGTCACCACCAGGGACCTTAGCCGGATCGAAGACGACGTTGTGGGGAGGGAGCTTGTTGTTCACCCACTGGACGGTGTCGCCCTTTTTGATGGTCAGCTTGGCGGGTTCAAAGGCGAGCATCCCGTTGTCAGCCCCCATTTTGACCGTATAGGTTTCTGCTGCTGCCGGGGCTACGCCCAACCAAAGGGTCCCCAGCACCAAAAGACCAGTGACCAGCAGAAGACTCAAACTCCGTCTGAGCGAAGTTATGAGGCGCATACTTACCTCCAAAATTTCACGTATGTTTGACAGGCTGTCTTATAACAATTTAGAACAAATTGGGATCGCTCCCGGCATTTCCGTGGGATTGTCGGCTAGGAGGGCGGGTTCGTAGAGGCTGCCGTCGGGCAACACCAGGCCACACAGGTCGGCCCCCGCCAGGAAGGTTCCGGTCAGGGTGGCGGCTTCGAGGTTACTTTGCCGGAGATCGGCCCCCCGGAGATCGGCCCCATTGAGGTTGGCAGCCTGGAGGTTGGCGCAGCTTAGGCTGGCTTCCTTGAGGGTGGCTTCCACCAGCGAGGCTTGGCGCAGATCAACGGCATAGAGGTTGGCTTGGAAGAGAAAGGCACGGGTGAGGTCGGCGCGGAATAGTTGGGCGCGACTGAGGCTGGCGGCACTGAGGGTGGTTTCTCGGAGACGGGCACTGGTCAGTAGGGCTTGGGTGAGGTTGGCCGCATTCAGAACCGCCCGATCGAGGTTGGCCAGGTTGAGGTTGGCGGCGCTCAGGTCTGCATGGCTGAGGTCAGCGGCAAACAGATCAGCGGTGGCAAGGAGTGCCCCGAAGAGATTAGCGCCCTGTAATTGGGCATAGCGCAGATTGGCCCCGGCCAGATCGGGAATGAGATCCAGGTGGGCTTGTCGCCAGTGGTTCCAAGCCGCGACATCCTCTTTTAAGCGTGCGACATGATCGGGATTAGCCATGACGACGAGTTTCCATCCTACCTGACGGCGTGACATTGGGCTGATCGGTAGGGTGGGGTGACCCCGATCGTAGCCCAGGGGTCCTATGCCCCCACCTCCCCCTACTCTCTTTCTTCAGACCGATGGGCAATTACCCGTACTAAATGCAAGCGTCAATGCCGGAATTCGGACAAGCGGTCGGGATTATGGCGGTGCCGTTAAGGTGCAAGGACAAGGCAGCCAGCCAACCAAGTTCGTAGTCATGACTTCAGGTGTTGCAGGCTAAAGCCAGCACTCCCAACGGTGCAGAATTTAGATCGCGAGTGACTAGGACCTAGCAGCCTGACCGGGGGGAATGCCGATTTACGGCGGCGGTGGTGAGGCGATCGCAAAGCTGCCATACCCAAGTTCACTCACCCCATGCCAACGGAAGATCGCTTCCCGGAAGGTTTTCCAGGGTTCGTAAATTTCCCGAAAACTCGGATTGGCGGTGGCTTTTTCTTCCAACAGGTCTACGGCTGCCCGTTGGGCGGCGGTGAGGATGTCGCGGCTGTAGGGTCGCAGTTTCGTGCCCTTTGCTAACAATCGTGCCAGGGCCTCTGGGTTGCGGGCATCGTACTTGGACAGGCAATCAATGTTGGTATAGGCGGCGGCTGTCTCCACTACAGTTTGGTACTCCTGCGGCAATTGCTGCCATGCCGTGCGGTTAATAGTGAGATCAAAGCTAGACCCTGGCTCCCACCAACCGGGATAGTAGTAAAACTCGGCGGCATCGTGCAGACCCAGCTTCTCGTCATCGTAGGGACCGACCCATTCGGCGGCATCGATCGCGCCACGATCAAGGGCCAGAAAAATCTCGCCCCCTGGCAAAACCTGGACATTTACCCCCAGGCGGGCCAGGACCTCACCCCCCAGTCCCGGAATCCGCATCTTGAGGCCATTCAGGTCAGACCGTGTTCACTTCCCGCTTAAACCAGCCCCCCATCTGGACGCCAGTATTCCCCGCCGGAAAGGCAATGACATTGAAATCGCTGTAGATTTTGTTCATCGCCTCAATGCCGCCGCCGTAGTAGAGCCATGCATTTTGTTGTTGAGCATTTAAGCCAAAGGGCACGCAGGTACCAAAGGCGAGGGCGGAATTTTTGCCAATGTAGTAGTAGCTGGCGGAGTGGCCGCACTGGACCGTACCGGCTTGCACGGCGTCCAGGACTTGAAGACCGGGGACAATTTCACCCGCAGCGGCGGGTTCGATCGTAAAGCGGCCATTGGTCATGGCACTGACCCGTTCTGCCAGGGTTTGGGCAGCCCCAAACAGCGTATCTAGGGAGGTGGGCCAACTGGTAGCCATTTGCCAGCGCACGATCGGGAGATCGCTCCCGGTGGTGCCTGCCGTTGGGGTGGCATGACTACACGCCCCTAGGGCTGCTACCGTTCCCGCCCCGATCGCGGTTTGGGTCATAAACTGACGCCGCTTCATAGTTCCCTTCCTCGAACGCTGATTTTGCAGGAGTTACTGTCAGAATCTCATACTCTGGTGGTTAATATCCGCTAGACAAGCCTTAAGTATACGCTGAAGATTCGCTCCCAATTGGCAGGAGATCCGTGTGCTGGGGGCTGGTTTGCCTGGGGCGAGATCTGCGGATCACGGCTAATCCATCTACTTGTCAATGATCGAGTTATGCCGTTAGTATCCTGCTATGAACTTGCCTGCTTTTCGCGATCGTCGTCTGTTACAACAGGCCCTCACCCACCGCTCCTATATCAATGATTATCCCCAGGTCGAGGAGAACAATGAGCGTCTCGAATTCCTCGGCGATAGTGTTTTGAATTTTCTGATTGGTTCCTGGCTCTATGAACAGTATCCCCAGATGGGCGAAGGTGAACTGACCCGCTGGCGATCGCGCTTGGTGGATCAATCCCAATTGGCCCAACTGGGTCGCCAGTTAGACCTGGGGGCCAAACTACGGCTAGGGAAAGGGGTTGAGAAGCAAGGTGGAAGAGAAAATCCGCGCCTATTGTGTAGTGCCTTGGAAGCGATCGTGGGGGCCTATTTACTAGATGCGGGTTTGGATGCGGTTAAAACCTATGTTCGCGCTCTATTCAGCCCCCTATTACACTCGATCGGTAGCCAGTCGTCGGCGATTGATCCCAAAAGTCAATTACAGGTCTGGGCGTTGGCGCAGTCCTCCCAAACCTTGCCAGTTTATCGCCTCCTGCAAGAGTCCGGTCCCGATCATGCCAAAACGTTCACGGCTGAGGTGTTGATTAACGGGATCAGCTATGGCCAAGGCCAGGGCCATAGTAAGAAGGAAGCGGAAAAACAAGCCGCCTTAAAGGCTTTGAAGTCTTTGGGATTCTAGTCAGATCTATAGGGTTGTCTTTTTTAGGTTTAAGGGCACTGCGACCTGAGTCAGGGATTGAGTACCGTAGGGTATACGGGTACTATTGCACTGGATGCAAGCAACGCTTGGGGAGAGACAGCCCCTACTGTGGCTGATGCAACCCTGCTTCAGCCAGTTGTCTCGGCGAGTCAAGAATCCTTACGCCTTGAGGCCGGGGAGTATCAACAACCCATTCTCAATAAGCACACCGATTTTTCGAGGTGTCCTTAAGTTTGTCTTACTGATCCGTTGGGGCTGTCTCCAGATTGCTAGGAAGGGTCGGATCAGGGGGAGAGAGCGTTGGTAGGGCTGGCTGCTGGGGAGTGAGGGGCGTGGTGGGGCCGAGGGGGGCCAGGTTGTCTGGGTTGGGGAAGGTGGGTAACACGGGAGGTGGGGTGCCCAATCCCGGGAGGGTTGAATGGGGGAGGGTTGGCTCGAACGGCGGTAACGGTAGGGTTCCTGGGCGACGCGAATCAGCCGTTTCCGGCAGGGTGGCCAAGGCAACCCGATTGCCCCCGATCGACCGCATTTGATCCAGTATCCGGACAACATCGGCATAGATGGCTGAGCGATCGGCATACAAGACCATCAACCCCTCTGGTTTCGTTTGCTGATACCCACGTAGGACCAAGAGTAATTGATCCGTATTCACTGGTTGTTGATCGACATAGGTTTGGCCCGCCGCGTCAATACTGACGATCAGCATCTCCCGGATCTGCAAGGTGCCGGTTTTGGCCTCCGGCAATTCGACGCTAATGGCCTGTTGTCGGGTTAGTTGCAGGGCTGCCAGGATAAAGAAAATCAGGATGCAAAAAATGACATCAATCAGGGGAATAATCTCAATTCGAGATTCTTCAGCCGGGGCATCAAGATGGATTTTCATAGGGTTTAGGCGGATGGGGGGATTCCCGTCGTAGTTCCGCCAGTTCATCCAGGGTGAGGGCCGGGGCAGGGCGGGGGGCAGGATCGGCGTTGGCACGGACGGGGGGAAGGGCTGAGCGTTTGCGGGTGGGCCAATACTGGCGGTAGAGCAATTCCAGTTCGTTACCCGCTTGCCGGAAGATCTTCATCTGGGTAAACAAAAATCCCTGGAATAAGCGATAGAAGGCAAGGCTGACGATCGCCACCATCAGGCCGGTTGCTGTACTGATCAGGGCTTCGCCAATGCCCAAGGTGACCCCAGCGGTGGAAGCAGTCCCCAAGTCACCCAGACGAATTTTACCCAGGGAGCGGATTAAGCCGACAACGGTTCCCAAGAGGCCCAAGAGGGGGGCCAGGGCAATCACTGCCTCCAGAATTTTATCGCCCCGGCGCATTCCCGCCAGTTCGTCATCGGCGGCAGCTTCCAATGCGAGCCGAAATAACTCTGGATCGGGTTCCTCCGGCAGACGCAGGGGAGCATAGAGAAAACGGCCAATCGGCTGACTTCTGGCCTCTTGGGCAATGCGGGTGGCCGCTGCCCAGTCATAGCGGGCAGCCTCTAACACGCGGCTTACCACCTGTCGTTCGCCAGTCAGCACACTGCTCCAAAACCACAGTCGCTCTACGATCGCGCTCAACGCCAAAATCGAGAGGAGCAACAGGGGCAGCATGGTAATGCCCCCCTTGTGGAAGATCTCAAGTATGTTCATACGACTTGCCTGCCTTTTCCCGTCCGATTGGCGATCCCCGCGATGACTGGTTAGTCCATCTGGGATACGGCGATCGGTGACGGGCCATCTGACAGATCTTACTCGCAGATCTCAAAAATTGTCGTCCCCACCGCTGGTTCTGCCGGTGGATCAGACAAGACTATCTGCACTTGACGCCTTAAGATCGATAAAATAGGCAGCAATAGGCAGCCTTAGCCCCCTAGGTATCCCTCAGCCGGTATCCCTAAATCGGTAGCCAGGTAATAGGCCGCAAGATGCCCGGTCTCGTTCAGTACCCCTGATCAGCAATGCGACGCATCCCCTCAGGTTGATTTGCCGTGACGCAGCCACACGCCAACCCCTTCACGCCATCTCCAGTTCGCCCTGCTTCTCTACGGGGCAGCTACTACGATCGCTTGGGGGTGCAGCCATCGGCATCGGTGCAACAAATCCGCCAAGCCTATCGCCACCTGAGCCGCCAGTACCATCCGGATACTACCGATCTGCCAGCGGCGATCGCGACGGAAAAGTTTAAGCAACTGAATGAAGCCTATGCCACCCTGAGCCAACCCGAACGGCGTCACCAGTATGACTTGCAGATTGGTTATGCACGACTGGCTGGGGTGCGTCCCGCAGCCCCTGACGAATGGCGCAGGTCATCGCCGCCCGTTGCCGCTGCAGTGTATCTCGACCCTAGTGATTCTCCTACGGAGTCGTTTTGCGAACGTCCCCTCTCGGCAGGGGAACTATTTGTCCTGTTCATACTGCTGTTGACCTTTGGGGGATGCCTGGTGCTGGCAATCGTTGTTGCCCTGACCCGTGAAACCGCGCCCCTGGCTCCAATCGTGCCTGCTATGCTGGGGAGGCTGTTAGTCTAGTCAGGCTGACTGATTTTTGGGGTTGCGACCCGTTTGCCTGCTCCTGTCCCTCTCTCACGACGCTTAGTTATGTCCCTGCCCTCTCCCAACACACCGCTCTACAACCATCCTTTGCCAGCCATTGAACGCTGGTTGATTGCCCAAGGCTGTGAACAGGATCGCCAAGAACCTCACTGTTGGCAGATTAAGGGACGTGAGTGGGAAGCGAGCCTCTGGCTAGATATTGAACAAATCACGGTGCGCTACCGGGGGGGCGGTGAGGATCGGCAGGATATTCAGCGATCGTTCAAGTATTCCCTCAGCCGTGAGGATATTGAGGCTGCCATTTTTGCTGGCCCATAAACTAACCTAGTACAGTAAACATAAAGTTTCACAAGGTTGGTAGTAGCAACTTGAGGCGTTGCAGGCTCAAGCCTGAACTACAAACGTTGCATAATTGATTATGTGTTGCACTAGTACAGCGTCCAAGCCAAAGATAAGCCGAAGATAAGTGGTCTCGATCGGCTCCGTCCGTTCGCGCAGCGTTTCCTGATCCCAGTCTGCCGATTTTTCGTCGTCGTTGCGTGTTAACGCAAACTTTGGTGTTAGGCTTGATGTCGCCATCGTCTGGGTGGGTCAGTGACCATTGACGATTTAACCCAAAGTCGTTCTGAAGGGTAAGGTTTCAGACCCAATTTTTCGATGCGGGATGCTTGGCCGGGACAGATCCCCTGTGGGTTCGTGGCTTCCCGGTTGTTGCCAGTTGTTGCGGGGGACTCGCGTTGCGATAGGGACCATGCTGGAGGCGATCAAACCAGATTTATCTCAACGGGCGTGCTATAGCGATCCCCCTGGGGATCGCCTATCGGCTTTTTCGGTGGTGATCCCTGTCTTTAATGAAGAGGAAGGGATTACCAGCACCCTCGATTGCCTCCAGGCACAACTCAAGGGGGTCCCCTGCCCCTACGAAATTGTGGTGGTTAATGACGGCTCCACCGATCGCTCTGGGTTGATTCTGCGCGATCGCACGGATATTCGCCTAGTGGAGCATAGTACCAACCTGGGTTACGGGGCGGCGCTTAAAACGGGGATTCGGGTGGCCCAGCATCCTCTGATTGTGATTACCGATGCCGATGGGACGTATCCCAACGATCGTATTCCCGATCTGGTGGCCCAGACCAGCCAAGCCGATATGGTCGTTGGTGCCCGGATTGGGGCCAATATTCAATACCCGACAATTCGTAAAATTCCCAAGTGGTTTCTGGTGCGGTTTGCCCAGTGGTTGACGAAAACCCGGATTCCCGATCTTAACAGTGGCCTGCGAGTATTTCGCAAAAGTGTGGTGGAGCGCTTTTTGAGCATCCTGCCCGATACCTTTAGCTTTACGACCACAATTACGATCGCCCTGCTGACAAACCGCTACATCGTGCGCTATGTGCCCATCGACTACTACCCGCGCCTGGGTAAAAGCAAAATCAAGCCGATTCGCGATACCCTGCGGTTTATCCAGTTAATCCTGCGCACAGGGATTTACTTTGCCCCCCTGCGTGTCTTTCTCCCGATCGCAGGCATTTTTTACCTCGGCTCCTTGATCACGCTCTACCAGGATATTTTCGATCGGCGCGACCTGACGGAACGGACCCTCATTATGTTCGTCACCGCCACCCAGATCGGGATGTTTGCCCTGCTGGCGGACATGATCGACAAGCGCAGTGAGCGCTTTTAAAGGGTAGCCTCTGGGTTGGGTAGTTTAGAATGAAACGTCTTTATCTTGTTCTTTACAGCCGAGCGAAGCCATGAACATTGCGCATGATATTACCGAACTGATTGGCCAAACGCCCCTAGTGCGCTTACAGCGGATTCCCCAGGCGGAGGGCTGTGTCGGGCAGATTGTGATGAAGCTGGAAGGGATGAACCCAGCGGCCTCGGTGAAGGACCGCATTGGCCTCAATATGATCCAGGCAGCCGAAGCGGCAGGTGAGATTCAACCCGGTCGGACGGTGTTGATTGAACCCACGTCCGGTAACACGGGGATTGCCTTGGCGATGGTGGCGGCGGTCAAGGGCTATCGCCTGATCCTCACCATGCCAGAAACGATGAGCTTGGAGCGGCGGGCGATGTTGAAAGCCTATGGAGCCGAACTGGAATTGACGCCTGGTGCTGAGGGGATGAAGGGGGCGATCCGACGGGCTGGGGAATTGGCGGCGACGCTGCCCGATGCCTTTATGCTGCAACAGTTTAAGAATCCGGCAAATCCACAAATTCATCGCGACACCACGGCTGAAGAAATTTGGCGCGATACGGAAGGTCAGGTGGATATTCTCGTCGCGGGGGTGGGCACGGGCGGTACGATTACGGGCATTGCTGAGGTGATCAAGCAACGTAAGCCTAGCTTTCAGGCGATCGCCGTTGAACCACAGGGGAGTGCGGTTTTGTCTGGTTGTGCACCAGGTCCCCACAAGATTCAAGGCATTGGGGCAGGTTTTGTGCCGGATATTCTGCGCACGGATTTAATCGATGAGGTGATCACGGTGGCAGATGAGGACGCGATCGCCTATGGTCGCCGTCTGGCACGGGAGGAAGGGTTGTTGTCGGGGCTATCCTCTGGGGCTAACCTCTGGGCTGCGATCACGGTTGCTAAGCGCCCTGAAAATGCGGGCAAGTTGATTGTGGCAATCCAGCCCAGCTTTGGTGAACGCTATCTCAGTACGGTCCTTTTCCAAATGCCCGATGCCTAGATCTGACTGCCAACCAGAGTTTGGGGGGCAAGAACTGTCAGTTAACCAGGGGTAGGGCAATGCGGGCAGTGTTGTGTGGCTATTACGGTCAGGGGAATGGGGGCGATGAGGCGTTGTTGGCGACGCTGTTGCAGATGTTGCCGCCGTCGGTGACGCCGGTGGTTCTGTCGGGGAATCCCCAGGAGACCCGCGATCGCTATGGGGTGGAGGCGTGTCCGCGTAAACGCACGGGGGCGGTGTTGCAGGCCCTACGGCAGGCGGATGCGTTTATCTGGGGCGGCGGTAGTTTGATGCAGGATGCGACGAGTGCGCTGAGTCCGCTGTACTATGCGGGGCTGATGGGGCTGGCGCAACGGTTGGGGCTGGTGACGATCGCGTGGGCGCAGGGGATTGGGCCGTTGGAGCGATCGCTGACGCGCTGGTTGACGCACCAAACGTTTGCGGGCTGTACTGCCGTGAGTGTGCGGGATGCGGCGTCGGCCCGGTTGCTTCAGGATTGGCAAATACCCTGTACGCTGGCTCCGGACCCGGTGTGGGCGTTGCAGGCGGTGCCAATGGATTTATCGGATTTACCCCGGCCTCGGATTGCGGTGAGTTTACGCCCCCATCGATCGCTAACGCCCGATCGGCTTCAGATGCTAACCCAGGCGTTGATTGCGGTGCAACGGGAAACTTCGGCGGCGATCGTGTTGGTGCCGTTTCAACCGATCCAGGATCAGGCGATCGCGCTGCAAATTCAAGCCCAACTTCCGGGTGTCAGTCGGCTCATCACCTGGGACGATCCGCGTCAATTGGTGGGCCTATTTCAAGAGGTCGATTTAGCAATTTCAATGAGGTTTCACGGGTTGGTGATGGCGGCAGCAGCAGGCTGTCGGTGTCTGGCGCTTAGCTATGACCCCAAGGTGAGCCAGTTGATGCAGGAACTCTCGTTGCCCGGTTGGGAGTTGGCCCAGTTACCAAAGTTGAGTGAGGAAGTTCGCGATCGATGTTTGGCGGTGTTAGCGCAGGCGTCAGGGTTAGAGTCAGTAGTGATTGAGGGATGGCGCGATCTAGCCCTACTCCATCAGGAGTTATTGGTAAATGTACTTAAAGAGTGCCAGTAATATCTAGTTAATATAACTTTACATAAGTTGCAGCAGCAAAAGCTTGTGTTTTTTTTTACATTGAATACACTGGGAACGTTAGCGATCTAGTTCCTCTGGCTTTCTGGTAAAAATCACTAGATTTTTGCCCCTCTGACTAATTGTGCATCATTAACTGCGATTTTCGACGACCCTTCAATCGAGTAAATAAGTAAGGCAGTAATCATGAAACGTTTTGGGCTGCTCATTATTTCGTTTTTTGCGCAAGCATTTCTATTGATTGATCCAGTACAAGCAACTCATGATCGAGCACAAAACGCAGCAGTAAATAGAATTTACCGAGAGATTCTTGAACGAGATGCTGAGCCTGCAGGGATGATAACATGGACAAATGCTCTGACTAGGGGAAAGACTATTGAGCAGGTTCGTCGTGCAATTGCAGAGAGTCCTGAAGCTCAGAAGAAGCTGAATGACTTATACCTAAGCATGCTCTGTAGACCCATTGATCCAACCGGAAGGGCTACATGGACAAATGCCCTTGCTAGTGGATGGACACTTTGGCAAGTTGCGAGTGAAGGTATTTTTCATAGCCCAGAATATGAAAATAGGGGAGGAAGGCCATGCAATTAAATGCAGCCTGACAATTCCAATGCACATCAACCGTCCAAGACGATCGGTCTTTATTCCTATGACTCTTTTGGGTTCACGACTGGAACTGTATATCAAGTCACAAATTATGTTGGTTCTGAAAGCTGAAAGCCTTGCTGGCTCCTACATAAATGTTTCTTATCACCCAATACCCAGAAGAGCCATTCCTATTTTACTCCCCTAGAGTAATAGAAGAGGGATAAGATTTCAATATCCTGATTACTACCCAAAGATCTAACTGCTCACCGCACCGGAGGTACGAGAAATGGCTTTGCATTTTCCCGCTATTCCTCAGTACGCCGGTGAGTTTGATGATGTTAGACTACCCGTCCTCAGCAATTTTCTAGATCCTCATAGGTATTAATCTAATGAAAAGACTATTGCGTTCCGTAACCTTTCTGGCTACCGTTTCTACAGTTATAGGTTCATTATTGATACCTGTATTTTTTCTGTCACTTGAAGAATCAGTGATTGCGCAACAGGGAGTATCATTGCGAAATGGCTACTCAATGATTACTCTGCCTGATGTTGGCGAACAAAGTGATTCATGGAGTTGTGCTCCTAACTCTGCTGCAAGAGTTCTAAAATTTTATGGTTACCGAGTAAGCTATGGAGTGATGAAAGGCCATATAAAAATGGCACAAAATATTCCAGGCTTTGAGAGTTTTGGAACTACTCCTAGTGAATTACGAAATGCTATGCGGATCTATGCTAATGATGTCATATTGGAACGTGAATCTAGTTTTGAAAAAATAATTGACTTGGTATCAAGGGGAATTCCTGTAATCACTCTTGTGAGAGTTGGTGAATTCAAACCTGCGGGGATTTTCAGTGGTACCTGGCCAAGGCTTCATTGGTATGTTGTTAGTGGCTATAATGCTCAATCTCAACAGGTTTACATTACTGACACTGACAACAACAACGGTTGGATTTCATATGATGAATTTAGAAGCGAATGGTCATGGGGTATTGGAAGAGGTTTGGCGAGTTCAACTCTCAATAGTAATGGTATCAAGACAAGGACGATGCTATGGGTTGATCGCACTCCTAACCCATGTCCTAACAATAATATTACAATTAGACCTTCGAGCAATTTGGAATTTAGTCGAGGTAAAGAGTGGAATACATGTTCAAACTACAAGTTTATTTTCCAGAATGATGGGAACCTCGTTCTGTATAACCCATCTTCCAGAGCTATCTGGGCAACTGGAACTAACCACAAAGCCGATCTTTTTGTCGTACAAGCTGATGGCAATGTAGTTCTTTATGGGGGTGGAAGAGCAGTTTGGACAACAAATACTGGTGGAAACCCAGGAGCATTTCTAGCAATACAATCTGATGGAAACTTGGTAGTTTATGGCCGTAATCACAATGTTCTTTGGTCAACTGGAACTGGAGGCCGATAGTAGCTTAGCAAGCTTCGTAGGTTGGGTTGACTACTCTCAGTTTGTAGCTCCGATGGCAATGCAGATTTTTGAGGGTGGACAAGTCGAACTCTGCAAGGTTGGCACTGTCTAACAACACCGACCCTATTGAGCCTTTTCGTTATGGTTACTGGTCACCGAGAAAAATCTCTGAGGTACGATCGCCCCTGTGATGAACCGCGATCGTGTCAGTTGTAAGCGTGCGATCGCTCATTACTTTAGACCGGGTTGATAACAGAAAAAGTATGATTTTCCCTTGCTTGCACCGACTAACAGTGTGGTAGGTGCGATCGTGCTCAAGGCGGTGATAGAAGATGCGATCGAGCAAGCCTCTTAGGTTGGGTTGACAAAAGGAAACTCAACCCATGCTTGTTTGTTCTCTGACCTGACTTCAGCGATCTGTGTTTGGCGGTATTAGCGCAGGGGGCGGGGGTAGATGCATCGGTGGTTCAGGGATGGCGCGATCGGGCCTTGCTCCATCAGGAACTACTGGCATCAATGTTAGCTAGATAAAGTCGCGGATGTCGTAAACATAGAACTTCTCGGTTTTTAGGCTGAAATACTTCAGACGAATGGCTTGCCTGACCTGCTCCAGCAGGCGAGGTGGTGGTTGCTGACTATGCATCATCATGGTACAGTGATGGATAAAATCCGGATATCAGGTGTTATCATTTAAAAGTGACGGATAACACCCTAATTCTCCCAGCTTAAACGTCAGAAGTGACGGATAAAACCCTAGAATCTCGGACTTAAGTATCCAGTTTTCGTGATAATATTTCAAATCTAGGTGCTATCACGCTTGTTTGCATGATAAGATCCCAATATCCGGACTTATCCATCAGATCTGACGTTGAATACCTAGTTAGCCAGCCTTAACATCGGCTGGACAAATAACTGCAAGGTCGCTTGGGTGCTTCCAACTCTATTCGATACCTGAGATTTGGCTCATTTTGTTCTAAACTTGGCTCATATGCTAGGGTTGAGCCATGAAGTTTGAGTGGGATGAGCGCAAAAATCAAAACAACCTCGTAAAGCATGGATTCGACTTTGCTGATGCCTTTCGTATTTTCGACTCACCGATGCTTGTCGAGTTTGATGATCGGCAAGATTATGGTGAGGATCGATGTATTGGCATCGGTTTATTGAGCGGGCGGGTTGTAGTCGTTGTCTACACCGAGCCTGATGAAGGAACAGTTCGTATCATCTCCTTACGAAAGGCACTGACCTATGAACGCAGACGCTATGAACAATACCTCCAGAACCGATTGGGCTAGAATCGACGCGATGAGCGATGAAGACATTGACACTTCTGATATTCCACCCCTATCGGAGGAGTTTTTTGGCAAAGCACAATTGCGAATGCCTAAGTCACCGGTAAAAGTATCGGTTTTAGTCGATCCTGACACACTCGCTTGGTTTCAGACGCAAGGAGCGCGGGCTGAACAACAGATGTCTGTGGCATTGAGGATTTATGCTGAGGCACATAAAACTCATTCACTGTCAGCAAGCAAAGAGGGCATCATCCAACAGGCTAACAATTCCAATACAGCGGACGGTTGAAAGCTGTTGGTGCTAAGTTCAAGGTTATCTGCCGCCGCTGATTTGAGGCATTACACCGCTGTGGTATAAACCTAATTGTGGTGTTAGCTACTGCTCACCGAGAGAGAATCTGCGACGCGATCGCCCCTGTGATGAACCGCGATCTGGTCATTTGTAAGCGTGCGATTGCTATCTTGTTGTGCGATCGCTCATTGCTTTAGACCAGGTTGATAACAGAAAAAGTATGATTTTCCCTTGCTTGAATTGACTAACAGTGCGGTAGGTGCGATCGTGCTCAAGGGGGTGGCGGGAGACGCGATCGGCCAAGCCTCGTAGGTTGCTTTGACAAAAGGAAACTCAACCAAGTTAAACTGGAAATAGATCAGCAGTATCTTCGCCAATGCCTACGGTTCTTCAGGTTGGTCCCTACAGTTTCATCTTTTTCAGTTCTGATAGAGGTGAACCTGCTCATATTCATGTTAAGCGCGATCGGCAGTTGGTTAAGTTTTGGCTGAGTCCTGTCTCTTTAGCCAAGAATCGGGGGTTCAAAGACCACGAACTAAATGATATTGCTCGGCTTGTGGAGAAACATGAACAAACATTGTTGGAGGCTTGGCATGACTACTTTGACGCTTGAAACAGAACCTCTTGCGGTACAAGTCAGAGTGACAGATGAGAAATTAATTGTGGATTTGGTTGATGGACGAAGTTTAATGGTTCCTCTACATTGGTATCCCCGTTTACTACACGCTTCTCAAGAGGAACAGCAGAACTGGCAACTTTTAGGAGAGGGTTATGCAATTGAATGGGTTGACTTAGATGAACATATTGGTATTGAAGGTCTGTTAGCAGGTAGACAAAGTGGCGAGAGTCACCAGTCTTTTGAACGTTGGCTAACGACACGGAAACGCTCTTTACAACTTGAGAGGGCTAACAATTCAAATGCCGTGGACGGTTGAGAGGTGTTGGTACTGAGTTTGAGCAGCTTCGTAGGTTGAATTGACAAAAGGAAACCTAACCGGTGCTTGTTGGTTCTCTGACCTTACTTCAGCGATCGGTGTTTAGCGGTGTTGGCGCAGGGGCGGGGTTAGAGTCAGCGGTGATTCAAGGATGGCGCGATCTAGTCCTACTCCACCAGGAGTTATTGACCAATATGCTGAATAGCGCCAGCAATATTTAGCAATAGCTATCAATTATTTCTTAAAAGGATCATTATCTGGGGGATGCCACCCTCCCTGCACCCATAACTGCCTGGACTCCTGAATGAATCCTTGATTGTGGAACTCATCGTTAAAGTCCAACTTTGAACAGGTTGCTCGACCTTCAGGAGTTTTCCCAGTCACCTTCAGCCCACCATCTACCCACATAAAGTGATCTGCCCACTGCTGTAGACGAGGATTAAATAGTGGGGTTTCTTTGCCAGTTTGAGGATCAACACCCACAGTAAAGTTATAGCGACGCTCATTACAGCGCCGACAAGCTAAAGCTAAGTTGTCTAACTCATCTGAACCACCAAGGGATTTGGGCGTCAGATGGTCGATTGTAAAGGTATCAGAACTAGACCTTTCTAGTGAATGACAGTATTCGCACAAATATTTTGCTCGCTGGCGTACCAATTGCCGAGTACGTTCATTAATTGTCATGGTAGGCAATTAATTTAGCATTAACGAAGGTCAGGATACGTTCTAGCTCCGAGATTCCCGTATATTCAGCTTCTTCTAGGGGAGTGAGTTGCTCACCCTTGCGCTTCTCTAGTAATTCTTCCAGACGGTCATGTAGCTCAGGCGTAAACTTGGCGAGAGTAACCCCATCAACCTTTTCGACAGTAATTCCAGATCGCAACCAAGCTGAGGGTTCAATCATTGGAACCGGCGTCATCACTTGAGGCACCATAATTGTTCGTCCAGGATTTTTTACTCATCCCACTATTGTACCAATTTAAACCGCCAAGAGAGCCTTTGCAGTACGATCGCCCCTGTTATGAACCGAGATCGTGTCAGTTGTAAGCGTGCGATCGCACATCGCCGTAGACTAGATTGCTAACAGACAACTCAGCATTGTTTTTCCTGGCCAGCACTACCCACAAGTACGATGCTTATTTAGATCGTGGCTGACGCTGCGATCGCCTAAGGTACAACATGATTAATCTACAAAGGGCACATTTGCTCCCCTTATTTTTCTCGTGCGCTATGATGGCTTCAGAGGCTAAAAGACTAAGACGACTCTATGACACAGGCATCAAACGGACAAGCGGCTATAATCCGCACAGAGCGTGGACTGACGATCACAGGCACCCGAATCACGCTCTATGATGTCATGGATTACCTAAAGGCTCAGTACCCGCCCAAGCTGATTCGCGAAAAACTTGGTCTTAATGATAGACAGATTCATTCAGCCCTAGCGTACATTGAGACCCACTGTGCCGAGGTTGAAGCCGAGTACCAAGAATGCTTGCAGACAGCGGCAGAAATTCGTCAATACTGGGAAGAGCGAAATCGTGAGCGATTTGCCAAGATCGCTACGATGCCCCCTAAGCCTGGTCAGGAAACCATTCGTGCAAAGCTTAAAGAGTGGAAAGCACGTATCGAAGCTCAATCATGAACTTCCTGATTGACTACAACTTAACAGGCGATGCGGTTTTATTCTGGGGAACTCTCTCAGCAGAAGGATGGCTTGAGCTGTTGCCCATCCGCTTCTTCACCTTTCAGAGCTAATTTGTAAAGTAAACCTTAAGGGACAGCCGTGGCGACTTCAGCCGCCTTTATCGTACTGATGAGCTGAGTTCAAGCCGAATCACCATGAGTCGTCTGCCGCAAGTTGCCCAGGCCCAGCGTCAACCCTACCCCAGTGACTTGAGTGATGCCGAGTGGGCCGTCCTCGCGCCGCTGTTGCCCCAACCGAAAGGTTTTGGCCATCCTCGAACCGTTGACTTACGCGAGATTCTCAATGCCATTTTCTATGTGCAACGCAGTGGCTGCCAATGGGAAATGTTGCCCCATGACTTGCCACCGTATTCAACCGTTTATGGCTACTTTCGCAAATGGCAACGTCAAGGTATCTGGGCGGCTCTCCATGACCAACTGCGAGAGCGACTGCGGGAGCGACTGGGCCGTGCGCCAGAATCAAGTGTGGCGATTGCTGATTCACAGTCCGTGAAAACGGCGGAAAAAAGGGGGCGGTTTACGGTTATGACGGTGGCAAAAAGGTTAAAGGCCGTAAACGCCATATCGTCGTAGACTCGCAGGGTTTCGTCATTGGCATGTTAGTGAGTGAGGCCAACGCTGCCGAGCGCTTAGGGGCGGTGGTAGTTCTGCATGAAGCACAGCGTAAGTTGAGTCGCCTAGAGGTAGTTTGGGTAGACCAAGGGTACTCTGGCGAGAACTTCGAGCGAGCCGTTCAGCAAGTGTGTGGTGAGTCGGTACGGGTGGAGGTGATTGCGCGACAATCGCCTGGGTTTGAGATTTTGCCGAAGCGCTGGATCGTAGAGCGCACCTTTGGTTGGTTCAATTGGGTTCGACGTTTGAGCAAGGACTATGAACTGCACACCAGCATGAGTGAAGCGATGCTTTACGGCTCGCTCATCCGGTTAATGACGGGGCGACTGGCTGCTTAAGCTTTTGTTTACAAATCAGCTCTCAGGATGTTGGATTGCCAATGGATAGTAGCGATCGAGTTGTTTGGCAATTTGCCCAAACCAATCAGATGATTTTAATTACAGCAAATCGAAATATGAAAGGAGTTGGCTCGCTGGAACAAACCATACGTGAAGAAAACACACCTACTTCCCTGCCAATCCTGACAATTGGAAACCCTGATCGCTTTGATGAAAGTAGCTATCGGCTAAGATGCGCCACCCGCTTAATTGAGATTTTGTTTAACCTTGAAAACTACATGGGAGTCGGTCGAATCTTCATCCCATAAAGCTACTGCTGAAAGCAGTCAGCAAGCAATATCAGTTCTACAGCTAAACAACGCAGCATAACAACCATGTTGCAACGGACAGTTTAGAAATTCTTGTGTTAATATAAAGGTTATCTGCTGCCGCTGGCCTATGCCGTTGGACTGCTGTATTAAAAGACTATTGTGGTGCTAATCTATTGGTCACTAAAAGGACGTTTGCAGCGTGATATCCCCTCTGATGAACCGCGATCGTGTCAGTTGTAAGCGTGAGATCGCTCGTTGCCTTAGGCCGGGTTGATAACAGAAAAAGTATGATTTTCCCTTGCTTGCGCTGACTAACAGTGCGGTAGGTGCGATCGTATTTAAGGCGGTGATAGAAGATGCGATCGAGCAAGCCTCTTAGGTTGCTTTGACAAAAGGAAACTCAACCAATGCTTGTTTGTTCTCTGGCTTTACTTCAGCGATCGGTGTTTGGCGGTATTAGCGCAGAGGGCGGGGGTAGATGCATCGGTGGTTCAGGGATGGCGCAATCGGGCCTTGCTCCATCAGGAACTACTGGTATCAACATTAGCTAGATGAAGTCGCGGATGTTGTAAATATAGAACTTTTTAGTCTTGAGGCTAAAATGCTTAAGGCGAATAGCTTGCCTGACCTGAGTCATGGATAATACCCTGAATCGGGATATTATCGTTTAAAAGTGACGGATAACACCCTAATTTCCCCAGCTTAAGCTTCAAAAGTGACGGATAACACCCTGAAATCCCGGACTTAAACGTTAAATTTGATGAATAACACCCCAAATCCGGGTATGATCACGCGGATGTGCATGATAAGATCCGACTATCCGGGCTTATCCATCAGATCTGACGTTGAATACCTAGTTAGGCTGCTGGGTTACTTGTAAGTGTATTGCAGTAATCGATCGACTCAAGCAAAAAGATGAGAGTGATAGTCAGTGATGCATTGCGAATCACAAGATACAAGTGTTGTGTTGACAAGTCCCTGCCCTTTTTCTAAGCTTAGGGCATGAAAGTTAGGGATGTCATCAAACTAATCGAGCAAGATGGTTGGTATCTGGCTCGAACACGAGGTAGTCACCGTCAGTATAAACATTCCAGCAAGCGGGGTTTAGTCACTGTACCAGGAAAACCGGGCGATGATCTGGCTCCAGGAACGTTGGATAGCATCTTGAAACAAGCAGGTCTGAAATGATGCAGTATCTTATCGTAATTGAGCAGACAGAAACTGGATATTCCGCCTATTCTCCAGATCTACCGGGATGTGTCTCGACTGGGGCAACCCGTGAAGAAGTTGAACAAAATATGCGTGAGGCGGTAGAGTTCCATCTGGATGGGTTGAAGTTGGAAGGGTTAGAGATTCCACAGCCCACCACTTCATCAGCCTATGTCGAGGTCGCTGCCTAACACTGCATTGGAGCCGACCGTATCAGGAATATTTGTGAGAATCAGAAGTTGTCTGCGGCGGCTCAACTTTGCCGTTATACCGCTGTGGTATAAACCTATTGCGGTGTTAGCTACTGCTCACCGAGAGAGAATCTGCGACGCGATCGCTCCTGTGGTGAACCGCGATCGTGTCAGTTGTAAGCGTGAGATCGCTATCTTGTTGTGCGATCGCTCATTGCCTTAGACCGGGTTGATAACAGAAAAAGTATGATTTTTCCTTGCTTGTGCTGACTAACAGTGTGGTAAGTGCGATCGTACTCAAGGTGGTGATGGGAGACGCGATCGGCCAAGCCTCGTAGGTTGCTTTGACAAAAGGAAACTGAAAGCCTTGCTGGCTGGTACATAAACATTTATTATCACCTAATACTCAGAAGAGCCGCATTAGATCAAGCTACTTCTGTTGAAGTGAGGACCTCATGCGAAAGATCTGCTACCATCAATGCAGCAAGCTTGAAGGTGCTTATGACGTTAGAAATTATGGCTGAAACTGCTCCTCTTAAGCAAAATGAAGATGGTGTCATTCTTGTCGGAAAAACTCGTGTAACATTGGATACTGTGGTTGCTGTCTTTAAGCAAGGTGCAACAGCAGAAGAAATCGTTTATCGGTATCCATCACTGCATCTGGCTGATGTTTATGCCACGATCGCTTTCTATCTCAAACACCAATCACAAGTAGAGGCCTACTTACAGCAACGACGACAGCAAGCACAAGAAATTCGTGAAATAAATCAAGCAAGATTTGACCCACAAGGACTGCGAGATCGCCTGCTTGCCCGTAGAGCAGAGCAGCAAACATGTTGAGGCTTTTGGCTGATGAAAACTTCGACAACACGATCGTTCGAGGATTATTTCGCCGCAATCCGATGCTTGACATCGTTCGTGTGCAAGATGTTGGACTGTCGGGCAAGGATGATCCAACCATTTTAGAGTGGACAGCCCAAGAAGGACGTGTTCTATTGACTCATGATGTCGCTACGATTACTCGTTATGCCTACGATCGAGTGAGGCAAGGTCAGCCAATGCCAGGGGTGATCGAAATTAGCATGGATGCTCCAACTGGGCGGGTGATTGAAGATATACTTGCCCTTGTGGAATGCAGTCAGGAGGGAGAGTTGGAAGGTCAAATTCAGTATCTCCCGTGGTGAAATGGTTTAACAACGTCCATGCACACTGATCGTCGAGAGATCATTGGCTTAGTCACCAAAAGGACGTTTGCAGCACAATCGCCCCTGTGATGAACCGCGATCGTGTTAGGTGTAAGCATGAGATCGCTATCTTGTTGTGCGATCGCTCATTGCTTTAGGCCGGGTTGATAACAGAAAAAGTATGATTTTCCCTTGCTTGCGCTGACTAACAGTGCAGTAGGTGCGATCGTACTCAAGGCGGTGATAGAAGACGCGATCGACCAAGCCTCTTAGGTTGCTTTGACAAAAGGAAACTTAACCAATGCTTGTTTGTTCTCTGGCCTGACTTCAGCGATCGCCATTTCTATCGTACAGGATAAAATGGAGAAGCCGATTTGAAATCGAGGTCAAGCCTATGACAGTTCGACAACCTCGCTATAGCAAAGAAGAATTCGCACGACGGAGCGATGAGATTTATGAAACCCAGGTGCGTCCCCAAGTCGAAGCAGGCAATTACGGCAAGATTGTCGCGATCGACATTGAAACTGGGGCATTTGAAGTGGCTGATACACCGATGGAAGCAGTCGATCGACTTTATGAACGTGAACCGGATGCCCAACCCTGGGTGATTCGGATTGGACATCAAGCAGTCTTCCGTTTTGGCAGTCGCAGCCTGAGAAAGCCCGTATGATGTTTGGTGTGGTCAATAATAGTTGTGAAGCAACCATCAAAGTTGCAGTAGGTCGTATCGGTTCACCCAAAACTACCTTTGATGCGGTCATTGATACAGGATTCACCAGCTTTCTGTCTTTACCGCTTTCAATCATCACAGATCTTGAATTGCCTTGGTATTACCGCGATGTTGGTACATTAGGCGATGGGAGCGAAGTCGTTTTTGAGATATACAAGGCGGCTGTCATTTGGGATGGCCAGAAGCAAATTATTGATGTAGTAGCTTCTGATACAGATCCATTAGTAGGAATGGGTTTTCTGTATGGGTTTAAGCCTCAGATTGAAGCTGTTGAGGGCGGCACCGTTATGATTGAAGCCTTGCAGTAGAGCAAGATAATCAGTGAGGCTTGGTCTAAGAACTCCCATGTACACCACTGTCCAGAGGCGATCTGTTGTGATGCAGCGGCGATCTGATGCCGGGTGATGGGCAACGGTTAGGCTGCTGTGGCATGGGCCTATTGTGGGGTTGGCTACTGGTCACCGAAAGAGCATTATCAGTACGATCGCTCCTGTGGTGAACCGCGATCGTGTCAGTTGTAAGCGATCGATCGTCAATCTTGTTGTGCGATCGCTCATTGCTTTAGACCGGGTTGATAACAGAAAAAGTATGATTTTTCCTTGCTTGTGCTGACTAACAGTGTGGTAAGTGCGATCGTCCTCAAGGCGGTGACGGGAGACGCGATCGAGCAAGCCTCTTAGGTTGCTTTGACAAAAGGAAACTCAACCCATGCTTGTTTGTTCTCTGGCTTTACTTCAGCGATCGCCATTTCTATCGTACAGGATAAAATGGAGGAGCCGAGTTGCAATCGAGGTCAAGCCTATGACAGTTCGACAACCTCGCTATAGCAAAGAAGAATTCGCACGACGGGGTAATGAGATTTATGAAACCCAAGTGCGTCCCCAAGTCGAAGCAGGCAATTATGGGAAGATCGTAGCGATCGACATTGAAACGGGAGCCTTTGAATTGGCAAAAGACAGCCTCACCGCTTCGGATCAACTGTTAGCCCAATATCCAGATGCTCAAATTTGGTTTGTGCGAATTGGACATCGAGCGGTTCATCGAGTTGGCCTTATTGGTTCAAATGTATTGAAATAATTCTAGGCAGTGTCAACGCCAATCGTGAGGCGATTATCCAAATTGCTGTTTTGGGGGATAGCAAGCAAGTAAAAAGTATCAGACCAGTTATTGATACAGGATATACAGGCGATCTAATGCTACCGAGGGAGATTGTTGATGAGCTAGGGTTAACCCTCCGAGGTATACAGGATGCAATTCTAGGTGATGGCAGCCTGAAAATGTTTGAAATGTATGCTGGTTTCGTGATCTGGGATGGACAAGTCCGAAGAGTTGAGGTTAATGCATCGGAAACGGAGTCATTAGTTGGCATGGGATTATTGGAAGACTACAAGTTAGAGATCGAGGGAAGATACGGTGGTATCGACGGTGGTATCGTAAGAATTACTGCTCTGCCATAGTGTTAGCCTAGTAAAAGACAGTCTAACCAGCACGTTGCAGCGGATGGATTCCGTACCCTAGTGATGACTCAAAGGTCTTGGCTGCTACTGAACGCAACGGTTACACCGCTGTGGTATGAACCTATTGTGGTATTAGCTATATGCCGGAAAGGATTTCTTGGCGGATTGCACCGAGTAAGGTAACCCGATCGTGCCAGTTGTAAGCGTGCGATCGCCATCTTGTTGTGCGATCGCTCATTGCTTTAGACCGGGTTGATAACAGAAAAAGTATGATTTTCCCTTGCTTGCGCTGACTAACAGTGTGGTAAGTGCGATCGTCCTCAAGGCGCGGTGATGGGAGACGCAATAGACCAAGCCTCTTAGGTTGCTTTGACAAAGGGGAACCAAACCAATACTTGTTTGTTCTTTGGCATTACTTCAGCGATCTGTGTTTGGCGGTATTGGTGCAGGGGTCAGGGTTAGATGCAGTAATGATTCAGGCGTGGCGAGATCGGGCTTTGCTCCATCAGGAGTTATTGGTAAATGTACTTAAAGAGTGCCCGTAATATCCAATTAACATAACTTTACACAAATCGCAGCAGCAAAAGCTTGTGTTTTTTTTTACATTAAATAGACTGGGAACACTGACAGTAATTTAGTGTTCTAGAAGGAGTTTGCAATCATGAAATTCAACCTCATCAGGTCATTAGTAAGTGCAAGCATACTGTTTTTGTGGGGAGGCAATGTGTGCCTTGCAGAAAAAGCACTTGATGCTAACAACGGGAGAAATACTTATGTACATCCTCAGGCAGATCGAAGTAATAATAATCATCTTTGGAGAATCCGACAAATTGATGCAGATAATTTTTTGATTTTGTCTAGACAAACAGGTGGAGCTTTAGACGCAAACGCTTGTACGGGAGAAATTTATACGCACCCTAGTCCTAATTCTAGGAATAATAATCATCTTTGGAGGTTTGAAAAAGCCGGTATTTATTATATGATTGTTTCCAGCCTATGTAGGAAAGCACTTGATGCTAACAATGGTACAGGAAATCTCTATTTACATCCTAATCCAGATCCACAAAATGATAATCACCGATGGCGACTTCAGAAAGTAGGAGATTTTCGTTTAATTATTCCTGCGATTGGTGACAATTTACGCTGAAATTCTTGTTTGTCTTTAATATTCTCAAATTATTTTTGGGTACCTCGAATAATTCAAGCTTGTTGAGAACAAGTCTAAATTATTGAGAATTATGAACGAGACTTCAAGGGTTTCAGGGATCAGTTTTTGAAGAAAAGTCTATTTTTTGAGGTACCCTTTTCCCCACTCATCGAGTTTTTTGATAAATGCGTTGCTGGTATAAAGTGAGATCGTCACTCTTGTAGGTTGAGTTGACGGCAGGAAACCCAAGACCATCGGAAACAAGATTCAATGCGATATGATAAACGGTGGATAGATTTTCCTGTATTGCCGTGAGCGAAACTGTCTACATTGAAACCAGTGTGATTGGCTATCTGACAGCTAGATCGACCAAAAACCTGATTATTGCTGGTAATATCGAAACAACACGGGACTGGTGGCAAAATCGCCGTAATGATTTTGCTCTCTATATCTCACAGGTTGTTGTGGATGAAGTAGCTAAAGGAGATGCTGAGATTGCCTCGAAACGATTGGAAATCCTGAATGGATTGCCCTTAGTTGAACTCAATCAGGCTGTACGCAACTTGGCAGCCCAGTTTCTAATGCGAAGCAACCTTCCTCCCAAAGCTTCTGATGATGCGGTTCATATTGCAGCGGCGACTGTCCACGGGCTAGATTACTTGTTAACATGGAACTGTAAACATATTGCTAACGCTCAAATTCAGAGGAAGTTGGCAGAAATTAGTCTTGCTTTGGGATACGAGTTACCCATAATTTGTACTCCTTACGAACTCTTAGGAGATTATAACGATGTGGCAAGATGAAATTTTAGATGAAATTCATAAATTTCGGGAAGAACACGCTAAATCCTTTAACTATGATTTGGATGCGATGTTTGTGGACTGGCAAAAAAGACAAGCAGAAAGTGGCAGGCAAGTAGTCAGCTTACCACCAAAGCAAGGTCTAACCAGTCGTTGGAGCCGACCAAAACAGGATGAACGACAAGAATCTCAAATCTAATTGTGGCGGCTCAACTTCACCGTTAGACTACTGTGGCATGGGCTTATTGTGGGGTTGGCTGCTGGCTACCGCAAGAGCGTTGTCAGTACGATTGCCTCTGTGATGAACTGCGATCGTGCGAGTTGTAAGTGTGCGATCGCTATCTTGTTGTGCGATCGCTCATTGCCTTAGGCCAGGTTGACAACTGAAAAAGTATGATTTTCCCTTGCTTGCACTGACTAACAGTGTGGTAAGTGCGATCGTGTTCAAGGCGGTAACGGGAGACGCGATCGACCAAGCCTCTTAGGTTGGGTTGAGGAAAGGGAAAAACCAACCAATGCTTGTTCGTTCTCTGACCTTAACTTCAGCGATCGCCATTTCTATCGTACAGGATAAAATGGAGGAGCCGAGTTGAAATCGAGGTCAAGCCTATGACAGTTCGACAACCTCGCTACAGCAAAGAAGAATTCGCTCGACGTGGCGATCTTATCTATGAAACTCAGGTGCGTCCCCAAGTCGAAGCAGGCAATTACGGCAGGATTGTAGCGATCGACATTGAAACTGGGGCATTTGAAGTGGCTAATACACCGATGGAAGCAGTTGATCGACTTTATGAACGTGAACCTGATACCCAACCCTGGGTGATTCGGATTGGGCCAGAAGTGTTGAAATCTGAAAAGAAAGGTAAAGAAAAAAGCTTAAAAGTGCAAAATCTTTTAGACTTAAGATTATTTATTAGATATTTATGCCATAAAATTTACTTTTTCCAAGATTGTCAAGGAACTGCTAACGAGGTTTTCTAAGCGAGACTAGCAAGTTCTCAATAGCCATTTGTTTGTCAGTTAAGGAATTTATCGAGTTGTCTGGTTTTGTGATCTTGAGACCCAGACGGAATATCGCTTGGTGACAAATTTGCCAGATACAATCAGTACTGAGGAAGTCATGGCGATTTATCTTCAGCGTTGGCTGATTGAGTTATTTTGGAAATTTCTCAAGATGCATTTGAAGCTAGATCATTTTATTAGCAAGAGCGTCAATGGGATTACGATTCAATTGTATAGTTGCTTGATTTGCCATTGGATCTTGCTATTGATGGATGTCCCAGAGATATGGGGAAATACATTATTAGATAAATTGTGTTATTTGTCAGGGTGCATGGGTCAAGAATTCAGTTATATCCACTGGATTGACCGCATCTTGGAAAATCGTCCGTTTCGGCTGCTCATGGGGGCGATTGCCCAAGAATGTAAAGTTTTATTTCGGCTTTCAACATTTCTGGGATATTCCCCGATGCTTAACAACTGGTCTAGCTGAGGGTGGCCTTGAGGGTAAAGGGTCCGGTTCCCCGGTAGGAGCGGACCATCACGTAATACTCCCCAGGCTCGATCGCCTCGACCTTGATCTGCTCATCCGCTGCACTGGTATAGCCCCGGTAGTCAAAATCGCGGAGGGTGGGTTTTGCCCCCTTGCGGACGAAAATATCAAAATCTGCACCAGCGGGACCCTTGAGATCCAGCACTAACGTCGGGTTGAGTTTCAGTTGGAACATGGCACTCTCACCTACCTTCGCCAGACTTCCCGTGAGTTGATCCCCCGGCTTGAGTTCACGCACATCCCGTTGTTCCTGAGATTGGAGGAAAGCGAGGGCATTGATCAACCCAAAACCGTGGGCGTAGTCAAACCCTAAACTCCCCAGATCATCCGCTGTGCGGCGCAGGAGTTGGCGTAACTGGGCGGGGGACAATTGCGCCGGGGGAAAGGCGGTGCGCAGGGCAGCCACCACCCCGGCCACCACGGGGCAGGCAGCGGAGGTCCCCCCATCAGCGGCATACACCCCCGACCCAGCAAAATGGGTATAGCCGCAGAGATCGGGTTTTTCCGTAGCTAGGCGGCCCGGCCCCTGACTGGAGTAGCCCACGCGCACCTTATCAAGGGAGACCCCCGCGATCGTCAATACACTGGGGTGGGAGTTGGCCCCGTAGAGGGTGCGGCTCGTCACACTCTGGCAGCGACTATCGGGACACTCGGCCCCGCAGTTGCCCGCCGCGAATAGGATGTCGGCCCCCGCATCCGCCAAACTTTCCACCACGATATTGAAGGGATGGTTGGGGTTATCACTATAGTTACCGGGGTGATTGGCCGGGAAATCCCAAGAAGGGTGAAACATCCCCCAACTATTATTGACCACTAGGGCAGGCTTATTGGCCCCGGCGGCAGTCAGCAATTGCAGTAGTTGGCTATAGGCTTTGACGGCATCACTGAGGAAACCATCCATAACGGTACTACCCCCCGCCCGTGAGGTAAGGAGGGCATAGTCCAGCAGGGTGCAGTTGGGAGCCGCAATGCAGGCATCAAAGGCACACATGGTGCCATGATCCACCGGCATATTGCCGAGGGGTAGGTTGGGAATAGGTGCCCAGCTTTTGCTGGCATCAAATTTGGGATTCAGCCCCCGACTACGCAAGTAATTGATATTGATGCCCGTATCCACGATCGCAACCCACACATTCGAGCCATCCATTCCCCGTGCCCGAAGTTGGGCTACCCCCAGGGCTGTGGCCACCCCCCCATGATTCCCCATCGGGGCATCCCCCGGACAGATACGAAAGTGGCTAATGCGGGGATCGGCAAACACCCCCACAATGTTGTCATCGCGATCCGCCGCCGCCGTGAGGCGATCGAGGGCTGCCTGGTCGGGAACCTCCCCCCGGACGAGATAGGTTGAGGCTTCGGGTGCAGCATTAAAGCTATACAGACGACCCACTTCCGTAATGCCCACCTGGGTGCGGGGTTGCCGAGCGGGAATCGGTACGGGCGCAAAGCGAACATCCGGAGCCAAACCGGGCAAGGGGCTACTGGGCAGAGCCGCAGCCGTAAAACCAGTGGTCGTCCGGGCTGCCGTTGCCAATTGCGGCTGGTAGCGCATCTGAATCAGTACACGCATGGAAGACTCCAGGGCTAGGGGGAATCGATCGCTTGAATAGAGACATCGCCGTGGACACCTTTGACTTCCGGATGTTGGGCCATCAGTTGCTCAGCATCCAGTGCACCCACCACCCGCACAACGTAGAGCGATCGCTGGGGACTGATAAGGACTAAACCGTAATCCGCATCGATCGTCACACCCTGTAAACCAGACAGTTGTTGCACATAAGCCAGGGTATTGTGGGGGGATTCCAGTTGGAGCGTGACAAGGGTTGTGGGCGTGGGTGACATGGCAGTAACAGCCTCCACGGCAAGGAAGAGCAGGGTAGCCTCAGGTGAGCATACCCACCTTAGCAAACTTGTGGGATGAGGGGGCACTCTCCCCACGGTCAGGGGACAG
>JBBILC010000022.1:0-47011 GCA_037445115.1 Coleofasciculaceae cyanobacterium bin_20
GCCCCCGCCGCTGAAATTTGCGCCTGCCTCAATAAACTGCTGCTGCTCCAAGCCCACCAACGCCGCGAAGCCAAACGCCAAAAGCGTAAACTGCTGGATACTGACCTCCCCTACCTCTGGATCTTAGTTCCCACCGCTTCCCCACGTCTGCTCACAAGCTGTCGGGCTGAATCCCAAGCGGGCTGGCCAAAGGGCGTCTATTTTCTGCCGCCAGTGTTGCGCACCGCGATCGTTGTTATTCACCAACTGCCCACCCACCCCGATACCCTCTGGCTGCGCCTCCTCGGACGTGGCACTGTCCAGAAAACCGCGATCGCTGAACTCATGGCCCTGGCGAACCACCCCCTGCAACGCCAAGCCCTCGCCGCCCTTGTCCAGTTGCAGATCACTCTCCAGAGGCGGCACAATCTAAACAGAGTTGAGCAGGAGATTGCTATGAACTTATCCCCTGTCTACGAACAATGGCTGGAAGAAACGCTAGAACAAGGTCGGCAAGAGGGTCGGCAAGAGGCACAACGGGTTGACCTGGAAGCACTGCTAACGGCTAAATTCGATCGCCTCGATCAAGCATTAGTCAGCATTATTCCCCAACTGATGGCGATGTCCCCTAGCGATCGCGCCCGGTTAATTCTGCAATCCTCGCGCCAAGACCTGCTCGATCGTTTTCAGGGGGAATAGTTCAAGGCAGCAAGCGCTGAGGATTCTGTGGTTGCCGACAGTGGGGATTTAGACAGTAACTCATACGCCGATTGCCCGATCGCTTGCCGATTTTCCCCCACTGTAACCCAACCCTACCGAGCGTTCGATCGCAGCTAAGCCGTGCCAAAATGGGGCGATCGTCCCCCCGCTTAAGGAGACATTTCCGGCTTCGATTCACGATCGCGATCAGACGCAGACTTGCCAGTCGCTGCATTTGCCTAATCGTCATCGGTTTCCGATACCGCACTCGCATCAACGTCGATCGGCGCTTCCGGCACCGGCTCATTGATCACATCTAGATTCGACTGGGCCACCTCAACCTCCGAAGACACCACGATCGCGGCGGCCCCATCCGGTCCCAGATCAGTTTCCCCAGCCGTGGTTAAGGTTACAGCCTCAGGCCCATTGGACGCCGCCTCATCTACCTCAGATAATGCATCCGTTGCCTTCGCAACCGCCGGACTGGGTTCGGCTTCCCAATCCTCGATTTCTGATTGATCCTGCTCAACCTCAGCGATTCTCCCGTGGGGACGCTGCGCAAACGCTTCCCCATCAGATGCCGTAGCCGCCTCAATCTTTGGGGTCACTTCGGCCTCGATTTCAGCCGCAATTTCAGCTTCGACTACGGCTTCGATTTCAGGTTCAATTGCCGGTTCAACTTCCAGAGCGATGGCCAGTTCGACTTCAGGCTCAGCAACTGTTTCATCTTCATCCCCTGCCTCCGGTCGATTCAGTGTAATCATTGGACGGCTCGGACGCTTCTTAAAGGGAGACAAGGCCGTTAGTGCATCCTTCAGCACCGTGAAAACATTCTCCCGTTGCGGCTTCGCAGGGGCTTGAGGCGTACCCTCTGTTGCTGCTTGGGCTTCCTCTTCCCAAAGATCGCCCGTCTCATCCGCTTCCCAGGTATCTGCTGCTTCGGGGGTCTCTACCTCAGACCGTTCTGCTGACTCTGGTAATTTAGGCTCAGGCGCGATCGATGCCTCTTGCGCATCCGTCACCACGGTTTCTGAAGCTTCTGGCTCTACGGCTGCTGGACGGGTAACCGTCTCCGTTATCGCCGCGATCGCGGGAGGCTCAGGCGCGATCGGCGCTTCCGTAGTCACCTCTGCTGCCTCGGCAGAGCCAGGGGCCACCGTGGTTGCATCTGCCCCACTTGGCGTGGCAGTTCCCTCCGTTGGGGGAGCTGATGGCGAGACCGGAGCCGGTTTAGACCGCGAGAATGCCCCCGCCAGATCCCCCGGTAGCTTCATCAGACCGCCCATTAATCGGCCTAGCCCCTGTTGAATCGTCTTCGGACCAAAGCCCGTCCGGCGATCGATCGGCACCAGTTCCCGCCGTAGCGTCAGGGTTTGCCAGCCAAACCAAGTCAACAGCGCCACACTGGCCGTCTGCCCCAGCAGGGCCGCCCCCGTAAACCGATTCGCACAAACCCACAGCACCAGGGCATAGAACAGGCCCACACCGCTGAAGACAATATCCCCCTTGCGATGGGTTTCCGGGAAGAAAAAGGCAGACAGGTACAGGGCTAGGCTACCCACAGCCACAATGAGGGCCAGAATGTAGGGAAGCATGAGGTCGAAGCTCCTCTCTAAAAAATTTTCACTGCTGACTCAATACCAATCTACTGCGGTTAGGTCCGCTTCCCCCGCCTTCCCCCGCGATCGCCCCTAAATTTCCACATGAGATTGACGATTCAGGCAGGCAGGATGCCTACCCCACAAGCTTTAGCAGTACAGTGATTCAGAAGCGCCTACGTCTGAATTCTGCGAAGGTATTGGCTACAGCCAACGTATTAGACTCCTATAAACTCCAACTTCCTATGAGTGATTCTGCCCTGCCACCGCTGATCATCCAAATGCAGCAACCGGACTTTTATCCCCATCCGGCCCAACCGCCGATCGTCCTCCTGCAAACCCATGTCTCCTACGTGCTGCTGACCGGGGACTACGCCTACAAGATCAAAAAGCCCGTTAACTTTGGCTTTCTTGACTATTCCACCCTGGGAAAACGCCACCACTGTTGCCAGGAGGAACTCCGCCTTAATCAGCGGGGAGCCGGGGATCTTTATCTGGATGTATTGCCCATTACTCGCCAGGACGAAGTTTACCAGCTCAATGGCGAGGGGGAACCGGTTGAGTATGTCCTCCGGATGCGCCAGTTCCCGCAATCGGCTTTACTGCTCGACCAGTTTGAACAAGGGCAGGTGACGATCGCCCAGATGCAGGCCCTTGCTGAGGTGGTTGCGGCCTTCCATGCCGACTCAGTTACCAATGACCACATTCGCAGCTATGGCACGGTTGCCCAGATCCGTCTGGCGATTGATGAGAACTTCCAGCAAACGATGGGCTATCGCGATCGCCACGGTCCCCAAACCCGGCAGCAGTATGAGGAAACCCAAGCCTATTGTGATCGCTTCTTCCAGGATCATGCCGATTGGTTTGAACAACGCCTCCAGGCCGATCGCATTCGCGAGTGTCACGGCGATCTGCACCTGCGCAATATTTGCTATTGGCACGATCGGTTTTATCTATTTGACTGCATTGAGTTCAACGAACCCTTCCGGTTTGTCGATGTTATGTACGATGTCGCCTTTACCGTCATGGATCTGGAAGCCCGCGATCGCCCCGATCTGGCCAATGCCTTCCTGAACGCCTACCTCGAACAAACCGGGGACTGGCAAGGCTTACAGGTCCTCCCCCTCTACCTCAGCCGCCAAGCCTACGTCCGCGCCAAGGTGACCTCCTTCCTCCTGGATGACCCCAGCATCGATGCCGACGCCAAACAAGCCGCAGGACAAACCGCCGCCCACTACTATCGGCTGGCATGGCAATATACCCGTCTCGGTCAGGGGCAGATCCTGATCATGTCGGGCCTTTCCGGTTCTGGTAAGTCCACAGTGGCAGGGATCTTAGCGCGCCACCACCGGGCCATTCACCTGCGATCGGATGCGGTGCGCAAACACTTGGCCGGGATTCCCCTAAGGCAGCGCGGCGGGGATGATCTGTATACGCCGGAAATGACTGCCAAAACCTACGATCGCCTTGCCCAACTGGGGCTGCAACTGGCTAGCCAGGGATATACGGTCATCCTGGATGCCAAATACGATCGCCAAGCCTTACGCCAGCCGATCCTCAGCCAAGCCGCTGCCCAGGCAATGCCTATTCGGATCATCCACTGTGATGCACCCTTGACCGTGCTCCAGGCACGATTAAACCAACGCACGGGCGATATTGCCGATGCCACCGTGGCGATTCTCCAGCAGCAAAGCCTGGAACCCTATAGCCCGGAGGAACAACCCTTGGTCATTAAGGTGGCGACTGATCGCCCCTTCGCTGACCTGGAAACGGCCCTTCATGCGTTGCCCCTGGTTCTTAAGCCTTAGAACCTGTTTGAACAGTCTAGATACGGTTGCTTTGACGACTAAAGTCGTCACTACGAACAACGAGTCGCTGGTCGAAGCGCCGACCCTTATGGGGTGTAGTCGTGCTTGTAATCGCGATCTTCCCTTGGGAAACGGCTTCTAGGGACTCGGTGGCATCAGGTCATCCAGGATCGTAAATTGGATATGATTGAGGGCTAGATCGCCGATCGAAATATCCAGATCCGTATCGGCGAGGGGCACGCCCTCCGTCTTCACCCCCTCAAAGGAAATCCCTCGCCCCAGTTCCGTGTGGTACCAGGCCAACCCCATGAAAAAACGGGTGGGGTAGGGTCCCCGTTCCTGGACATCATCCGGGTTCGACTCCATTGGTAGCCAACCCAGACCGGGAATCAAAAACTCTAACCACACATGGTTGAAATCTGGTTGCATCGGCACGCCCCGCATCTCCGGATGGTTGGGGCACTTATAGCGGCCCACGGTGCGACAGGCAATGCCATTGAGACGAGCCAGGGCCAACAGCACGCCCACGTATTCGCCACAGGACCCCGTCCCCCGGCGCAGAACAACATCTGGGGGTTCAATCCGCACGGTCAGAGCATAGGAGAGGCGATCGTACACATAATTCCGAATGCTAATCATCTGGCGCAGGGTATTGGTTTCCCGTCCGATCGCCACCTTGGCCGCATCCTGGACTATTAAGCTGCCCATTGCCAGATCATCATCATCGATGAGATAACGCACCTCCAACTCCGGGGGCAGGGGGGGATGACCTTCCACATCAGGGGGCGTCAGGGTGTACTTAATCCCATAGACCTCCAATTGTGCCCGCCAACCAAATAGGCGAGCCTCATCGGGATGGAGGGAGTCGAAACGAAAGACGGCTACCCGTTGCCCCTCTTGCAGTTCCTCAGTAAAGGGCATCCCCACGGGTTCCACCCAGCGGACCTTTTGGCGCGGTGTCTCTGAGGGGAGGGCGATGCGCCACTCCACATCCCGCAGGTGAATATTTTCTAGGGAGGAGAGTTCTTCCACGTAGGCGATTTCGATTAAATAGCCATTGGAGAGGGTGTAATGATCTGTCGGATAGTGGGCAAAGAAGAGGGGATGCAGGAAGGTACGATCGCGCCAAGCCAATTGGTGGGGCGGATCGGCATTGGGGTCATCACGGACATAGGCTTCCTCGCCGGCATAGCTCACATAGAGCACGGGTTCCGCCCCCTCGGCCTGGGGCACAAAGGCAAGCCCCGTGGGACCTTCAAAGGGGGTGAGGATGCTAAATTGCACTTCCCCGGTGGCCCGATCGAGGCAGTAGATAGTTTGCTCGGTAGTATCCGAGACCCAGAGCGATTCCCCCTGTACGGTCACATTCTCAACCCCAATACCGGGGGCCGGATGTTTGGTAATCATCTCCCCTGTCTCTGCCCCAAACACCAGGATATAGCCTGCTTTCTGACAGGTGACATAGACCGTTTCGCCCCATACGGCCACACCGTCCGCCAGATAATTGAGGGCCACAAATGGCTCTGGTTTGAGGTTAGCCAGGACGATTCCCCCTTGGGGAGGTTCTGAGATCGCGGCTTCACCGGGCTGGGGGGTGGGATGTATCTGAATGGCATTTCGGCAAACATAGACCGCATCATCCCGCGTAAACCACAGATCCGATTCCCAGCAGGCAATGCTGGTCGCATCCTGGAGTAACTCAATCTGATGGGGATTGAGGACGATCGCATCGTCGCTGGCTAAACCCACTTGCAACAGATACCCCCGCACGGTGTCCAGCACCACCAGATGACCCGCCACCACCATGAGATCCTGAAGGCTATAGGCACCGATCGGGCGAATTGTGCGGGGAAAGGGAGGCAACTCCCCGGTAGCGGCCCTCCGCGAAGGGGCTGGGGCAGATTTGGGGGCTGGGGCAGATTTGGGGGCTGGGGACTTACGCGGCATAATAGTTTAGCGAATTGAGCGAAGCGGTGAGAATTCCAATCGCGGGACTGCAAAGACTGAAAAATAATACTAACGATACTAACGTTGAAACTGTGAGAATCCCGATCGCGGGCTGGAAAGCAACATGAATCCCTGTCAATTGCCGCCCCCCCTCCAACCCGGCGATCGCCTGATCGTGATTGCGCCTAGCGGAACCCTACGAAAACGGGAAGTCGCTGCCTTTGAGCAAGGGCTGGCCCTGTGGCGATCGCAGGGTTACCAAGTAGATTTACACCCGCACTATCGGGATCAGTGGGGCTATTTAGCGGGCAAAGATAGCGATCGGGTTCAGCAGTGGCTCGATGCCTATGGGGATAGCCGTTACCGGGGAATCCTCTGTGTGCGGGGGGGCTATGGCAGTATGCGGTTGTTGGAATTACTGCGGCAACGGGGCTGGCAACCCTCCCAGAAAATGATCCCGAAATGGGTGATCGGCTTTTCCGATGTGACGGCTCTGCTCTGGTCCCTGTGGCAGCAGGGCATGGGGGGGGTACATGGGCCTGTGTTAACCACGTTGGCAGCTGAACCGGCCTGGAGCCGCGATCGCCTGTGGCACTGGCTATGTAACCCGACGCACCTGGCTCCTTTGCAGGGTAACGCTTGGGGCGGCGGTGAAGTAACCGGGTACCTGCTGCCGGGGAATCTGACCGTGGCGACCCATTTGCTCCACACCCCCCTCTTGCCCGATCTCAGCCAGGTGATTTTGGCGATCGAAGATGTCGGCGAAGCCCCCTATCGCCTCGATCGCCTCCTGACCCAATGGCGCTTAAGTGGGTGCTTACAACAGGTGAAAGGGATTGCGCTCGGTCGCTTTAGTCAATGCGAGGCTCCCCCTGATATCCCTAGTTTGGATGTGGCGACGGTGTTGCGCGATCGCTTGGGAGACTTAGGGATGCCGATCGTGGCTGATTTACCCTTTGGCCATGATGGCCCCAATGCCGCCCTCCCCGTAGGCATTCCCGCCACCCTGAACGGCGATACGGGTACCCTCACCTTTATGGACCCCGCCAACGGTGACGTTGGGCAACCGCCGATCACCTTGAACGCCCCCTGACAACGGCTGTTCCAGCCGCTCCCTTCCCCTCCCCGACACTCAACGGCTGGGGCAACAGCACCCAGGCAGTCCAGCGAGCCAGCTATGATAGGATTATCATTGAGTTTTGTTAAGCGACTCTGTGCTTCTGTCACCATCAACCTCACCGCAAACATCGCCGCAATGGCGGCACAGCCTTGTCAAGCGATTTCTGTTGGGGAATCAGCCCAGCCTGGAGTTGATGGCAATCCTAGTGGTCTACTTCGTCCAAGGGATTTTGGGCCTAGCCCGTCTGGCCGTGAGCTTTTTCCTTAAGGATGATCTGGGGTTGGGACCAGCCCAAGTGTCAGCCCTGATGGGCGTTGCTGCCCTACCTTGGATGGTAAAACCGCTGTTAGGGTTTGTTTCGGATGGGTTGCCCTTGTTTGGCTATCGGCGGCGATCGTACCTGCTGCTGTCGGGCTTCTTGGGTGCTTTGTCCTGGCTGGCCTTAGCCACGGTGGTCCACACCGTCGCGATGGCGATGCTGGCGATCACCCTAGGGTCCCTATCCGTAGCAATCAGCGATGTGATTGCCGACTCCTTGGTCGTTGAACGGGCACGGCGGGAAACCCAGGCTCAAGTGGGTTCCCTCCAATCCCTGTGCTGGGGGACTACGGCCCTAGGGGGATTAACCACCGCCTACTTGAGTGGCTTCTTGCTAGCGCGGCTGGACAGCCAATCCGTTTTTTTCATCACAGCCACCTTCCCCCTATTGATTGCTTTGATTGTGGGCTTCATTCAGGAAAACCGCACCACCGAAGGGGCCAGCCTGACACAGATCCGGCAGCAGGTGCAGCAACTCCGACAGGCCGTATCTCAACCAGCGATTTGGCTGCCCACCGCCTTTCTCTTTATCTGGCAGGCTACGCCCACCGCCGATGCGGCCTTTTTCTTTTTCAGCACCAACGATTTGGGGTTTGAGCCGGAGTTCTTAGGGCGAGTACGGTTGGTGACCAGCATTGCAGCCCTGATCGGGGTGTGGATTTTCCATCGCTTCCTTAAAACCGTGCCGTTCCGGGCAATATTTGGGTGGTCTACAGTCCTCTCGGCGGTGTTAGGGATGAGTATGCTGGTGCTGGTCACCCATACCAATCGGGCCTTCGGGATTGACGATCGCTGGTTCAGCCTGGGAGATAGTCTCGTGCTGACGGTGATGGGGCAGATCGCCTATATGCCCGTGCTGGTGTTGGCAGCGCGATTATGTCCGCCAGGGATTGAGGCGACCCTCTTTGCCCTGCTGATGTCGGTGACTAATTTGGCAGCCCTCTTTGCCTACGAAACCGGGGCACTCTTGATGCAGGGGCTGGGGATTACGGAACACAATTTTGAGCGCCTCTGGCTATTGGTTGTGATTGCTAATTTCAGTACCCTGTTGCCCCTATGCTTTTTACATTGGCTACCGGAGGCGACCACTCAAGTCCAGGATGTTGAGGCCAACACGAGCGCCATCAGTGCTGCGGATGCTAGCCGAACTGATCAGCCTGACTCGACTGAATGTTTGATGACGAAGTAAGTTTAGATTTTAGATTTTAGATTTTAGATTTTAGATTTTAGATTTTGGGTTGAGAGATTGCGATCGCTGGGAGAGCTTTGACGCTATTACTATGACTAAGACCGCTTTAAGCATGCCTAACGGTTCCTATCGCCAGGAGGACTGGCTGCGGGGGTACGAATCCCAACCCCAGGAATTTGACTACTGGATTGAGGAGATAGAGGGGGAATTGCCCGTCGATCTTCGGGGGACTTTTTTCCGTAATGGTCCCGGTCTGTTGGATGTGAACGGTCACCCCCTCCACCACCCGTTTGATGGCGATGGTATGGTTTCGGCGATTAGTTTTACTGAGCAGGGGGTTCACTATCGCAACCGTTTTGTCCGGACGGCAGGGTTCTGTGCGGAGCAGGCGGCGGGACGCATTCTTTACCGGGGGGTATTTGGTACCCGCAAGGCGGGTGGCTGGCTAGCGAATGCCTTTGATTTGCGCTTTAAAAATTTAGCCAATACCCATGTGCTCTACTGGGGCGATAGGTTGCTGGCGATGTGGGAAGGAGGTGAACCCCACCGCCTTGATCCGGCGACGCTGGATACCCTGGGGTTAGAGACTTTTGAGGGCCAACTGATACCGCCGGTCTTTGCAGCCCATCCCCATATCGATCCCGCTTCCCAAGCCGATGATGGTCAACCTTGTCTTGTTAATTTTGCCGTGGCCAGTGGGCTATCCACAACGCTGAAGCTGTATGAGTTGGATCAGTCGGCGCGGATTGTGCGTCAAACCACCTACCCGATCGCTGGTTTTGCGTTCATGCACGACTTTGCCATTACGCCCCACTACGGCATCTTTTTCCAAACGCCAACCACGATGCAGGGGTTGCCCTATGTGCTGGGGTTGCGATCGCCCGGGGAGTGTATTCGCTTTCAACCCGATCGTCCGACGCGGGTGATTTTGCTGCCGCGTCCCGGCGTGGCAGCGGGCGAGGCTCAGCCGATCGTCCTGGAGGCTGACCCTTGTTTTGTCTTCCACCATGCCAATGCCCATGAGCAAGGGGATGAGATTTGGGTTGACTCGATTTGCTACGCTGCCTTCCCTTCCCTCGAACCGGGTACTGATTTCCGGCAAGTAGATTTTAATGCTTTGCCACCGGGGCAATTGTGGCGTTTTCACCTGAATCTGAAAACGGGGAAAGTTACCCACAAAGTTTTACTAGAGCGCTGTTGTGAGTTCCCCAGCCTCCATCCCGCCAAGGTGGGTCGTCCCTACCGCTATCTCTACTTAGGGGCGGCCCATGCTCCGACCGGGAATGCGCCGCTGCAAGCCTTGCTCAAGCTAGACCTGCACACGGGGGCCGAACAGGTATGGAGTGCAGCCCCGACGGGCTTTACCGGAGAACCCCTATTTGTGCCTCGCCCCGGTGGTACTGCCGAGGATGACGGTTGGCTCCTGACGATCGCCTACGACAGCACCCGTCACCGTTCCGTCGTGCTGATCTTTGCCGCCCAGGATATTCAGCAAGGCCCGATCGCCCGTTTACCCCTGCGTCACCATATTCCCTTTGGGTTGCACGGTAGTTTTACGCCCACGGTGTTTATTTAACTGATGTTCGATGTGCCCTCCTGCTCGCCCAAGATAGACAAGGCAAGATAGACAAGGAGGAGTCACGGGACAATCAAGGTTTTAGCCCTTCTCCCTCAGGAAGAGGGGTTGGGGTGAGGGTTGTTGAACACGGCGTTTATCGCCGCTCCGTATTCCCGGCCTTGACCCAGCCCTCTTGTTGGGTTGTCTCCACCCTGAGCCGTTGCCATGCCCCATCTGGACTTTCGCTCAGGACAATCACCGCATCATTAAACTCCACCCCCCCGATCGTATTGGCTTGGGCGCTGGCCCCATCCCGCAGGATCAGGCCCTCTGGCCAGGTTACCCGTGCGGTATAGGCTCCCGGGGGCAAGGGATCGGGGCTAGCAGTTGGACTGGGACTCGGCTGGGTTGCCAGAATCGGATTTGGGGCTTGGGCTAAGGGATTAGGGGGCTTGTTTTCTTCGGGATAGATAGGCTTGGGCGGTGGCGCTGTGAACTGGGCCACGAGGTAGCGGGCGGTGGCGACACTGCCCACCGTGAGGAAGGCGATCGCCAGCCCAATACCGAGTAAGAATTTCAGGAGGTTTGCCAGCATAGGGAAGGAAATCGGTCGGCACAATCAAGTGCACTGAGGGTGTGTGGGCATAGTGTAGCGAATGTTGGGAAGGGCAACCATCTGGATGAAATTAGGGCATGGGCCGGGCGGGCATTAAACGCGGATAGGTGTGACTGGCCTGCCATTGGGGTAACCAGGTGGCCAGGGTTGTGGGTTCGAGGGTCTGGAGCTGCTGCAACAGGGCATAGCATTCGTCCTGGAAGCGATCGAGATCTAGGCCAGTATCGTCCTGGCGATAGCGACTCAGTCGGTTTAAACCCTCCCCCAGCAGGGTAACGGCCCCCTGCCAGTTGCCATTGCCCAAGTGATAAAAGGCCACAGCAATTTGTAAAATCCCCTGGTAAAAACTGCGTTCCGGGTCGGTCGCCTCTAACCAGATGGCCTCCAGGGTATCGTGACACGCATAAAATTCCTGCTGGTTGAACTGCTCAACACCTTGCCAAAAGGTTGGGGGAAACGCATCAGACATGGGAAGACCACTGCTAGGAGGGAGTTGGGTTGTTTCATCCTATCCGATCGCCATTCATGCTTAATCAAGGCCGGAATCTTGATAGCTTGAAGAAAGGCTTTGGCAATCATTTTGGCAACCACTGGCAATAAAGGGATAACGCCGCATGGCGAACGCAACGCATCTAGCACAAATTCAGCAAGGGGTAGCCACCTGGAACAGTTGGCGTGAGGAGCATCCGGAGATTTGGCCCGATCTGAGTGGCGCGGACCTGCGCCAGATGGACTTGAGTGGGGTCAATCTGATGCGGGTTAACCTACGGCGGGCGAATTTGATGGCCTGTAACCTCAGTGGGGCCTACCTTAGTGAAGCCATTTGCAGCGAGGCCAGCCTGTTGGCTGCCAACCTCAGCGAGGCTTACCTGCTGGAGGCCAACCTCAGTCGAGTAAACCTGACCGGGGCCGATCTGCGCGGGGCTTACCTGGGACGGACCAACCTGCGGGGGGCTTACCTAGTGGGGGTCAATTTAGAAGGGGCCGATCTGCGCGGGGCCTATTTAGTCGGCGCTAACCTCAGTGAAGCGAATCTGACCCAGGCCAGCCTCACCCAGGCGGATCTACAAAACACGAACCTCAGCGACGCCACCTTGGTTGGGGTTAACTTCATGGGGGCGAGGCTGCTGAAAACGAATCTTCAGGGGGCTACGCTTTGCGAATGTTGGGTCTATGGGATGTCGGCGTGGGAGTTAAAGTTAACGGCTGCCCAGCAAACCCACCTGTTGATTACGCCCTATAACGAAACTGCGATCGCTGTTAATACCCTGGAGATGGCCCAATTTCTTTGCCTTTGGCTGAATAGTCAAACCTTGAATACGGTGATTGAGACGATCGCCAGTCGAATTGTCTTAATTGCCTGTCCCTTTAATGACCAATCGCGTCACTTTTTGGCAGCCTTAGAACAACAATTGGGTCAACAGGGTTATGCCGCGATCGCGGTCGATCTCACCCCACCGCTGAGTGTTAACTTCGCAACAACAGTTCTTAATTTGGCCACCATCTCCCGTTTGATGTTAATCGATGTACTTAGCCCAGAGCAAGGGGTGCCGCCGGAACTTAAAGCCCTCTTGCCCCAGATCAAGATTCCCATCCAGGTTCTCGTCACGGGGACCGGTTTCAATACGGACGAATGGGATGAACCCACGCGATCGCCCTGGCTACTACCGGTGCAGATGTATCGTGATCCCGACTATTTACTCAGTATTTTTCAGGAACGGGTGCTCGCCCCTGCCGAGAGCCGTGCCCAGGAATTAGGCCAGCGGCGGGCAGACTAAATAGAGGATCGGGAGCCAGAATGACTGCGATCGCAGCCATTAGAGGCACTCTACAGCCGTTCCCTCGCTAGGGAAGTACTGTCAAGCCTTGCGAACAAGGGGCTTCAGCCCCTTGTCTGTACCTCACCGGGTCTGGAAGTGCTGTATTTTAGAGACGAGTCAAACGCAGTGCGACCCCACAAAGCGAGTGAATGGGTGGGATCGCGCCAACTCGACCCTAATCGACAATCCCCCATTGCAGGGCTGACAGACCACGAGTACAGCAGATATATCGTTTTGCAACGTTGGTTTTGCAACGTTGGTAGTAACGACTTGAGTCGTTGCCAGCTAGAGCTATCACGACAAACGTTGCATAATGAGTTGTGTGCTGCCTTAGCATGGAGCGGCGAGTATGTACAGGGCGTCCCGACGTTTATCGTTTTCCTGGCAATCTGTTTTCTGGCAATATGTCCTGGGTCTCAGCCTGGGGTTAGGGAGTTTCTGGTGGGGGGTCGGGTCTGCTGGGCTGAAGGCGGAGGTCAACCCCCACTTGCTCCCCTCCCTGGAGCCACTGGATCTGAGTGTGTTTCAGCAGTCGGGTCACACCCCCTGCCCGGACAGTGCTCCGTCGGGAGCGATCAAAACAGCCCTAACGATCTGCGATAGCCGCCTGACGAATCCTAGTCTGTGGTGGGCAAAACAACTATACGGGGATGACTTAGTTGACAATTGGGTGACTTATATTGGCGACGATCGGGAACCAGGACGGGTTGATGTGGTGGTCAATCCCCAAGTGTGGAATACCTGGAATTATTTAGATCGCTATTCATTCCTCGATCGCTTTGGGGCGGCGGCACAGCGTCAGGGGTATAACGTGCGGGTATTTGATTGGCAAAGCCGTCTCCTCGCTGCCCATACCTGCGACTTTAGCGAAATGGCGGTGTTTCACTGGCTACTCACTGATGGGTTGGAGCCTGAGACAAGCATGGATTTACCCAACCCAGATTTGTCTCCCACAACCTGTAGTGTGCTCTTGAATCCCTCCGGGCGATCGGCGCTGCGGGGTCGAACAACCGGGGTTCCGAATGGCGTGACTGATTAAGGGGAGGCGCTAGTACAGTGAACATAAGGTTTTGCAATGTGGGTGGTAACGACCTTAGTCGTTGCCGCTTAGAGCCATCGCCACAAACCTTGCATAATTAATTTATGTGCTGCACGAGTGGTCTGTCATCTCTAAAATGGGGAATTGTCGGTTGGTGTTGAGTTTGCGAGGTCCAACACGTTTGCTTGGTTGGTTGGGTTGCACTGCGTTTGGCCCAATTTACTACCTTAAGCTGGACAAACCACTAGATAGGACTCATTTTTGTGTGGACTTTTCTGATTCAGCGTTTCTGGTGTCTGAGCTAAACTTGCATGAGTAATTTGCATCCGATTTTTACCCGCCTGACCCAAGTTCTCAGCCAAATTGTCGTCGGTCAATCGGATGTGGCGCAGCAGTTACTCATCGTCATGTTGGCTGGGGGACACGCGATCGTGGAAGGGGTGCCAGGGACGGGCAAAACCTTGATTGTCAAAGTCCTGGCACGGCTGATCCAGGCCGACTTTCGGCGGATTCAACTCACCCCCGATATTTTACCCTCGGATATTTTGGGTACGAATGTGTTTGACCTAAATACCCGTGAATTTTCCCTGAAGCAGGGTCCCATCTTCACCCAAATCTTGTTGGCGGATGAGATTAACCGCACGCCACCGAAAACCCAATCCGCGTTGCTGGAAGCGATGGAGGAGCAGCAGGTGACCCTTGATGGCACCAGTTGGCCCCTATCGGATCTGTTCCTGGTGCTTGCCACCCAAAACCCCCTGGAATTTGAGGGGACCTATCCCCTGCCAGAGGCTCAACTCGATCGCTTTCTGTTCAAAATCACCGTAGACTATCCCGATTCCCAAGCCGAAAAGCAAATGTTGCTCAATACCCAGCAGGGGTTTCAGGCGAAACGGGTTTATTTAGAGCGGCTCAAGCCGATCGCAACGGTGGCCCAGGTGCTACAAGCCCGTCAGGAAGTGCAGGCCGTCACTGTGCAGGAACCCATCCTCGACTACCTGCTGGCGATTGTCCAGCGCAGCCGTCAACAAGCCGATCTGCTCCTGGGGGCTTCCCCACGGGCGGCGGTGTTGTGGCTCCAGGCCAGTCAGGCCCATGCCTGGATCAACGGTCGCGATTATGTCATACCGGATGATGTGAAAGCGGTGGCACCCGCCCTGTTGCAACATCGGCTGATCCTGAAACCAGAGGCCCAACTCGATGGGGTGGCAACCGTTGCCGTGATCCGGAGTTTACTCAACCAGGTGGCGGTCCCCCGATGATCACACCCTTTGATACTGCCCTCATGCACCGTTGTTTGGAATTGGCCCAACAGGCGGCGGGGCGAACTGCACCCAATCCGATGGTGGGAGCGGTGGTGGTGCAGGGTGGGCAAATTGTCGGGGAAGGGTTCCATCCCGCAGCCGGTCAACCCCATGCGGAGGTGTTGGCGCTGCGATCGGCGGGCGATCGTGCCCAGGGGGCGACGCTGTATGTCAACCTGGAACCCTGTAGCCACTACGGCCGCACCCCTCCCTGTGCCGATGCCGTGATTGCCGCCGGGATTCAGCGGGTGGTGGTGGGTATGGAAGACCCGAATCCATTGGTGGCTGGCAATGGCATTGCCCGGTTGCGGGCGGCTGGCATTAGCGTCACCCTTGGCGTCGAAACGGCAGCTTGCCAGCGTCTCAATGAGGCTTTTGTGCATCGGATGCGTTACCAGCGGCCCTTGGGTATGTTGAAGTATGCCATGACCCTGGATGGTAAGATCGCAGCCAGTGGGGGCCATAGCCAGTGGGTGACCGGGCCTGAGGCTCGTGGGTGGGTACACCAACTGCGATCGCGCTGTGAGGCCATTATTGTGGGCGGTAATACCGTGCGCCGGGATAATCCGCACCTGACGACCCACGGCCAGAGTGCCCACACGCCCCTACGGGTGGTCCTGAGTCGCCGCTTGGATTTGCCGATGACCGCCCACCTCTGGCAAACCGACCTTGCCCCTACGGTTATCTATACGGAAGCCACGGCTCCCCATGATCGCCGCGTCGCGCTGCAAGCCCAGGGGGTTGATGTGGTAACCCTGAATCAAATCACCCCGGATGCGGTGATGGCCGATCTCTACGATCGGGGTTGCTTGTCGGTGTTGTGGGAATGTGGCGGGCAACTGGCTGCACCCGCGATTGCCCAGGGGACTATCCAAAAGGTCTATGCCTTCATTGCCCCGAAGCTGATTGGCGGTCTAACGGCACCCACCCCGATCGGGGAGTTGGGTTTCACCCAGATGACCCAAGCACTGGCCCTGAGTGACATCCAGGTGCGATCGCTCGGAGCGGATATCTTGATCGAGGGGTATTTACCCCGACCATCTATGTTGGGATAGGGCGCGTTGGACTGCTCAGCGTGCCTAATACTCCAGCAACAACGTATTGTAGGTTTCGCTGATATCGGCATCGATTTTTTGAATGGGCCGCGAGACCGTGGCTGGTGGTTCGCGCATCTGTTGTACCCGCTCTTCGGTACTGGCAATTTGTTTTTCCAATAGCGACAGCCGTTGCTGAATCTGGTGGCGACGCTGCTCAATTTTCTTGAGTTCCTGTTCCAGCCGCCGCTTCTCAACGGCAAGCTTGTACAAGTCCAACTGGAACGAGGCTTCCGACTGCTGCCGGGGCATCGTGCTAATGCGGGGACGAATCCGACCTTGGGGCGGCATGGGACGCATCAGGCATACTCCTCGCGATCGAAGTCGCGATCTGGGTTGGCTACTAGTCTACTCACCCACCCTGCCCGCTGGCTGCTCCGGAAAAGCTGAAAATTGTTAAGCTATGTAAAGAACTTCCCCTTACGCCAGTTTGTAACGCCCTGAACGTCATGCTAACGGCAGCCCCGTCCCCAATTGCCCAATTACAATCAACGCCCACGCTCCCGGCTGGCGGCAGTGATCCCCACCGTTTTGACTGGCAAGAAGCCTGGTATCCGATTTTTTACGTCGAAGATTTGGACCCGACCCAACTCCACAAGTTCACCTTGCTGGGGCAGGACTTAGTGATCTGGTGGGATCGGCAGGCGACTAGCTGGCGCGTGTTTGCGGATCAGTGCCCCCATCGGCTGGTGCCGCTCTCGGAAGGCCGGATTGCGGAGGATGGGCTGCTGGAGTGTCCCTATCATGGCTGGGCCTTTCGCGGTGATGGTCAGTGCGATCGCATTCCCCAACAGGCGGTAACGGGTAGTGCCCAGACGGCGAAGCGGGCTTGTGTGCGATCGCTGCCCACGATCGTGCGGCAGGGGTTATTGTTTGCCTACCCTGGCCAGCCAGAGAATGCCCCCCAGGTGGCGGTACCCGTGATCGAACCGATGTTGGAGGACCCGGACGCTTGGGTCTGTTTGAATACCTGCCGGGATTTACCCTACGATGCCCTCACCCTGTTGGAAAACGTCCTGGATTCCAGCCATATCCCGTTTACGCACCATGCCACCGTTGGCAACCGGGCGAATGCCGCCCCCGTGGAATCGATTACGGTGGTCACGGCCACCAAGCAAGGCTTTCAGGGAATTTGGCCAGAGGGTCCCCGGCGCGGCACCCTGGGATCACAAACGACCCGTTTTGTGGCTCCCGCCCTCATGTGGCATGACTTGACCTCAAAGCAGTTTGGTCGCACGTTAACGGTGGTCTATGCAACGCCGATCCGGAAGGGGGAATGTCGCGTTTTTGCCCGCTTTCCCTTCAAGTTTGCGAGTAAGCTGCCGCGCTTTTTCCTGAAACTAGCACCAACCTGGTATTCCCATATTGGTCAGAATGGGGTGCTGGAGGATGATCAAATCTTTTTGCACTACCAGGAACGCTATCTGGAACAGCGGGGGGGCAGTGCTCATTTCAGTCAAGCCTGCTATCTACCCACGGCAGCGGATAACTGTGTGGTGGCGCTGCGCACCTGGGTGAATACCTACGACGCTGATCCCTTTCCTGGCCAGTCTTTGCCGCCAGCCCAGCCGATCGCGGCTCTCCTCGATCGCTACCATTCCCATACCCAGCACTGTGCCCATTGCCGATCGGCCCTCAGGACGATTCAACGCCTGCGTCTGGGGGTCGCCATTGGGGGGGCGATCACCTGGGCGATCGCCACTGGTCTGGGTGTCCTTGGAGGGCCGGTGTTTGGCTGGGGGAGTGGGATCGGCGCGAGCGTCACCTTACTGGCGGGCGGAACTTGGCTGGGGCTGGGCTACTTAGAACGGCAATTTTTCGAGGGACGGCGGGTGCCTCCCCGCAATCGCACGCGGTAACGGCTCGCCCATACCGCGTCTGATCTCGATGCTGATGTTGATTCAAAATCAGCCAATGGCCCAATGGCCTATTAGCCCATTAATACTTCTGGTAGGATTCCTGGAGCAGTTCAGCGATCGCCCGACTTTCCGAAGGATGCGCCTCTAGGGGGGGCTGACGGGTGTCGGTAATCAGCCAATTGAGGGCCGCCGCCTGGACATCGATCGCGGCTCCCGTTTTATCCACGCAATAACGACCGAACACCAGCTTATCGACGAGCCGGACCCCTGGCCCCAAGCGGGAGTATTCAAAAATGACGCTGTTATCCACCACTGCCCCATTGCAAACATAACAATTGGGGCCAATCATCGTCGGGCCAATAATCTTGGCGCCATCTTCAATGCGGGTCATCCCGCCGATATAGACCGGTCCTTGAATATCAATCTTCTCCCAATTAGCCGCCACATTAAGGCCCGTATAAACACCCGGTGCCACTTGATGGCCAGGGATTTGGACATTATGAATTTCGCCCGCAAGGACACCCCGAATCGCCCGCCAATAGTCGGGAACTTTGCCAATATCGACCCACTGAAAGTCCATCGAAATGCCATAAAAGGGAGCGCCAATTTCGACCAAATGCGGAAACAAATCTCCCCCGATATCGTAGACTTGGCCGGAGGGGATATAGTCTAAAACCTCTGGTTCAAAGATATAAATACCCGTATTAATATCGGTACTGAGGGCGGCTGTGATCGCGGGTTTCTCCTGAAATGCCTTAATCCGGCCCTGATCGTCAGTGACCACGACCCCGTAGCTGGAGACTTCCTCACGGGGCACGGATTTCATAATCACCGTGGCGATCGAGCCTTGTTGCTTATGCCACTTAACGGCTGCCGTTAGGTCGAGATCAATCAGGGCGTCACCGCAGAGCACAACAAAGGTATCATCAAAAAAAGGCGAGAAATCTTGAATTCGGCGCATCCCACCTGCCGATCCCAGAGCGTCCCCCACCAATTCGCCATCCTCAATCCGGCCTTCAAAGGAATAGGCAATCTGGACACCAAAGCGTTGTCCATCGCGAAAGTAATTCTCAATTTCGTAGGCGAGGTGGCTGACATTGACCATGATCTGATCAAACCCGTGACTCCGCAGCAATTCCAGCAGGAACTCCATGACTGGTTTTTGCAGGATAGGAATCATTGGTTTCGGGATTGTATAGGTAATCGGACGGACCCGTGTTCCCTTCCCTGCTGCCAGAATCATGGCTTTCATAGGCCGCTTCGTCTCACTCCGTGCCACAATTAACACCTATTCCTTACCAGGTTACATCTGAGGGCGATGCGGATGCCGGGATTTCTCAAAAATTTTGGGATACCCTGCCCCGAACTGTTGTCAGGCCGTGCGCCCGCGTCTAACACGGTTCATCGCTCCGTTCAGCCTAGAACTGAGTACCATGATTTTCCCCACCGCCCTCCCATCGCTGAGCCATAACCCCGCCGGACTGTTTAGGATGGTTTTTAGGCCGTTTGGCATACGGTTCACAGCGGGGGAAGGGTTCCATTGCCTAGGGCAAGGGGCCGCGATCGCTAGCCTGGGTCTCCTACTCATGGCCTGTTCGCCGGTATCTAACCCGATCAGCCCGCTACCCACACCTAGCTCGGAGGTGACGATGCAACTCATTAGTCCGGTTTTTAGCAACGAGGGAACGATCCCCGCCCCATATACCTGCGATGGTGACGATCTCTCGCCCCCCCTGCGTTGGGATGATGTTCCGGCTGGGACCCAAAGTTTTGCCCTGATTTGTGATGATCCGGATGCTCCTGGTGGAACCTTTGTCCACTGGGTGGTATTCAACCTCTCCCCTGAGCAACGCAGTTTGCCGGAAGGAGTGCCTGCCGATCGCACCCTGCCAGAGGGGGGCCTTCAGGGTAAAAACGACTTTGGCAAAATCGGCTATGGTGGCCCCTGTCCCCCGCGCGGTACCCACCGTTATTTCTTTAAGTTGTATGCCCTCGATCGCCCCCTCGCGCTATCCCCCGGTGCCAGCAAGCCCCAGGTGGCAGCGGCCCTGCAAGGACACGTCCTCGCGACAGCTGAGGTGGTGGGACGCTACCAGCGATCGCGCTAATGCGCTCATGCCACTCAAAAGCTGAGGTGGTGGGACGCTACCAGCGATCGCGCTAATGCGCTCATGCCACTCAAAATAGGAAATCCAGATTCAGCTTGCGGAGGTCCAGGGTATATAGATAGCCACTGTGGGTCACCTCATCCCAGGTTGCTAACAGGAGGCCGTAGTTACCAAAACAGGCGATCGCTGTCGGCGGGGCGGGGCCAGCTACCCGTCCCACCTGTTGCCCTGCGCCATCCAGGAACAGCAATGTGCCCACTGCATCCACCAAAACATAGCCCCAGGGAGCCGCTGCGACCAGGATGGGGACAATCGCCAGAGGTACCCGAATCACCCGAAACGGCTTCAGGTCCAAGATCAACAGGGAGGCGGGATAGAGGCAGGGGTTCGCCGGACAGGCAGCTTGCTGACAGGGAATAGCTCCTACCGCCAAATACTCACAGGTCATGAGGCGATAGGGTTTCAGCCCCTGGTGGAAAACGCCAGTTGTCACGGGTACATTCAGGTGTCCCAAAAAGCGTCCCCGACGGTTAAAGACCTCTAGTCGCGAGGCTTGGGTCCGGTGACGATGGGAAATGGCGACGCCGTGGGCGGCATCTAAGGGGATAATTTGGGCAATTTGAGCCGCCCGACATTCCAGGATTCGTGGGGCAGAGCGGGGCGGCCACGGCCAAAGCGACAGGGGACTTTTGGGCGTACTGGGGAGGGCAGGAGCTGCTGCCATCCAATAGCCGTGGGGATCGATCGCGATAACCGAGTCCGTTGTCTGGGACAACACCCGAATGGGATGGACGATCGTGGTCTCTAGGGCAATTTTGCCCGTATCCCCCTGGGGCGCTGGGAAGGGGATTTGGTAGAGGTCTTGGGATGCGATCGCAAAACACCCCCGTTTGCCCACGACGAGGGATTGGGCGGCAACGGGGAGATGGCAGACCGATCGCTGGACCTCCTGGGCCGTTAGTAGATCAGGAATAAAGGTACGGCAATAGATCCACTGGCGCGAGAGGCAATAAAGGCTGGCCATTGCGGGCTTGGCTGCCGTTGTCGAGACGATCTGAACCTGCAAGTCGCTAATCGGCGCACGGAGTGCTTCCTGACGCAGGGGGGTAAAGGTGGGTGAAGGTGGCTCTGGGGACGCAACCTCAGTCCCCCCGACAAGTCCTGATAGGGGCGCAGCCTGGGGTACAAACTTACAAAAGAGGAGGGGGACGCTCGGTTCCGAGGGGGGGGCCAACTGCCAGCCGGTTGCTTTAGCCGCCGATCGCAGCTCCGCTAGCATGGCCGTTGCCGAGTGGAATCGTCGTCCCGTCAGCTTTTGGAGTGCCTTCCGAATCACGGCTTGAATCGCCTCAGGGACAAAGGTCGGAATCTGGATCGGCTGGTTCAAATGGGCTGACATCAAATCAGCCGGCGTCCCAGAGAAGGGACGTTCCCCCACCAATAACTCAAATAAAATGATGCCGACGGCATAGAGATCCGATGCGGGTGAGTACTGGCCATAAAACCGTTCTGGGGCCATATAGGCCGGGGAACCCGTCGTATTAAAATCCTGGTTCAACTCCTGGCTCAGTTGGGCAATCCCGAAATCAGAAATGCGCCCCAGCCAACCCGTCGGCTGAATTTGCAGGAGAATATTTTCTGGCTTAATGTCGCAATGGACGATCCCCCGATTGTGGGCGTGCTCCAACCCCAACAGGATATCCATTACCAACTTGAGGCTCTGGGCCGGATGGGGCCGCACCTCTTCAACGATCAAATTACGCAGGGTGCCGCTTTCGCAGTAATCCATGACCAAATAGCGGCCATTGACCGTATGTTCCAACGCCCGACAGGTGACAATATTGGGATGCTGAAGGCTCAGGAGAAACCGAAGTTCGCGCAGGAACTTATGGGTGGGGAAGCGATCGTGTTTGAGTTCCTTGAGGGCAACCATCTGCCCCGATTTCCGGTGGATGGCACAAAAAACCCGCCCAAACTGCCCCTGTCCAACTAACCCCAGAAGTCGATAGTTGGAAATGCGTGTACTTTTGGCATAGGGATGGACTGCCATTAAGGGTTAGGGATTACGGCTTGGCGATCGTTGGCTGCCAACGGGTGCTAATTCCTATAGTGTACTGAGTGTTGCGGACTAAGGACTGCCCGGTGTGCGAATTATCACGGGCAGGTAAGGGAGCCGGGCAGCGGGATAGGGCTAGGCTGAAGGCGGATAGGTAACCAGTCGGGGGTGTTTCCAGTTACCTGAGTCTGGGTGGCTTCTGCCTAGAGGGTCCCACTTTCCCCACAGAGGGATTGCATAATGGTGGCGTGATCCACGTTCTGGTTGGCCATTTCCTCGGCGGCCAAGAGGCGATCGCGCAGACCGAGGACAAAGGTATTACAGTCTGCCCCCAGGGATTCGCAGGTGGTTTGGACACAGTGGAGATCCCGCCCCGTTAGTTGGCTGAAGAAGGAACTCAGGACACCCGCCTCCAGAAAACAAACCGGACGCTTGGCTGCGGCACTGGGGTCCACACTGCTGACGGCGATCGCATGTTTAGCAAACGGCGAATCCCAAATTTTGACGAGCAGGAATCCCCGTTGTTGATAGGTTTGATCCAGATCAATCCGCCCCCAACCGTGGGTTTGCCAACATTGTTGTAGGGATTGCAAAAACTCAATCATCGGTAGGTCGGCAAGGGGTTGGTGGTGATAGTCCGTCAGGTCCTCGCAGAAACGGGCATAGAAATTCTTACCCCACCAGCGACCACAGTTGAAAAGGACCAGACGGGTAGCTTGTCCCGTTTCCTTATACAAACCGGCATAAATGGCTTGCAGGAGAGGTTCGGGCATGGCCAGCAGACGTGCCCCGCGCCGATTTTCCAGTAACCCTAGCTCTAGGTCACTGTGAACATAGGCATCAGCCACAAAGAAATTACTGGGGATGCGGTTATCAATCAGTAAATCAGCCACGGAAACCATAGGACCCTACCCTCGTAGTCGCAATAATCCAATTCAGTACAATTCAGCCCAATTCGGTGTGATGCAAGCCGACGCAATCCAATTTAAGTGCAGCGCATAATGAGCATTGTTAATTATGCAACGTTTGTAGTGCTGGCTCTAGCCAAAAATGATGAAAGTTGTTACTACTACAGCCGTTTCCTCTCTAATGAAGTACTGTCAAGCCTTTTGAACAAGGGGCTTAAGCCCCTTGTCTGTACCTCACCAGGTATGGAAGTGCTGTAACGTTCCGAAGCTTGCTATTTACGATACCAGCGCGATTCAATGCCATCTTACTTTCATCCCCATTTAGCTGCCATACCTCGGCCATGTTGTGTATCTGTCCGGTCATTCTCCAGTTATTCCAGTAAAACGGCATTCTGTGACATCACCAGGAAGGGTTGCAGGAAGCTCATGGACTTGGGACCAAGGGCCTGGGTGAGGGATTTCTCCAGATAGCGGTAGAGGGCACGATCGAGGGCCTGGGTGTTATAGACCTGCACATTGCGGCTCAGCCAACTCAAGAGCCGTTCCTTCGTGAAGGTTTCGTCATCCAGGAGCATGGACATGGCACAATACCGGACCACAAGCAGCGCATTCTTGATGCTACGCTCTAAATCGACGGTTTGAATCTGGGGCATCTCGGCCTGCAATTGATCAACCGCTTGTTGCATGATGGCAACTTCTTGATCGCGTAGACGACGATAGGTTTCCAGCCGATCGGGCAGGGAACTGACATATTTATCCAGTAAGGTTAACTCCTCTGGGTTGAGATAACGATTCTCGGCCTGATCTAACAAGCTTTCAATTTGTGGGTGCATACATTCGCTCCGGTGCAGACAGGTGCCAACAATATATAGATGTCAACGAAAATCGGTTAGGGAAATACTGCCCGCGTATCAAGCAGTCTATTCCCCGGCCACAGCCCCTTAAAACAGGCTTGAGAAGTCGTCAACCGTGAGATCTTGTCCCTTGGCTTCAGCGATCGGGAGGGTTTCCTCTAGGGGAATGGGGGCCGCGATCGCCTTGCCATCCCAGGGGAAAGCACTCATAAACTGGCTGACGGTTAGGGTCAAGCTCAGGGGGCCACCGGTTTGAATGGATGTCCGCTTGAGTTCCTGGACAGCCAGCGGTTGATCATCCCAATTCACCGTCGAGAAAAATTGCTGCACGGTCAGGGTCAACCAATCCCGGTTGGCGGGAGGGGTGGCTGAGCCATTGCGGTTAGCGGTGGTGGTGAGCGTATTCATCCCAAGCGCTCCCCAGACCGTAGCCGTTTTTCAATATCCCGTGCCGTTGCACCTTCATTCAGCCAGAAGGCAGCGGCATCAATCCGGTCCTGGCCGCCAATCAAAAACTTACAGTAGGTTTCGCCCATTGAGTAGCACTGAATTTCAATACAACTCAGTTGCTTTTTCACGAGTTCGGTGAAGAATCCCGCAAACAATCCGGCATAAATGTGGCATACGGGTTTACCCACATCCCCGAGGGTGCGGGCTACGGCGGAGTCGAACAGGTTGATAAAAATGAAGCCCTGCTTGCGATCACCCATATCGACTTCCCAGCGCCCCCAGCCTTGGGAGGTGAAGGGCCACCACCAGGTTTCCAGCAAAAAGAGGAGGTTAGTCTGGCGAATGTTGCGATCGAACTCCCGCTCAAACCATTTCTCGAAAAAGAAGGCATCCCGCTGGCCCCACTCACAGCCGATCGTATACATAATCGCTGCCGAGGCATCCCCCACCTCTTCCTCTAGCCCTTCGACCAAGCCAATAATAAAATCTTCCGTGGCGAGGATATTTTGGGCACCATTCCAATCAACGATCGTGCCTTTCTCTGGATCAAATTTGAAGAAGTCCCGAAACCCATAGTGGTTATGTTTCTTCGGATTTTTCCGCTGGGGGGTGGCTGTTTGTGCAGTTGCATTGACCATAGTGTTGCCTAGCTGTTGCCTAAAAAGTTGCCAAGTGATGACCGGGAGAGTGGAAGACTGACGGGGCACACCAACGCACGATCCCCTAGGGATGGGAGTTGGAACGTGGCCATTTGGCTGGATGCACAACCTCAAACCGGGCCAAGGTCTGAGTAAAACTCACCCGCGATCGGGGGTTCCCATCAAAATACAGGGGGGTGTCTGCTTGCTCCGGGAGATTGCCAACTAGCCCAGCCCTGCTCCCCCTTCACGATAACCTAAGCGCTATCGACTGGCCTCAAGATGGGAACGCAAGTTAATGGCTCCTAGACCCACGTTGCCAGGGCTGATCTGTCCAGTATTTTACTGATCCCTATCCGGGTCAACCGTTGAGCTGTAACAATGCTTAACGCCCTAGCCTGCCGATCACCTAGTGGATCTCGACATCCAGGACATAGCGCCCCAGGGGGACTTGCGCAGCCCAAAGTTCATATTCCACCCGCAGGTGTTGGGGGGCCGTGAAGGTCCCGGTGAGGGTGAGCGATCGCGTGTAGTTCCGGAGCCGCAGTTGACCACTGGTGCGCAGGGAGTCACTTTGTAACCAGTAGCGGCTTACTCCGTAGACGCCCCGTTCCCAGAGGTGGCGATAGCTAAATTTACCGTTTCCTTGCATGGTCATGATCACCCGTGAGGGGGCAATTTCTAGCCAGAGGAGACGGGGGGGGGCAACGGCGGGGAGGGTGGTCACTTCCCGATTCTCCGCTAGGGCGATCGGGTCAATGATCGGCGGTTCACTCAGCAGCAAATGGAAGCGATCGCGGTCTTTCTGATAGAAGGTCGCAAAGGTATCTACCCCAGACCAGACCGGTAGATCAGTGGAGATTAGGGATAGGGAGACCGGTTTGCGTTGGTGCTTTAACATATCGCCAGACAACAGTGCAGTGATTTGCCCCGAATGCAGATGCCAGCCAATTCGCCTGCGTAGACGCTACGCGAACAAAACTAGGGAAAATCTCGACAGGAAAGGGTCCGAAAGCGGTAGGATCACTAACGCCCTCCTCAGTCTATCTCTAATGGAACGCCCCGTCATCGCTTTAAATACCAATACGCCCCAGCATTCCTTAACGATTGGCTGTCCGGCCTCTGGGTTTGCACTCAGGGGGACCATTCGGGTGCCAGGGGATAAGTCGATTTCCCACCGTGCCCTGATGCTGGGGGCGATCGCGGAGGGGGAGACGCGGATCGAGGGATTGCTTTTGGGGGAAGATCCGTGCAGTACGGCGGCCTGTTTCCGTGCCCTGGGGGCCGAGATTACGGAACTTAACTCGGAACTGGTGCGGGTGCAGGGGATTGGCCTGGGAAATTTGCAGGAACCGGCGGATGTTCTCCAGGCGGGGAATTCGGGGACGACGTTGCGCTTGATGTTGGGGCTACTGGCGGCCCATCCGGGGCGTTTTTTTACGGTGACGGGGGATGCTTCCCTGCGCAGTCGGCCCATGTCGCGGGTGGTACAGCCCCTCCAGCAAATGGGTGCCCAGATTTGGGGACGGCACAATGGCTCCCTGGCCCCAATCGCGATTCAGGGGCAGGTTCTACAACCGATCCACTACCACTCGCCGATCGCCTCGGCCCAGGTAAAGTCCTGTATTCTACTGGCGGGCTTGATGGCGACGGGGCAAACCACGGTGACGGAGCCAGTGCTCTCCCGTGATCATAGTGAACGGATGCTGCAAGCCTTTGGGGCGAATTTGGCGATCGATCGCGCCACCCATAGTGTCACGGTGACGGGACCGGCACGGCTGATGGGCCAAACGGTGATTGTGCCGGGGGATATCAGTTCGGCGGCATTCTGGTTGGTGGCGGCGGCGATCGTGCCGGGTTCGGACCTGCGGATCGAAAATGTGGGGGTGAATCCAACCCGGACCGGGATTTTGGAGGTGTTGGCAATGATGGGGGCCGATATTCAGCGGGAGAATGAACGGGTGGTGGCCGGGGAACCTGTGGCGGATCTGCGGGTGCGCTCCAGTCCGTTACAAGCCTGTGAAGTGGGTGGGGAGTTGATTCCCCGGATGATTGATGAGATTCCCGTTTTGGCGGTGGCGGCGGCCTTTGCCCAGGGGAAGACCGTCATCCGCGATGCCCAGGAGTTACGGGTAAAGGAGAGCGATCGCTTGGCGGTGATGGCGTCTGAGTTACAGCGCTTGGGGGCACGGGTGGCGGAATTACCCGATGGCCTAGAAATTACCGGTGGGGAATTGCTGAAGGGGACAGAGGTGGATAGCCATACGGATCATCGCATTGCCATGAGTTTGGCGATCGCGGCCCTCAACACCCAGGGCACAACGACGATCCAGCGAGCGGAAGCCGCTGCCATTTCCTATCCCGATTTCGTCACGACCTTGCAGCAGATTTGCCAGTAGTGTTTGGACAAAGAGCGTTGTATTGCAACTGAGTTAGTCGTCCAATCCAATTTCCCAATGACCGAAATTCGTGTCGATTACGATAGCCAGAAGTCCTCAAATCCTTTTGCGATCGTGGTCATGGCCCACCTCAAGGCCAAGGAGACTCGCAGGAATCTGGGTGATCGGCAACGCTGGAAATGGATTCTTGCCAAACAACTGTACCAGACCGGGAGTGGTGCCTCATTTTACGCTGACGGTGGCAGACTTTGGGGCCTGGGGACATAGGGGGTGGGCGGTCCCTTCCCTCAAGCCCGTCCACTCCAGAGCATTGGGGGAATTCCCTGGGAGAGATTCGGATGTGTCGTCCGGGTTTCGGCATCCAGAACATTGACAACTTGGTTATAAATATCCTCTGCCTGCTGGCGCGAGTTGCCAATGCTAATGAGTCCTACCTTGCCATATTCCGAAAGACACCCCATGAGATGAAATACGGTCCCCGTTTTACTACTGCTGTCAAAATGTAAGCGATGATGGGCAATAATATCCATTAAATCGGTTGGTAATAACCCCCGGTAGCGCGGCTTTTGCAAGTTATCCGTGGCTACATAATATTTGGGATCGCCTTGCTGGCTATAGAATAGCCCAGTAGCACTGTCGTACCGTCCCCCTGTCAGGTATTTCAGCGTCATAAAAGGATGGGTAGTCCCTCCTTTACGCAGATTGATTTCAATGGCTTGGATTTGCCATTGGCCATCGGCTCCCTGCACGGTAACAAAATCTACCCCATAGCGTTCTAGAGCGCCTTTTTCCGCTAGACAACGGCCAATGCGCCAACAGGCATCTTGCAATTGTAGGCGATAGATTTTGTGGGCTGGGAAGGAACAACCCAGGTAAATCTGACCGTCAGGACCGCCGAGAATTTGGTCATGGGTGGACAATACCTCCACCTCCCCGGTCGGGGTGACATAGCCCTGGGCGCTCGGCGAGCGCTTGATCTCCCCTTCAATGAACACCTCCGCGATCGCGCCCAACTCTGGAATGCGGCTGCGGTAGGATTCCCAGGTTTCGTTGGCAGCCTGGAAACGCAGGTTCGGCAAGGCTTGAGCGAGGGCTTGAGTGCGCTCGACGTGGGTGGCTTGCCCCGGGGCGACGGTTTGCAACAAACGCAGGTCTAAAATGGCATTCCCTTCACCGGAAAAGCCTTCATTGAGTTTAACCACAATGCGTTGCAGGGCTGGGTGGCGTTCCCAGAGTTCTGCGGCCACGGTGGCTAGATCGGCCTCATGGTGAACCAAATCGCTGCCATCGGGAAAGGCAACCCCACACTCTGCAAAAATACGCCGACTGCCGTCCTTAGTCCCCCATTGCAACAAATCCGGATCACATCCCAAGAGGGGAATCCCCAAACGAACCGAGAGATCTCGCTCATAGGCTGAAGCATTGAAGCAGGTCATATAGGCCCGATCGGGACGCAATGCCTGACGAATGCGTTCTACCAGGCGAGGCCGTTCCAGGATCTTTTTGGAGAGGGGTTGGGGCGAACTGTCGTAGGTAGACAACAATAGGAGACGATCGCGGGCATGGGAGAAGGGAATGCCCGGTAATAACTGGAGGTAATAATCAATGACGATCGGGGGTAAGGGTTGTGAGGTGATATACACCAAGCGAGTTCGGGGATTTCGCAGCCGGATCAGGGAAAATAACAAGCGTTCCTCGTAGTGCAGCACCCCTTCAATTTTCAGCAATTCTCGCTGATCCAGGCTCAGGGAGGGAACCACAAAAATGTCAAAATCACTATCAAAATCACTATCGTCCGGTAGCGTCACACTATGCCAAGGATTGGTTTCCGGCACAAGCGCCTGCTGGCGTAATTGGGCTTGCAGTTGTCGAAATTTATCTGACTGATCGGTGGCAATTGTGTCAGGAGCGATCATGGTACTGTAATCCTCAGATAGGTTGGGGGATAGGACGGTGTCTGCTCACACCCAGCTTTCCTGCCTGTTCCCTGTCCTAACCTCAATATTGATGACACGCATGGGGATTCCCAAGCATTGACGAGCGCTCGTCAAATGAGTGCGACGCTCTCTGATTCCTTTTTTTATTTTAAACTAATACGTCCCTCGAAAAATATCAATTTCCGCAACTGTACCTACGCAATCATAGGGGATGGAGGCGAGGTTCCCTAATGTATTCTCTCAATATTGGGAAAAAGCAAGTTCCGTAAGCGCTGTGGCAAAGTTTCGATCTCAAATGGTTTAACCAGGTAATCATCAGCCCCTTCATGTAAGCACTGCTGTATATACGCTGGATTATCATTTGGGGCTAGTAGCAAAATCTTAAATTCTGCTGTCAGTGGCAAACGATGTAACTGCTGAATGAGGTGCACATCTATCTCAATTTGTGTAGACAAGGCTAAAATCACGACAACTGGCTGCAGAAGATCAATTTGATGAACTGCTGTTTCGCCAGAGACCATCCAAACAACCTGGTAATCTGCTGTCGTCAGCACGTCGCACATGTGTTCAGCGATCGCTTCATCTTTTTCAATAATCACAACACAGCCACCAGTAGTCCTTAGCCTATCGCTACAAGGAATTTCTGGTTGGGGAGTCATTTTCTGCAGATCGGGCTGATTTTTTGGCAAAGGTTGGGCAGGAATATGCACGGTAAAGGTAGAGCCGGAATCGATGATCGAGTCCACACTGATCCAACCTTTATGCAACTCAACCAATTGCTTCGTTAGGGCTAGTCCCAGCCCGGTACCTCCATACTGGCGACGGTAACTCATGTCCACCTGCTGGAATTTTTTAAATAGCAAGGATTGATGTTCCTCCGAAATCCCAATTCCCGTATCTTCAACCTGAAAATTAATCGATCGTTCTTCCGGCCAAATGCGTAATATGACCTCACCACTCTCTGGGGTAAATTTTATGGCATTACTTAGCAAATTCACGAGAATTCGACGTATTTGCCGACGATCTGCCGCGAGAGTAGCCTCCTCCGAACCAAACATTAATTCTATCTGGAGTTTAATATTTTTACTATCTGCTTTGTTTTGGAAAGACTCCATCACCTGTCTGGCTAGTTGTGTGACTGAAAAATGGCTAACATTGAGAACGGTTTTCCCAGCCTCTAAGCGCGCGAGTTCTAAGATATCGTTGATAAGTTCTAACAGTTGCCCACCACTATCGTGCACAATTTCTAGATACTCACGCTGTTTTTCGGTCAGGGGTGCTGTGGTCCAGCTTAAGAGGGCTGAAGACATCCCAATAATGCAGGCTAAGGGTGTGCGCAATTCGTGGCTCATTGTCGCTAAAAACTCTCCCTTGGCGCGATCGGCGGCTTGGGCAGCGAGGAGGGCATCTCTTAAATCTTGGGTACTTTCCTGTACCCGCTGTTCTAAGGTTTGGGCTTGCACGCGGAGTTGGGTATACAGGTGTGCTTGATGAATCGCGATCGCAACGTGTTCCGCGATTCGCTTGAGGAACGTAACATCACTTTCTGGCCAGTGGCGCGGACAATCATACTCTTGGGCCACCAAGAGACCCCACAAGCCTTCTGGTAGGGTAATTGGGGTAGCGAGGAGGGCACGTGGACAATGGGAGGCGAATAACGCTCGCAGGCAAGGGGGCAAATCAGTCAAATCTTGAATGTCAGCCAAGAGGGTTGTTTCCCCTTGGCAATTAATCAAGTGATGAGAATGTGTCGGTAAGGTCTGAAGAGCAGCGAGGGGATTGAGGAGTTGTTCTGGCTTTTCATCGGCAGCGTGTGCTGTATAGGCTGGCCTCATCTCGATATCGTCCAGCTTTCCAGCAACGATCGGATCAGTGACTAAACAGTAGATCGATAATTTGTCTACTTGGAGAAAGTTTCGTCCCTGTTCTGCTGCGGTTTTTAGGATTTCTGGTAGTTCCAGACTATGGCGAATCTGGGTAATAACTTGGTGAAAAAGCTGTTCTTTCTCTGCCTGGACTTGACCGGTCATTTCTGTGATTTTGTCACTTGCAGACAGCAGAGAAATTAAGCCTTCAGAAAATCGTTGAAAGGCTTTTAGGCTGGTATCTTTTCCCGAATCGGAGGTCTCCAGATTGAGGGCTTGCAGCCGCGATTGGAGTGTTCGCAGATGACGGGTTTGCCGTCGCCACTGTTGCGCGATCGTGTCAACAAATTGGCAAGCAACGGCTACATCAAATGTTAAGAAAACCTGTAATTCTGCAACGTGTGACCCGCCCGTCCTGTCTGTACTGATACAAGGGCTTGCCGTCAGCAAAATTACCCATGCAGGTGCAACCACGATCGTAAATGGGAACAGTAAGGTTCGGGTTGGCAGAGAAGCTTCTGACAGAAATAGAACCTCATCCTGTTGGGCTAGGGAAATTTGCCGAAGTAGGGCACGTAATTGTAAGAATACGGCCAACGACAAGGTTTGCTGCGGGTGGAATATCGGAATCTGAATGGCCATGATCAATATATATTTTAATTAAGTAAATCCCGCTTTGCGTCGCCGTTAATGTCCCTCACCTCTGTACGTTATCAAGCTTTTTTACCTGATCCCGCTTCTATTAGTAATCTTTTATGTTTAGTCATCAGGAAGTCTTTGGTAAATCTTAATATTTTAAGTTTATTTTTAGATTTTAGGATAATTGCCGACAACGGCTATGGAGTGCCGGTTTCTGCCAATGCAGATTAGGGTGGGTAACCCGATGATGGTTTACGATCCGATACATTCGATCGACAAAAATGATGGTTGTATCGGGAGGACCCATGCATCGCCTAACCACGCTACCGGGCGGGTGGACGCCAGAGACGGAGGGGGTAATTTTTGTTGAGCAGACCCCAGCCCCGATCGTGCTGTTGACGGCAGCGGATACGGAGATCCAGACTCTCGCGCAGGTGACGACCCAATTACCGGCGAATTTTCCGGCCTTACGGGTGGCGAATTTGCTGCAACTCCAACAACCGTTAACGATCGATACCTACGCAGAAACGGTGCTGGCGCAGGCACAGGTGATTGTGCTGCGGTTGTTGGGCGGACGGGCCTACTGGTCCTATGGGCTGGAGGTCGTGCGGGAGGTGGCCACAGCGACGGGGGCAATGCTTTGGGTGTTGCCAGGGGATGATCAGCCGGACCCGGATTTGATCAGCCACTCAACGGTGGGGTTAGGGGTCTGCGATCGCCTCTGGCGCTATTTCAACGAAGGTGGTGTGACAAACTTGGGGTATGCGTTGCGTTTTTTGGCCTGGTTAGGTTTAGGGTATGGTGAAGAACCGCCCTTAGCCCAACCGGTCCCACGGGTAGGGGTGTTGGATTGGCAAGATGCCTCAAAGCAAGATTTGGGAACTATCCAGACACCTAGGCACCCAGACGCACCCAGCCCTTCTTCCTTCTCCCCTCTCCCCTCTCCCCTCTCCAAAGTTGGGATTCTCTTCTACCGATCGCACTATTTAGCGGGCAATACGGCCCCGATCGTGGCCTTGTGTCGGGCGTTAGCAGAGCGAGACCTAGACCCCATCCCGGTCTTTGTGCCGTCGCTACGGGAACCGGATGTTCAGACTGAGGTGTTGCCCTATTTTCAACCCAAGGATGGGGATGGGATTCAGGTGCTCTTAAATGCAACGAGTTTTGCCAGTAGTCCGTTTGCACCTCAAGGATCGCCGATGGTTGAGGGTCCTGATCCGACTGGCAGGCCGGATGGGGATGCTGGCCAGCGGGACGCCTACCCCACAACTAACACTATTGGCAGGCGGGACGCCTACCCCACAACTAACACTATTGGCAGGCGGGACGCCTACCCCACGCTTTCTGCTTCCTTCCCCACTCCCCACTCCCTGGACGTGCCTGTGATCCAGGTAATTCTCAGCGGTGGTACCCGCGACCAATGGGAAACCCAGCAACGGGGCCTCAGTCCCCGTGATCTGGCGATGAATGTGGCGTTGCCGGAGGTGGATGGCCGGATTATTAGTCGTGCTATTTCGTTTAAGGCGGTGCAGTCGCGGCATGAAACCTTGGAAACGGAGGTGGTGGTCTATGAGCCGGTGCCCGATCGCGTGGCTTGGGTGGCCGATCTGACGGCGAATTGGGTCAGACTGCGGCAAACCCCGGTGGGTGATCGGCGCGTTGCTCTGATTTTGGCGAACTACCCGACGCGAGATGCCCGCCTAGCCAATGGCGTGGGATTGGATACGCCCGCCAGTTGTGTAGCTATTCTCAATGCCTTAAAACAAGCCGGGTATAGCCTGCCTGAGGATTTGCCCGAAACCGGGGATGACCTGATCCAACGCCTAACGGCTGGGGTGACGAATGATCACGAGGGGCATGGCGTGCGATCGGTCGCTCAAGCCCTTGATGCTGAAACTTTTTCAGCTTACTTTGCCCAATTACCAGAGGCCGTGCAACAGGGGATGATCGAGCGCTGGGATCAAGCGGACCCAGACCTCGGAGGTTGTGAAAACCTCCGAGGTCTGGGAGATCTGGCAATCCCCGGCATTCAACTCGGCAACGTTTTCATCGGCATTCAACCCTCGCGGGGCTATGATTTGGACCCCAGCCTGAACTACCATGCACCGGATTTGGAACCCACACCGGCCTATCTTGCCTTTTATCTCTGGGTGCGGGACGTGTTTGGGGCACAGGCGATCGTCCATGTGGGGAAGCATGGCAATCTGGAATGGTTGCCGGGGAAGGGGGTGGCGCTGTCGGCCCATTGTTACCCGGAAGTGGCGCTGGGACCGGTGCCCCATTTGTATCCGTTTATCGTCAACGATCCGGGGGAGGGTACCCAGGCAAAACGCCGATCGCAGGCAGTGATTATCGATCACCTAACACCGCCGATGACGCGGGCGGAACTCTACGGACCACTGCAAAAACTGGAGGGGTTGATTGATGAGTATTATGAGGCACGAAACCTGGACCCATCGCGGTTGCCAGTGATCCGCGATCGCATTGTTGAATTGGTGCAGCAGGAGCAACTCGATCGCGATCTCAGGGTGATACCCAGCTTATCGGATGACAGCCGTTTAGGGGATGACAGCCGGGACGGCTATCCCACAAGATTAATCCCCGACGCTGCCAAGCAAGATGCAACGATCGATGGGTTGAATTTCGCGATCGATGTCCTTTGTGAACGCATGGATGGCTATCTGTGTGAACTGAAGGAAGCCCAGATTCGGGATGGGTTACATATTTTTGGCCAGTGTCCCCAGGGGCAGCAGTTACGGGATCTGCTGATTGCGATCGCGCGGCACCCATCAGCAGGTCGGGTTGGGTTGACGCGGGCGATCGCCCAAGCCTGGGGGTTAGGGTTTGATCCGTTGACGGGAGAGATGGCAGCACGTTTGTCACTAGACGATCAAACTTGTTTAGACCGACAGGGCTATGGGGAGTGTCGGATAGTGGGGGAGGCGATCGCGGTCTTAGAAGCGGTAGCGGCGGATTTGCTCGATGAATTATTGGCCCGTGAGCTAGAGTGTGTCGGGGAATCACCAAGGCACCAAGACACGAAGGCAGGCACTCAGCAAGCATCATTTGTCTGGTGGGATGGGCGTCCCGCCCGTCCGGATTTTTTAGGAGAACCCATTTTGTGGGATGGGCGTCCCGCCCGTCAGTATCCCGCCCGTCAGGAACCCGCATCCGACCCCCTCCAAACGGAACTTGCTTGGATCGCCACCTGTCTGCTACCCGCCTTGCAACAAACCGATCGCGAATTAACCAACCTACTCGCAGGCTTAAACGGCCAATTTGTCCCCAGTGGACCATCCGGAGCACCGACACGGGGGCGATCGGATGTGTTGCCGACCGGACGGAATTTCTATTCAGTGGATCTGCGCGGGTTGCCGACGGAAACGGCCTGGTCAGTGGGCTGCAAAGCCGCTGAGGCATTGATTGAACGCTATGCCCAGGACAATGGCGAGTATCCCCGAACCCTGGGCCTGTCGATCTGGGGGACAGCCACCATGCGCACGGGGGGCGATGATATGGCCGAAGCGTTGGCCCTGTTGGGCGTGCGGCCAGTATGGGAAGGGCCGTCGCGGCGGGTGGTGGATTTTGAGATTCTCCCGCTGTCGCTTTTGGGGCGTCCCCGTGTCGATGTGACGTTACGAATTTCGGGGTTTTTCCGCGATGCCTTTGCCAATTTAATTGATCTCTTCGATCGCGCCGTCCAAGCGGTTGCGGCCCTCGATGAACCGGCGGATCAAAATCCCCTTGCGGCCCAAGTGAAACAAGAAATGCAACACTGGCAAGCGATCGGCCTTTCTCCGCAACAAGCCCAAACACGGGCCAGTTACCGTATTTTCGGCTCAAAACCGGGGGCCTATGGCGCGGGGTTACAGGGCTTAATCGATGCCCAAAATTGGACGGATGAGTCAGATTTGGCACGGGCCTATATCAACTGGAGCAGCTATGCCTATGGCAGCACCCCCGGTAACCGCAATGGGATTGCCGCCCCTGAAGCCTTTACCCAACGATTGGGCCAACTGCAAATTGTGCTCCATAACCAGGACAATCGCGAACATGATTTGCTCGATTCCGATGACTACTACCAATTCCAAGGCGGGCTAACCGTCGCCGCACGAGTCACCCAACAACAAACCCCCTCTCCCCTCTCCCCTCTCCCCTCCCCCACAGTCCAAACCTATTTCGGTGACCACGCCCGTCCCGAAAATCCTAAGGTGCGGTCCCTACGAGAGGAGTTACTCCGGGTGTATCGATCGCGCGTCATTAACCCTAAATGGATCGCCGGAGCCATGCGCCACGGCTATAAGGGAGCCTTTGAAATGGCCGCAACTGTTGACTACCTCTTTGCCTACGATGCCACGACCCACTGTATTGAACCCTTTATGTATGAAGGGGTAGCCGCAGCCTATTTATTAGATCCCGATGTGCAAGCCTTTGTCGAAGCGAAAAATCCCCATGCTTTGCGCGATATGGCGGAACGGTTGTTGGAAGCGAATCAGCGGGGACTGTGGGCCGATGCCCCAACGGCCATGTTGGAGCAACTTCGGGCGATCGTCCATCAGGCGGAAGCGACGATCGAAGGCACCAGTTGGCGCGGTCACGCCTTCCCATTAACTTGAATCGTCATCCTACCATTTTGGTCTAGTGACCCACTAGAGAGTCTGATTACAATGTGGGCCTGGACAATGGCAGGATGTTAGGTGCAGCCGAAATCCGCCAGTCAAACTCCCCGTTCCAAAATCCTTGCTGTGATCGCGGTTGTTCCCGCGCCCGATATAGCTGGAAGGTATTGAAAATCCCGATCGCCTCGGCTTCATAGCTGGGCAACAGATCCTCCGGCAGAAAGGGTAAGATTTGGCGGGGGGATAATTCTGTGCGGTAGAGACTAAAAAACAAGTAGTCTTTCCGAGTTGTGTTGGCCGCGATGATCACCTTTAACTGGGATTGATTCGTATCAACCAATTTTTCGCATTCCTGTCGTAGTGCTGTCCCGACGATCGGCAGCTTCAGGGTGCAAACCTCAGTTTTCAGGTAAACCGACAGATTCGCAACCGCAAAGTCGTTATAGTCCGCCTGGGAAGGATTGGTTATGGCCAGCGCCACCCCTGCCCCAATCAGGCACGCCCCCCCGATAAACATAATCCCGGCTTTCATGGCCCACTTCCCCACATCCAACAGACTCAGCATGGCTTGAGCATGGCTTAAGCATAGCCTGAACTGTTCCAGGGGCAAATGATTGCTGCCTCGCGATACTGACTCGTGGCCTGTCATGCCTAAAATGGGGACTTGTCGGTTGGTGTCGAGTCTGCGAGACCCAACACCTTCAACCGCCTTGTTGGGTCGTACTGCGTTTGACCCAACCTACAAAATCAAGCTTGATAGACCACTAGGCATGGCCGCGATCGCACACCGTCATAACCCATAACAATCCGGCTAGGCAAAGCAACCCACTGGCCCCCATCAAGGGATTTTGATCAATGCCAGTGATCCACAGGGGTACCTGCCCGGTATAGCGCACCCACTGACCGACATTAACCAGGTAATAGCCCCAGACCAACCCTGCATGAAGGCCAATGCTTAAACCTAAGCGATCGTGACTGACTCCCTTCGCCCGGATCATGATCATCGCCAGGATCACCAGACCGGGAAATTGCCAGGCCGTCCGCAGCACTTCTGTCAACGGTTTGATAAAGTGCAGCGCCGCAAACAGTAGGCTATTCACCCATAAACTGGTGCGAAATGGGTAATCCCGTCGGAGTTCATCCCACAGCCATCCTCGGAATAGTACCTCCTCTGCCAAGCCGATCGCTAGGGCCACCACGGCCCCCTGCCAGATCACATCCCCCTGGGGCAAAGCTTGCCACTCCAACCACCCCAGTCCCCCCTGGATGACAAATAAGCCCACCAAGCTCATCAACCCCCCACCTATCCCCAACAGGCACTCGCGACCATTGCTACGACTCCAGATCAACCCATAGCGCTGGAAGAGCGTCGATGACTGATAGACGTGTTTCCCCCACCAGGACAAGAGCGCGAGGAACTCAACATAGAGGAGCAATAGGGCGATCGGACTGGCCCAGGGGGCCTGCCGACCCAGGCTGTACAGGGGCAGGGCCAGGGGCAGCCACAGGACAGCCAGGATCAGCACAAAAGCCGCAATCCGTTGTGGTGCGGGGGCCTGGGCAAGTTTATGGGCGAGTTGGGCAGGTGGGATTTTCAAGGTGGTTCCGGTTGGACAGGCGGCGTCGGACGCGCTGAAGGGCTACCTTGATCCTAACGCCCAGCTAGGCCGCCCCCTGGGCCAAGTGCCACCCTCAGCCGATCACAAGTCGATCACAAATTGAACGTGGGATAGCCGTCTCGGCTGTCTCGATGGCAGGCAGGATGCCGCTGTCTCGATGGCAGGCAGGATGCCGCTGTCTTGGTAGCAGGCAGGATGCCGCTGTCTCGGTGGCAGGCAGGATGCCTACCCCACAACTGTTCTTCGAGCGACCCTACTCATCAGGTTCGATCGTACTGGTGAGGCCATGATTTTTGAGGGTCTCGCAGTAAAACTCCGCTGGTTCTAGGGCACAGGTGATCACCAGGGCAATACCATTGGTATGGGCTTCCATCATGATGCTGACGGCTTGGGGTTGGGTTAGGCTGGGCACCGTACTCATCAGCACTTGGACCACATACTCCATGGGGTTGAAGTCATCGTTATGCAGTAACACGCGATAACGAGGGGCGATTTTCCGAACCGTCGATCGTTTTTCTAGCGTTTCAACAGACATAACAGAATCCTCCTAGCAGCATGGCCCATCCCCCACACCGATTCCCCAGCAAGGCTGCCGCTGACCGGCACTCCCTGGGTGGTCCGTTGGCGATCGCTCAGGTCAAACTGGCCACGAACCGCAAGCGACCGCAATGAAGACTAGCCCCAGTTAGGGCAGGGGGGAGCAACGTTAAGATTAAGCGATAAGGGTGAGATCTAAGCTTAACATGGTGCTATGGTAGCATGGCTGAAATCCAGCCGCAGTCAGCCATCCAGCTCCCACTCCCCCCCACGCCAACAACCAGCCATGTCAACTTTCGACGGTCCCAGAGAACAGTCCCAGAGAACAGTCCCAGAGATCTTTTAGAATGGAAACATAACTTAACGATTCACGAAACCCCGATTAACCCCTCACGTTCCCAACTGTCCTATGGCACCCAAAGTCGAAATCTATACCTGGAGTCGTTGTCCGTTCTGTATTCGCGCTAAGGCCCTGTTGACCACCAAAGGGATTGAGTTTACGGAATACTGTATTGATGGCGATGAATCCGCACGGCAGGTCATGGCAGCACGGGCCAATGGTCGGCGATCGCTGCCCCAAATCTTTATCAACGACCAACATATCGGCGGCTGTGATGAGATCTATACCCTCAATGCCCAGGGTGAGCTTGATCCCCTCCTACAGGCCAGCTAGATGAAATTTGCCTTCATTATTGACCCGATCGCGACCCTCGATCCCGGTCACGATACCAGTGTGGCGTTGATGGAAGCGGCCCAATTGCGGGGCCATGAGGTCTGGATTACCCAGATCGAGGCCCTGAGTGTGGCCGATGGTAAAACCTGGGCCAGCCTCACCCCTGTCCGGCTCAACCCGGTGCAGTTGGTGGCTGGGGCATGGCAGATCCCCCAGCCCTGGTATTGGCTGAATCACGAAGCCGAAACGCCCGCTGCGCCTGTGGCCATGCCCTTGGAAACGATGGACGCGGTTTGGATGCGGACCGATCCCCCGGTGACGATTCCCTACCTGTATGCCACCTACCTGTTGGACTACATTGATCCGGCCAAAACCCTGATTATCAACCGGCCCCAAGGCATTCGGGCGGCGAATGAAAAGATGTATGGGTTGCGGTTTCAGGCGGCCATGCCCACAACGATCGTCAGCCAGGATAAGGCGACAATCCGGCAATTTGTGGAGCAACAGGGAGCAGCCGTGCTGAAACCCCTGGGGGGTAAGGCGGGGGAAGGAATCTTGTTCCTAACGCCGGACGATCGCAACTTAAATTCCCTGGTGGAGATCAGTACCCAGCAGGGGCAAGTTCCCGTCATCGTCCAGCAATACCTACCCGATGCCAAGTTGGGGGATAAGCGCATTATCTTGCTTAATGGTGACCCGATCGGTGCGGTCAATCGTATCCCAACAGGGCTGGAATTCCGAGGCAATATGGCGGTGGGGGGCCGGGTGGCGGTGACCGAGATTACCGATCGTGAGTATGAAATATGTGCCGCGATCGCCCCAGCCCTGCGCCGGGATGGGCTGTATTTTGTGGGTATTGATGTGATTGGCGGGTATCTCACGGAGGTGAATGTCACCAGTCCTACGGGGATTCGTGAGATCGATCGTCTGACGGGTAGCCAGGTCGCCCAGCGGGTGATTACCTGGGTAGAACAATACCGGGGATAGGATGGGGCAAGGGCAAGGCAAGGCGATCGTGGGCAACCTGGGGGAGGTGCTGGTGGCGCAATGGCTCCGTAACCAGGGGTGGGAGATCCTGGCGCAACGCTGGCACTCTCGCTGGGGCGAGATTGATCTGATTGCCCAGGCGGGATCGTTAGCACTGGGGACGCTCGGCGATCGGCAGTTAACCTTGGCCTTTGTCGAGGTCAAAACCCGGCAGCAGCGGAATTGGGATGCCAATGGTCTGCTGGCGATTACGCCCCAAAAGCAAGCCAAGCTTTGGAAAACCGCCCAGGTGTTCCTGTCGGAAATGCCTCACCTGGCCCATGCTATCTGTCGTTTTGATGTCGCCCTGATTACCTATTGCCCTGTCCCAAGTGGGCGATCGCTGGGGCCAGTTCTTTCCGGCGTGGCGGCGGACACACTGGGGGGGCCTCCCCTTGATGCCGGGGCGATCGCCCTGGGGCAACCGGTCCACTGGGATGGCTACAGCCTCACCCTGGCTACCTATCTACCGAATGCTTTTGATGGTCTGGGTTCCTGAAAGACGGGTCCAGGGGGGTCCCGGCCAAACAAGTGCCCAACAGGTAGGCCCCATCCCAAAGCACTGCCTCAATTTGGGCACACAGCAGGTTGGCTTGGCACAGGTTTGCGCCGCGCAGCATTGCCCCCGTCAGAATGGCTTCCTCCAAGTCGGCTTCGGATAGGTCGGCTCCCGCCAAATTGGCATGGCTGAGGTCGGCCTGCATCAATCTGGCCCGCATTAAGCTGGCCCCGCGCAAATCCGCCCCCCGGAAGTCCACGGCGGCTAAATCCCCATTCGTTAGCAATGCCGCCGTCAGGAAGGCTCCGGCAAAGCTGGCTTCGGTAAAGAGAGCGTCCAGGAGGTTAGCGCCCCGCAGGTCCGCATTACGGCAGTCCGCGCCCCGCAGATCGGCTCCGGGTAAATCGGCCCCCCGCAGGTTGGCCCGCAGGATTGCCCCCCGCAGGTCGGCTCCTGACAGATCGGCCCCCCGCAGGTCGGCCTGGAAAAGGTTCGCGCCTGCTAGCTGGGCACCACTCAGGTCAGTACCGGCTAAATCCAGGTGGGCCAGGTTTCGCTGCTGGCCAGCGCGGATCGCGTTGAGATCAAAGCTAGAGGTGTGGGTCATGGGGTTACCGCCGGTGGGGGATGACCGATCACGCTGGAGTGCCCTTCGTTGGGATCTTCTAGCCAAACGGCAGGGACTTGACTGGGCCGATCGGGCAACTGCATCATACCCAGTTCCACAAGCTGAATCACTTGGCTAAGTTGTTCGACTAACCCCGGATCAAACCGTTTACCACTCCGTTCCTGGCATTTTTCCAGGGCGTGGTTGAGGCTGAGGGCTGGCCGATCGCCCCGTGGCTGGGTCATTTCTTGGAAATAGGCGACCAATCCCAAAATCCGGGATTCCAGGGGAATGCTTTCGGCCTTCAGGCCCCCAGGCCGACCGCTGCCATCCCAGTGCTCCAAGTGGTGTCGCACAATTTCGGTAACTGCCGCCAATTCCGGCATTGTCGCTAGGAGTTGGGCACTGAGTTGGGCACGATCGCGCCAGAGGGTCAGGCTGGCCGCTTCTAAATCACTGGCTATCTGGGTAAACACCTCGCTGGGGGCTTCTGCTAAGCCAATGCGAAACAGCAATCCGGCCAAGCGTAGGCGACGGAGGTTAAGGGTGGGCAGGTCCAATAGTTGCCCCAGGGTTTCGGATAGGGCTGCCACTTGCAACGACGCCACCGGATTACAGCGATCGCGCTCATCTACCCGTTGGGCCATCCGCAGCAATGCTTGAAGCTTATTGGCCGCCAAGTTCCGATTGAGACGCAGGGCGCGTCCTTCCAATTCCCACAATTCCCGTGCCTGCCGATTCACAGTTACCAATTGCTGCTGGCTGGTTTGTAGGTAGGAGACGATGCGGGTGATGACACTGGTCAGGTCAGCTGGTGTTGCGCTAAGGTGGGCCTCAATCTCCGCCTGTATCTGGCTGAGGCGATCGGCGAGGGCGGCATCATAGGACCCTAGGCGTTGAATCAACAGCCGTGTCGTCGTGGCGACTAAGGCCCGATCGAAGGTCCACAGACCATAAAACTTTCGCTCCGTATCGGTTTCAGGGCGTCCCTCGGCCCGATAGTCCTCTGGGGCTAATTCCTGACATAGGACCATTGCGGCGTAGTCCGGGGCCAGGATCACCAAGTTCCACTCGGCGGCTAGGGCATCCGTTGGGTCGAGGTCTACGAGGGCTACGTTGGCTAATTGGCTGGTGCGGTGTTCAGCAAAGCCACTGTCGGCAACGGCGGCAATGGCAACCTGACAACAATGCTGGGCTAGGTCGTAATAGCGATCGGCTTCTTGCAGATACCATTTCCCCTGCTGAAACGTGACTAACACCAGGGGGTGGGGCAGCGCCAGGGGTGGGGCGGCGGCGGCGGCTGGGACTGGATCTGGGGGGTACGATCGCTGCAAAATATAGTCTTCGAGGGCGTGACAGAGGGCAATCAGCGTATTTTTAAAATACACCCCATAACTTGAGGGCAATTGTCCGCCGGGAAGCGATGCCTTAAGTTGTGTCAGCGTAGACTCCTGTTCCATGCCAGCCTGTGCAGGTGCGATCGACTGTTTTCTATGATTTCATACTTTTTGACTGCACTGTGGGGTGCTAGAAGTCGGTTACTTGCACTGAACCAAACTAAACCTATCCTGATCACGGCGACAGGGCCATGAATACACCGAAGGACGTCGTCCGGTAGCCTGATTTCCGCGCCCCATGAGTTAATTGGAACTTCCCGATAGTGAGCGCGTCATTACAAATCAACAAGTTTGAATCCAGACGATAGCGTAAACAAGCCAGTATGATGAAAGTAGGAGTCTTGCAACATGAGTCAACTCCCCCATACCGTTTTGCAAACTGGTGAGAAGAGGTAACTATGCGATCGACATCCATGCAACAGGGTCTTCAACTCTGCGGAATCCTTTCTCTAGCGCTGCTGGGGAGTAGTGTTGCCGCCCACGGTCAAGCGGTTTACTCGGACTATCAGTATAACGCCTTGCCGCCACCCCCCGTGACATCCATTCCGGTTTTGTCTCCCACCCAATATCAGGCCCAACAGGTGCAGTTTCAACCCCTGCCCGAATCGAGCTTGCCGCCTGACTTTAGTGCGCCACCGCCGCCCACGACTGATTATATGTACAGTGCGCCACCTGGGATCGTGGTCGTGGAAACCCAGCCTCCCCGCCGGAGTTATATTGGGGTTGGCGGCGTCATTGGAGCCAGCAATCCCGATCCGGATAATATTGTTGCGCCGACGGAGGGAGCCTTTGCGATTTTTGGCAAAATTGGGTTTACCGATTATCTCTCGCTACACTCGTCCGCCGCTTTTGACAACGATCGTGCCAATTTAATTTTTTCCCTCACGGGTGAAGCTCCGATCCGGAGTGTATCAACCGGACGGACTCTGCTCATTCCCTATCTGGGTGGGGGAGTTCTGGTGAATACGGGTGACAACAGCGGCACCTATCCGGTCCTGTCTACTGGGGTGGATGCTCCGATTTCTAGGGATGTCAGCACCACAGTTCGTATGGATGTGGGCTTTGGTGGCCGGAGCACGGATGTGGGCTTTGGCTTGGGGTTGAACTATAACTTCAACCTAGGGGTCTTCAAGTAAGGGCTGGAGTTGTCCTTGTCAACGGCCAGAGTACGTCAACTTTTCCTCGTGATCGTTCTGCTCCTGAGTCTAGCCAGTGCCAGTGTTGGGGCAGAGTGGGGTGCGATTCGCCGTCGTGGGCATCTCATTGTTGGGGTTAAAGACAACGTATTCCCCTTGGGTTTTCGCGATCCGGCAGGTGAACTCCAGGGGTTAGAAATTGATATTGCCCGCCAACTGGCTCAAGAGCTGCTGGGCAATGCCGATGCCGTGGTCTTAACCCCGGTTAGCAATCGCGATCGCCTGCGCCAAATTCTGGACAATAAGGTGGATCTGGTCATTGCCCAGGTAACGGCTACTCCGAGTCGTGCCCGCGTGGTGGCCTTTAGTGTTCCCTACTATCACGACGGAACCACCCTCCTGGTTCGGGCCGGAACGGTTCAACGCCGATCGCAACTGACCCAGGGCACCATTGCTGTCCTGAACGGATCGAGCGCGATTGCCCCCTTGCAAGTGCTTTTCCCCCAGGCCCAGTTATTGGGGGTGGACTCCTACCAAACGGCTCAGGTGCGGCTCGATCGTGGTGAGGCGATTGCGATCGCGGCAGATGCTAGTATCCTGACCGGTTGGGTGCAGCAAACATCCGGCTACCAACTATTACCCGTCCGCCTCGCAACGGCTCCTCTGAGCGTTGTGCTCCCCAAGGGCAGTCAATATAACCCGCTAAGGCAATTGGTCAACGGCGCAATCCACCGCTGGCAGCGCAACGGCTGGCTCCAGGAACGCCTACAACATTGGGGACTCTCGCGACCAGATACCCGCAACCCCCATTTGGAACAATTAGCCGAACAATTCTCCCAAGATGAATCAGGGGATTGAGTCCCTGAACTGTCCTTTCCTAAGGCGAAAAGGCTGTATTCATGTTGGTGCCTGCGCCTAACCAGCCGGCGGCCTGCGTGATCTATCCCCGGTTCAGACTTTAAAATAGGCATCTACAGCAGTACGGGCAGGAGGCTAGGTTCCCATCGAAACGATCTATGGTCATCTCCAGGGGCTAAAACCCAGCCAACTTAAGCAACTTCAGCGGCTCTATCACCAGCGGCTACCGGGCGATCGCTTAACCACATCGGAATTCGCCCAACGGCTAGCGGCCATTAGCACCGAGATTAAAACCCCGCTCTGTGCCTACCTCAATCGGCGCGGGCAGGTGGTGCGGGTGGGTGTGGGGACACCGAGCCAAACCCAGATCCCCCCGTTGGAATTGCCGCGCTATGGGGCGGAACGGCTGTGTGGGATTCGCTGTATTGCGACGCAGCTAACGGATACGCCACCGGATACCGCGAGTTTGACGGCGATGGCGATTCAGCGGTTGGATGCGCTGGTGGTGTTAACGCTGTCGGGGGCAGGGTTTGAACGGCGGGGTGGCGGGGCAACCGGCTATGTCGAGACAACGTTTTTGGCCCACCTGACGCCCCATCCGGAAACGCTCTGGACGGTATCCCCAGCCCTCAGTCTGGAGGATCTCGGTGAGCAGGATTTTCTTGATCTGGTTGAAGGACTGGAGGCGGAGTTTCGGCGGCAGTATGTGGCCCAGCAGGTGGATGCTAGCCACGATCGCGTGCTCCTGGTGGGCCTGATGACGCAGCAGATGGATGCGGCCAGTTTTGCGGAGAACATCGCCGAAGTGCAGCGGTTGGTGGAGTCTGCCGGGGGGGATGTGTTGCAGGTGATCCAACAGAAGCGATCGCAGCCCCATCCGCAAACGGTGGTGGGTCCGGGTAAGGTGCAGGAGATTGCCCTGGCGGTGCAGACGATCGGGGCGAATTTGGTGGTGTTTAATCGCGATCTTTCTCCGGCCCAGGTGCGGAATCTGGAGCGACAGTGTGGGGTGCGGGTGGTCGATCGCACGGAGGTGATTCTGGATATTTTTGCGCAACGGGCACAATCGGGGGCGGGGAAGTTGCAGGTGGAATTAGCGCAACTGGAGTACAGTTTGCCGCGTTTGACGGGGCGGGGGCAGGCGATGTCGCGGTTGGGGGGGGGCATTGGTACGCGGGGGCCGGGGGAAACGAAGCTGGAGACGGAACGGCGGGCGATTCAACGGCGGATTACGCGCTTGCAGCAGGAGGTGAATCAACTTCAGGCCCATCGATCGCGCTTGCGCCAGCAACGCCAGCATAACCAGGTGCCCACGGTGGCGATCGTGGGGTATACGAATGCGGGGAAATCAACGCTGCTGAATACGCTGACGAATGCGGAAGTGTTGGCGGCGGATCAATTGTTTGCGACGCTGGACCCGACGACGCGCCGGTTGCTGGTGCCCCATGCGGTATCCCAGGAGTCACAGGCGATTTTGCTGACGGATACGGTGGGGTTTATCCATGAGTTGCCGCCGTCGTTGTTGGATGCGTTTCGGGCGACGTTGGAGGAGGTGACGGATGCGGATGCGTTGCTGCATGTGGTGGATTTGTCGTCGCCGAGTTGGCAAAACCAAATTCGGGCGGTGATGAAAATTTTGTCGGAGTTGCCGGTGACGCCGGGACCATCATTGTTGGTGTTTAATAAGGTCGATCGGGTGGAAAGTGAAACGTTAAATTTGGCGAAGGAGGAGCATCCGCAGGCGGTGTTTATTTCGGCCCAGGAGCGATTGGGATTGGAGACGTTACGGCAGCGGTTGGGCCAGTTGGTTCACTATGTCGATAGTGGTTTGTGGTAGTGGGCAGTAGCGTTTGGAAGCGATTAACTTGCCCAGCACCCGACGAGCGATCGTCACGATTTTGGATGAGCCAGCGATCCAGGTATCCGAAACGGCATGGCTAAGTGAAGAGGCTTTGGCTGAAGACTGGAACCGGCCAGAGGAGGATGCGGCATGGGCACACCTACAGTCGGTGCAGTAGAGATGCTTAAGGCGAATAGCCTGCCTGACCTGATACAGCAGACGGGGTAGCTGTGATGCTTAGTACTTATATATTTGATTTATCAATACTGTAACAGACAACACCCAGATTTCAGGTGTTATTATTTATAGAGTGGCGGCTAACACCCTCACCCGCCAGATTCAATAGCAGAAGTGTTGAATCTTAAGATTTTATTTTCTAAAAATAGACACACTAATCC
>JBBILC010000023.1:0-46544 GCA_037445115.1 Coleofasciculaceae cyanobacterium bin_20
TGCTGTCGAACGCCTTTAAGTTCACCTTCACGGGCACCATCACCGTGCGCTTGCAGGCATTTTCCGATCGCGTGGAACTGGCCGTCGCGGATACGGGTATCGGCATCCCCGCTGCGGAGCTGCCCCATTTATTTGAACGCTTCCATCGGGTGAAAGAAGCCCAGGGGCGCAGTTTTGAAGGGTCCGGCATTGGGCTGTCCCTGGTGCAGGAGTTGGTGAAGCTGCATGGAGGAACGGTCCAGGTGACCAGTGAGTTAGGTCAGGGCAGTTGTTTTACGGTCAGCATCCCCCTAGGCACCGCCCATCTGCCCAGCGATCGCCTGAGTGCGCCTCGGACACTGGCCTCCACGGCCCTGGGTGCCCAGCCCTACGTGGAAGAGGCTTGGCGCTGGCTGCCAGCGGCAGCACAACCCCTAGCCCCCTCGCCGATCGCCCTAGAGGCGCAACCGGCTGCAACCGCAGTGAATACCTGTTTCGCCACCCCCCCCCATGTCCTGGTCGTGGACGACAACGCCGATATGCGCGACTACCTGAGACACCTCCTGGAACCCCGCTATGTCGTCACTACTGCCAGCGATGGGGTTTCGGCCCTCGCCACGATCGCCGAAACCCCACCGGATTTAGTCCTCACCGATGTCATGATGCCGCGCCTAGATGGGTTTGGGTTACTGCGGGAACTGCGGGCCAACTCCCAAACGCGGGCACTGCCAATCCTGCTGCTGTCGGCACGGGCCGGGGAAGAAGCCAGGGTGGAAGGGTTGGCGGCGGGAGCAGATGACTATTTAATTAAGCCCTTTTCGGCACGGGAATTACTCGCTCGCGTCGAAGCTCACCTGAAGATGGTCGAACTGCGGCAGGAAGCCGCCGTGCGGGAGCAGGCCCTCCGACTCAAAGCCGAACAGGCCCAACAAGCTGCCGAGAACACCGCTGCTCGGTTAATCCAAATTTTAGAAAGCATGGGTGATAGCTTTGTGGCACTGGATCACAACTGGCGCATCCTCTACCAAAATGCCGCCTCCGAGCGCATCAATGGCAAGCCCCGGGGCGAAGTGCTGGGCAAAACCCTGTGGGAAGAATGGCCTGCTGCCGTGGGCACCAACCTGGAGGTGCAATACCGACGGGCGATGACGGAACGGATTCCGGTTCACTTTGAAGATCGCTACTATGAGCCGCCCGATCACGACGTGTGGCTAGAGATCGATGCCTATCCTTTCCAGGATGGTCTGAGTATTTTTTACCGCGATATTAGCGATCGTAAACAGGCCGAAGCAACCCTACGGACGCGCGAACGCTTCTTTACCACCCTAGCAGAGGTCTTACCCGTTGCCATTTTCCGTGTTGATCGTGCGGACCATTGCACCTATGTCAATACCCGCTGGGGAGAGATGACCGGACGCCCCATCGCAGATGCCCTCGGTATGGGCTGGCTCGAAACCTTGCATCCGGAGGATCGCGATCGCCTCACCCAGGCATGGCAACAGTGGTGTCAATCGGTCCAACCGCTCAAACTGTACCAAAATGAGGGACGTTCCCTGCGATCGGATGGCAGTCTCTCCTGGTATTACATCCAGGCCCTACCGGAGATCGACCAGTACGGCGAAATTGTTGGCTATGTGGGGGTTCTCACCGATATCACGACCTTGAAGCACACGGAAGTCGCCCTCCAGCACGCCACCGTAGAACTGGAACAGCGCGTGGCTGAGCGCACCGAAGAACTGCGCCGGAGCAATGCTGAACTCCAACAGAGTGAATTAACGCTACGGAGTTTCTTTAACAGTAGTGCCATGATGATGGGAATTGTCGAACTCCACGACGGCAATATCCTGCTAGTAGATACAAATGAAGCGAATGCCCAATTTATGGGTAGGCCACTGACAGATCTCAAAAACTGCTGGGCCAGTCAGCTAGGCACGCCGCCAGAAATTATACAGGCATGGATCAAGTACTATCAAGAATCTGCCCAAGCCCAAACCCCCGTCCATTTTGAATACCAGCGTACCCTGGGTCAAGCGCAGCGGTGGCTGGCGGGGAGCGTCTGCCCGATTACGGTGGCCCCCGGCGCCCCCCCCCGTTTCTCCTATATTTTGGAAGACATCACCGAGCGCAAACAGGCGGAAGCACAGTTACAGCACTGGGAGGAACAATTGCGGCTGGCCCTGGAATTTGGCCAGATCGGGACCTGGGATTGGGATATTGCCACGGGACAGGTGATTTGGAACGATAACCATTTTCGCCTGCTGGGGTTGATGCCCAAGGCGGTGGGGGCGGACCTCTATAGAGGTTGGCGCGAAGCCGTGCATCCCGACGATCGTGAACGGGTGGAACAGTCCCTCCTCCAGGCTTTACACGAGCATACGGACTATGAAGCGGAATATCGTATCCACCATACGGATGGCACACTGCGCTGGCTCGTGGGCAAAGGGCGCGGGATGTATAACGAAGCGGGTGAGCCGATCCGCATGTTGGGCGTCATTCTCGATGTCAGCGATCGCAAACAGGCCCAAGAACGCTTGACGGCCTCCCTGAAGGAGAAGGAAGTTTTATTAAAGGAAATGCACCATCGGGTTAAAAATAATCTGGGTATTGTTAGCAGTCTGTTACAAATGCAAGCCCGACGAGCACCCGACGGCCAGACCAAGACGATCCTCCGCGACTGCCAAAACCGGATTGCCTCGATCGCCCTTGTCCACGAAAAACTCTATCGTTCTGAAGACTTAGCAAATATTAACTTTAGTCAGTATATTCATGATTTAACCATGTATTTGTTCGATTCTTATAATATCAATTCTACGCAAATCAAGTTGAATATCGCACTTGATAAGGTAAATCTCGATATTGAGACAGCAATTCCCTGTGGCCTGATTATCAACGAACTGGTTTCCAATGCCATGAAATATGCCTTTCCTGGCGATCGTCCAGGAGAAATTTGGGTCAAATGCTACCAAGCTCCAGCCAACTTGGTCAGTGAGCAACCAGGAACGCTGACCCTGCGGGTGGGTGACAATGGGATTGGCTTACCAAGTAACCTTGACTTGAAACGGACGACAACCGTAGGAATCAGCTTAGTTGAAGGCCTGGTCCAGCAACTAAGAGGGACACTGATCATGCACAAGCAACCAAACAAGCAATCTGGACTTGAGTTTGAGATTACACTACCTCAAAAATCCCATGTATAATTGTATAGGCTCAGATCGATCTACGCTTCGCAAACGCTACAGCACTTCCATACTTGGTGAGGTACAGGCAAGGGGCTTAAGCCCCTTGTTCACAAGGCTTGACAGTATTTCATTAGAGAGGGAACGGCTGTATAACAATTACAACTTAAGCATTTCTATCAACCTTATAGAAAACTTAAACATTAATCCACCCACAATAGGTAATCAAAGTCAGGATGATTGCTGCTAAGGAGATAGCCGATAGAATGATTGCCGATGCCCTAATTCGTATTCTGATTGTTGAGGATGAATACATTCTGGCAATCATTCTAAAAGAAAATTTGGAATCACTGGGCTATGAGGTGTTAGATATCATCGATTCTGGCGAAATCGCGATGGCAACGGCGGCACGCTTACGCCCTAACCTAGTTCTCATGGATATCCGCTTGCGCGGTGAGACGGATGGCATCCAAGCCGCTGAACAAATCTGGCAGGAATTACAAATCCCAGTCATTTATGTTACCGGTTATTCCGATCGCAGTACCGTCGCCCGCGCCACCCTCACCTCTCCCTTTGGCTACATTCTCAAACCCGTCCGCGAGAAGGAGCTTTACGTCGCCATTCAAACGGCGTTGCACCAGTATGAACGGGAACAGTTTTTGAATGCGGTCCTGCAAAGTATGGGAGATGGGGTCATCGTCGTGGATATGGATCTGCGGATTCAATACCTCAACCAAATGGCTGAATTCTTAACCGGTTGGCCGTTGGCAGAGGTGCGGGGACGATCGGTCACCGAGGTCATTTGCTTTATGGATGAATCCTCCCAGGAAATCATTGAACACCCTGCCTATTCGGCTATTCAACAGAACAGCACCATTTACCTCAATGGTCATACGCTTCTGGTCACTAGGGACGGGAACACGATCCCCGTGGCTGACAGCGCCACCCCGCTGAAAAATCACCAGGGCGAACTCACCGGATCGGTCATCGTCTTTCGGGATGATACCCAACGCCGGTTGTTGGAAGAGCGTAACTTTGCGACGGAACGTGCCCAATTGCTGGAAACACAAATGTCGGAGTTGCAACGTTTAGATGCGCTCAAGGATGACTTTTTAGCCACCACGTCCCACGAACTGCGCACCCCCTTAGCAAATATCAAAATGGCGATCAGTGTGCTGCAAGAGCGATTGACACGATCAGCAAGCAGCGCGATCGAGCAAGGCACTAATGCCCAAGCTATCGATCGCTATTTCACCATTTTGCGGGATCAATGTGATCAGGAATTGCGCTTGGTCAATGATTTGCTGGATATGCGATCGATGCAAGCTGATGCCTATCACCTCGACCCCACTCCACTCCAACTCCAGGATTGGCTGCCTAGTATTACCGAGAGCTTTCGAGAACGATCGGCCCTTCAACAACAGGAATTTCAGCTAGAAATTGCCCCAGATTTTCCCGCGATCGTGGCCGATCCATCGAGTTTGAATCGCATCATCTCGGAATTATTGAACAATGCTTGTAAATATACGCCGCCCAACGGCACAATTCAGGTTATTGCTCAGCCCGCTGCGCTTGGGGTGACTGCCCCGGCACTCACTGCGACTTCTGGCATCAGCGTGACTCCCCCAATGCCGGCTTTCCAACTCATTGTGCGGAACTCTGGGGTTGATCTAGCGAGGGAAGAATTGCTCAAGATTTTTGATCCGTTCTACCGCATCCCTAGCAAAAATCCTTGGAAACAGCGGGGCACAGGCTTGGGGTTAGCCCTGATTAAAAAGTTGGTGGCCTACCTTCAGGGTACGATCGCCGTTACCAGTGATCAGGGGTGGATTAATTTCATCGTGCAATTACCGATCGACATTAGTTGACTCAAACCCGGTGCGGGGGGGTGATGACGAAGAAAACGAATGCAGCACATCACCAAGGGACCCTCGATTAATGGAGCCACCCGCCTCGACCCCGTATCATTGCATGGGCACATACTTGACGAGCAGCAGCCACTGGCTCAGGAGATCGAAAAGTAGTCAGTGGGGTAGGCAGATAGGATTTGAGATTTGGGGATTTTAGATGGTAGATTAGTTGGATACTGTAGAGCAGACAAGAGACCAACCCCTGAGGCTGCCAAGCGGGCTATCCCACGTTGAGATTTGTGATCTACTGAGAAGGGTTCTCCCTCGCTCAAAGTTAACCAGCAGGCAGAAGATCTAGTTAGTATTGATAAGTATTGAGGTTCTCGATCCCCCGCGATCGCGCCTTCTGAAACAGGACATTACGGTATATGTTTCGTCTGCTCCTGATACCCGCCGCCAGCCTCACCCTCTTATTGGGTCTGGGTTTACCAGTCCACGCTGAGCAATGTACTCCCCTGCCCTTGGTGGGGGGGGAAGGCAGTGAAGTCAGCAAGGAAATCTCGCCCCCAACGTTACCGGTCCCCCTACCCGGTCCCTTGGGGGCACGGATACGCAATAACTGGAATACGGACTGGGCCATCCCCGGCGGAGCTGTCTATAACCGCTTTGTGGTGACCTTCATCCCCCAGGACACGGGGGAATTCAACCTGGAAGTTCACCTCAAGTACAGTGATGATTCCTCCGATCGCGTTTATAAAAACGGTCGGGCGAAGCTTACCTATAACGAACCCGTCATTATCGAAGCAGTCCCCCGCCCCAACGATCAGCCCTATCAGGTGAACTTAATGGCCGGGGGAGCACGTTCCGTCGGGAACTCCTTTCGCGCCAGGGTTGAGGGATGTCGATAAGATTTCTAGGGGGACAGGGGCGGCAGTAAACTCCCGGCGGGGGAACGTCATGCCGACCCCATGTCTGCTGGGTGGCTATTGCACCTGCACCACAACCCGCACCGTGCCCGACACGGCTCCTGGCACCTGCCAGCGATGTAGGTGAGTCCGAAGGGTCCGGAAGAACCCCGCATCTTGTAAGGTGGACTGCTGATCATCCAGGCGAACTTGGCTGATGCGACCATTGCGAAGCACCAGTTCCAGGGTCAGGTTGCCCGTCAGGTTAGCCGGAACCGTCAGGGTTTGCAGGTGACGGTTGAGATCCGCGATCGCCGCCGCATCCAACCCATCCGCCTGGAGCACCGTAATCGCAGATTTGGCCTTAGCGGTGCTTCCCACCGTGGTTTCGTCAGCCTCCCAGAGCGGGGCCGCGGGGGGGGGAGCAGCAGGCATTGAGGTAGGCGGCATGTTGAACGACTGCTGCGATCGCACCCCACTACCGGCGACTCGACGACTCATACTCGGCATGGGCGCATAGGCGGCCTGGGGCATGGCCCGATTGAGTGCGGCCTCTGCGGGTCCGAAAATTCCCTCATAGCTCACGCCTTCCGGTAACTCGACCGGGACTTGTACCGTGCGGCGGGTGCCATCGGGGTCAACCCGGACCTCTTCACTGACGGCAACAAACGCAGTGTATTGGGACAGCAGGCGATAGGCCAAGGCGGTATCCGTCACAGCTTGCACGCCCGAGGTGGTTTCCAGGCCATACATCTGGTTCATGAGTTCTTTGATCCGGGCACGGCCCCACAGTTGGGCGATCGCGGGATTCCCCCGCTCACCACGGGACTCAAAGTCTACATTGAGCACCTGTTCATAGCGTTCCCCTCCCGCAGCAACGCCGCGAATCCGCAGGCGACCACTCCGGCGATCGTCCTTGCGGCCAAAGATGACGAGGGGTTGGTTGGCAAATAAATCCGGTGCAGCGAGGGGATAAAGGGTGGGTTTGCCGCCTTCCCCCAGCCACTCTACTTGAATATTGGTCAAGACAGGATTATTGATCTGCCGGAAGAATTTTTCAGCGACAGGACCGCTGGCCTCATCCTGGCGAATCACCTGCATCGTGCCGCGTCCCACTTCCGCGAGGCGATCGAGCAAAAAGCGATTCACGGAACTGCCCACGCCAAAGCTGTAGAGCCGTACCCCCACCGGTAGGCGTTGCTGCACGGCGGCAATCGCCTCCGTATCGTTGCCAATATACCCATCGGTGAGCAAGACCACACTACGCAACCGCCCTGCCGGGGCGGGCGGGAAGTTCAACACGGCGTTGATGCCATTCATCAGTTCTGTACCGCCATTGGCCTGGAGTTGGTCAATATAGGCGATCGCCTTAGCCCGGTTCTGGGCCGTGTTGGCCAGGGGTTGGGTTGATAGCTGGGTAGCCGTATTGGCAAAGTCAATGATCGTAAACGTATCGTTGGGGTTGAGGCCATTGATAAAGCGCCGCATCAGTTCCTGGGATTTCAGCAGCGGATCACCCGACTGGGACCCGGAGGTATCCATCAGAAACACCACATCCTTCGGCACAATTTCGTTACTGCGGTAGGTGAGGGCAGGGATGAGATAAACCGCAAAGTGCCCGCCCCGATCGTCGGCTTGGGTCAGGACCGTGGTTTGGGTTTCGCGACCCGCGACCTGATAGCGCAAAATCAGGTCCTTATTCGGAATCGTATCCTCATTAGCCAGTTGTACCCGCACGGTCCGGCCTTCTTCCTGGACCTGGATTTGGTGGGAGGTGGATTGGACCGACTGGATCGGGACCCCGGCCTCGATCGCCACGGTCACCGCAATATCATGGCCCGATCGCATCCCCGGTTTCAGGACGGGGGGGGTAATCCGCGCGGCATCGGGAACTTGGTCGGTATCGCCCGCTGGTCCAGTCGGCGTACCGGGAATATAGCGGGGACCGACAACCATTGGGAAGACAAATTCGTAATCGCCCCCTTCAAATTTCAGCGAGTCCGTGTAGCGAATCGTGACTTCAATTTGTTCACCAGGGCGAATATTGGCCAGGGATTGGGTGAAAATATTATCCCGCTCCTGCTCTAGCAAACCAGCGGTGCGCCCTTCCCGCTTGGCTTGTTCGTAAATTTGCTGGGCTTCCTCCCGTTTTTTTATGTCGCCCTTGATGATGCGATCGCCAATTTTAATTTCCATGTCATCCACTGCCGCCTCATCGGGCAAGGGAAACACATAGACCGCTTCCAGGGGGTCGTTAAAGGGGTTTTCAAACCGTTGGGTAACCTCCACCCGCGAGAGATTGCCGCCAATCGTGGCGTTAACCTGGGTGTGCTTGAGCGGAAATACCTGGGAGTCACCGTCTTTCGTCTGCACCCAAAGGCCACCTGTCGGGCGATCGGGGGCTGTTGTTTGGGTGGGCATGGTATTATTCTCCGACTCGGTAGGCTGGATAACGCGTAAGGCGTGGGAGGCGCTGGGCGACAGGTGGACGCTAACACCAATGCCACCTAATAACAGCAACGCGAAACTGGGCAGTAAGTAGCGATTGATTTTCATGGTATTTCCTGTATTTTCCCTTTGCAATCCCCCGCTTGGGAGAGAAAAATAGTTGATTAGGCCGTTAACCTGGGTTTGCGGTAAACAGCCGTTGGTTAAGGTACGAAGACGCTTTTAGGATGGCATGGGTAGCCCGGGGCGATCGTGAAGTTACCAAAATGGTAACCAGATCAGCCTCAGTCGAGCACAAACTCACAAATTGAACGTGGGAGCACCCTCGCGGCTGTCTCGGTGGCAGGCAGGATGCCTACCCCACAACTCCCGTTCGTGAAGGCCAAAACCTTTGCCGGGACTGAAAAGGCTGTGGCAGGCAGGATGCCTACCCCACAACTCCCGTGTGATCGCCCCTGGATCTCAGCCCCATTGGTGGGCCAGTCTGGTGACTGATTGGGCTAACGCAATACGGGCAGGCGAGACGCCTACCCCACGGTGCCTGTCAGGGGAGCGGTTTTAGGCTGGCTGCTGACCAGTACCACCCGCGCACGACTCAGCTTGTTTGAGCGATACTAAGAATCGCTGTATCGGGGACTAGGCCCATGACCACACCACCACTGGAAACGTTTCTCACGATCGGTCGCATTGTTGCGGCCCAAGGGTTAGGTGGTGAAGTTCGGGTTTATCCAGAGTCGGATTTCCCAGAACGTTTTTTAGAACCCGGTCAGCGTTGGCTGTTGGCTCCCCAGCAACAAACTCCCACCCCGATCGCGCTCCTAGCGGGACGGGTCATTCCTGGTAAGGGGTTGTACGTGCTCAAGCTGGCCGGGATCGATAATCGTGACCAGGCTGAGCAGCTGCGGGGATATACATTGTTGGTGCCGGAGAGCGATCGCTTACCGCTGGCGGAGGACGAATTCCATGTGCAGGATCTCATCGGCCTCTCGGTGTTTGATCAGGGAACCCAGGTCCGGATTGGCACGGTCACCAATGTCTTCAGTGCCGGGAATGATTTGCTGGAGGTCGATCGCACCACGGCCAGTGATCCCGCCTCCAAACCTGCACCGATTCTGATTCCCTTTGTCAAGGCGATCGTGCCCATTGTGGATCTGGCGCAGCAACGGATTGAAATTACGCCTCCTCTGGGGTTGTTGGACTGAGGCTAACGTCCATCTCTGGGTGTTGGTGCCAAGCTGCTAGGGCTAGCCGTTGCACTTCGCGCCAGGGGACCTGGTGTTGGCGGGCTAATTGGGCGCAGTCCTCATACTCCGGTTGCACATTGACCAATTGCGGGGCTGGGTTCACGGTTTGCGGGTTAAACCAGGCCAACTTCAGGCGCACTAGGCCATAGGCCGTCTGCACCGTTTGCACCTCGCGCCCTAGGGCCGATCGCTGTTGCATGGTGTGGCGGATTCCCAGGGTTGTCGTTTCCCGGAATAACAATTCTTCGCAGTCCAGCCGCCGATCGGGATAACAAATCACCGTTAGCAGTATCCCCGGTCGATTCTTCTTCATCCCAATGGGCTGGGTAAACACCTCTAGGGCACCGATCGCAGACAGCCGTTCCCCCACATAGGCGATCGCCTGAGGGCTGAGGTCGTCAATCTGGGTCTCCAGAACCGCGATCGTCTCCGTTCGCGAGTGGGGCGGTAACGCGGGGGCCGTCAGCGGGGGGACTGATCGGAAAGCGGGGGCGAGTGATGGGGCTTCCGGTGGCGAGGATGCCTGTGACCGATCGCCGCCGTGTCGTTGTTCCCCGGTATCCTGGTGTGCCCCATGATCGTGAGCTTCTCCTCCCTGGGGCCCCGATCCCTGTTCCGCTGCCAAAGGGGGAAGGATGAAGGGGCCAGGGTGAACCGTCCTGCTTCGGCCTACCCAGAGCCGCAATAGGTTAGGAATGGGCAGCGTCATCGTGCCTGCGCCTAATCCCACCTTCTCCAGGAGCATGGCCGGGGGTGGGCCAAACTGACGGGCAAGGGTGGTGACGATCGCAGCTCCGGTGGGGGTGACCAATTCCCGTTCAATGCCATTGCTGTAGATCGGCACCTGCCGCATCGCCCATAGTTTCAGGACAGCCGGGACCGGGACCGGCAAGCGACCATGCGCCGCCCATACAGTCCCCCCGCCGGTTGGTAAGGCTGAACAGTAGAGCAATGGCCAACCCTCGGCATCACTGTCAATCCCTAACCAGTCCAGCCCCAGGCAGGTGCCGACAATATCGACGATCGCATCCGTCGCCCCCACTTCGTGGAAGTGAACCTGTTCCGGGGGAATGCCATGCACGGCCCCTTCCGCGATCGCCAGTTGCCGAAACACCGCCAGACTCCAGGCCTCAACCCTGGGCGGTAAGGCGGCTTGCTGGATCATCGCCTCAATTTCCGGAAGATGGCGCACCGATTGGGCATGGGTGTGATCCGAGGCGGGGTCCCGATCGGGGCGATGGGCATGACCGGGTGTGGGGACGGCGGGGACGGCGGGGGTAGCCGCACGGGTTTCATCCGGATCGGGGGGATGGGGGTGCGGAGGATGACGGTGGGAGTGATCGGAAGCATCGCCTACTGCCGCTGAGGGGGTATCTGAGGGGGCAGCAGCGGGGATCATGGTTGAGGGAGGACGATCGTGGCCGCCGACTGGCGGCGGGGCAGCAGGGCCTAGAGGGTGGCGGAGTGTGACCTGGACTTGCGTGGCCTGTTGGCCTTGCTGCTGGACAGACACCGCCCCCAAGTGATATTCATCCGCAATACCGAGCGATCGCAGGCGATCGGCTAAATAGGTCAGCGGGACCCCAGCACTGACCAGGGCACCCAAACACATATCACCCGCAATTCCAGTTGGACAGTCAAAGTAGACAATGGGCATAATTGGCAAGGGACAGAGGATACGTTCGCTGCCAGCCGCTCCCACTGCTCGTGGCTCACCTCCCCTCGGTCAATGGTTTTTGGGGCTTGGACAGTCATGGCAATCATCTACACTACTTCCATTCTGCCAAATGTCCGAGTTCGAGCCACATAGGGCAGCGCATAATTGATGCAATGTTTGTAGTTCAGGCTTTAGCCTGCAACGTGGTAGGGTGACGGTCACCGCGCGTCGCTAGATCAGATGCAATGTTTGTAGTTCAGGCTTTAGCCTGCAACGCCTCAAGTCGTTATTACCAACGTTGCGAAACTTTATGTTTACTGTACTAGGTTCTCTGGCTTGCCTGGGGAGAACTGACCACTGAATGTACCGTTTGGAATGTTCCCCCTTAGCCTTACCTCGGTTAATCGGTTAACCATTCAAGCCCAGTTTTGTCACCAAGTCTGAGGTGTCGGCGAGGCTCCAGCGCTCAATGATTTTTCCATCCTGCCAACGTTGAAAGTCTGATAAACGGATAGTAATGGACTTCCCAGTGGGAGCAACCCCCAGGTATTCACCTTGATGCGTTCCCGTCATGGTTGCACGGTGAGCCACAATATTGCCTTGGGCAATGATCTCATCGTTGACAAACTTTAAATCGGGGAATGCATGGCGCATAGCTAGAACGGCTGGAGCCAGCCCTGCCTTATCATTACTTTGCCCTGGGAGGGGATCGTGGTTAAAAAAGTCCGGATGAACTAATTCATCCACAACATCAAGATTGCCTTTATTAAAGGCTTCATCGTCAAAGCGCCAGGATAAGGCGATGAGTTGTTCCGGGGCCATGATACTCACTCCTAAAGGGTGTGTGGTTACTAATCAGATTACTCCCCAACTGTCAAATGTTCATGAATAAGCCGCCATTGCCCATTGATCCGTTTCCAAATATGGGTTCCATATTGACGAACCTTGTAGCCTTTTTCGTCTTTGTCTTGTCCAAACCCCAGAAAGGAAAAGGTGGTAAAAGCCAGATCGCCACTAACACAAATTTGTAAATCGTCCTCGATCGTAATTTCCCAAAAGACAAACTGATCCATCAAGGGTCGCCAAGTGTTGAGGTATTCCCGAAAACTATGCAGGACAACCACTGAGCCGCCAATATTATCAAAGACGGTCAGCCCATTGCCTTCAGCCACAAAGATCTGTTCAAATCCTTCTCCAGTAAAGGTTTTATTTTTGGGACTCCAGAGTTCTGCCCAGCGTGCAGTGAGTTGCTGAATCTGGTAGCGATCGTTGACAACATCTTGTCGGTCATCTACTTGATATTGGGGTAGCATAATTTAAAGGTATTTATTGTTGAGAGGGCTAAATATATCTTGGAGCAATTTCAGTAAATTCCTAATCAATGACAGGCACTTTTTGATAAAAGCTTACAGGGCACTTGTTCTCTACATTACATAAAACACTACAGCGCTTATCAACGCACTGAGGAAAACAAGCATCCCAATTAAAACAGTGACTTCCGCCCCTTACCTGTCCCTCAGCGATGCGGAAAAGGCTGTAGAATAAATTTGAATTTAATTCCACTTAAGGTATTTACATTAATCATATCTGGTAGCAATTTTCTGGTCAATAGTAGTTCCACATCCGCTTCGGCCTGGCGTGCCGTCAATATCTGCTGCCACAACCCGGTTTTACGCCAGCGGTAAAACCGTCCGGTAACCGTTGACCACGCCCCATAGCGTTTCGGCAAGTCGCGCCAGGGTGTGCCCGTGCGCAAAATCCAGAGAATCCGGTTGATGACCATGCGATGGTCTTGGGCCGGGCACCCAGTATGCGGTTTTTGCGGGGGCAGTAAAGGCTGGAGCCACTCCCACTGCTCGTGGCTCAGATCCCCTCGGTCAATGTTGTTTGGGCCTTGGACAGTCATGGCAATCAACCAGGTCACTACACTATGGCCATTCCGGCCAATGGTTTTAAAAAACGCCCTAGACCTATCTAGGGTTGACAATCGGCCTCTAGCGATCCAGGTGGTTAGATTTGGATTGACGCCTGATCTCCCATCATCTAATACTGGGGGAAGGCGTCCCGATACCGTTCTTATCACAATCATCCATGGCCACTCTCTACCATGTTCATCCTGAGAACCCGCAACCCCGGCTGATTGAGCAAATCCGGGATGACCTGCGATCGGGAGCGGTGATGCTCTATCCGACAGATACGGTCTACGCGATCGGCTGTGACTTAACGGTGAAGTCGGCGGTGGAAAAAGTTCGGCGGATCAAACGCCTGGATAATAATAAGCCCCTGACGTTTCTGTGTTCCTCCCTATCGAATGTGGCCCACTATGCCTGGGTGCAGGATGGGGCCTATCGGTTGATGCGACGGTTAGTCCCCGGTCCCTATACGTTCCTGCTGCCCGCCACGAAGTTAGTCCCGCGGCTGGTGATGGAACCAAAACGGAAAACCACAGGCATTCGCGTCCCCGATCATGCCATTTGCCGATCGCTGGTGGATGCCCTTGGTAATCCCGTGAGCTAGACCTCTGCCCACACCGTGTCTGAGGATGGTCATACCAAGGACGGTCACTGTTCGCGGTTTGAATTGTTTGACCACCTGGAAAAACTCGTAGATGTGATTGTTGATAGCGATACGGAACCGGGGTTTGAGGTTTCGACGATCGTTGACCTCACCCAAGCTGAGCCGAAAATTGTGCGGCATGGGTTGGGCTGGGAAGCGATCGCCGAGTGGATGCCGGTTAGCTAGGTGCAGTCAAGCACAACTTGAACACGGGGTCACACCCATTGAGTGTGGGATAGCCATCTCGAGTATCTGGGTGGCAGGCAGGATGCCTACCCCACAACATCCCGGCAATCTAAAATCGAAAATCCCCAAATCTAAAATCCCATTTGCCTACCCCAAAACTCTGCTTCGATCTAGCAGAGTCAGCTAGTGAAGTTAGCTAGTGAAGTTAGCTGAAGTCTATCCTGATTATTCCGATGTCCGCTCTGTTTTCGGCGCTGGGGCAGGTGGTTTACCGCCCGTGTTCCGCACCGAGATTACCCGTCCCAACAAGTCATACCAGAAACTCGACCCCATCGAGAGGGCAATCCCCGTAATCAGCCACCCCAGGGCATAGCGGGCAGGCCAGATCCCCGCCCAGATGCCACGTTGGGCGTCTTGCCGTTGCTGTAGTCGATTTTCATCGCCCCAGCCGATCGGTAAGGATAATCGACTGGCCACGTTACTGATGCTATCCAAAATCGGGGGGCATGTCGTATTAATAAGGTCTTTAAACGCTTGCTCATTATTATCAGAGGATAGGCTTGGACGAAACTGCTGGCGTAGCGTTGCCCAATCGTCAGTCGGGAGGCCATTCTCGGTGAAAGCCTTGGGAGGGAGACTTAAGCACATCGAAACGTCAGGATTGTCGCTTGCACTTTCCGCCGCGATCGCTACTAGATCATTGCGTAAGACCGAATCCGCAGATAACCGGGTGACCATGTGGATACTATCGGCATTGACGGCGATCGCGGTTAAGATGCCCAAGCAAATCGCCACCAGTTTGGCATTCCGTTTATAGACCCCACCGGCCCGTTCAAGGGCACGATCGAACCAGTTTTCAATTTCGTGCTGAAACTGGGTTAACTCACCGCGAATGCCAACCGCTTTCAAATGGGCCTGTTCCGCCAGAATAAACAGGTTTTCCTTCAGACAGTTGTTCAGTTCACCACTTTTCTCCAGGGGTTCCAGGAAAGTGACTAACAAATTCCGAAGGTCTTGCACCTCTGGCCCACCCTGTTGGGCCAGAAGGCTGGCAAAGGTGAGAAAATCCTGGCGCATTGCGGGCAACAGATCCACCAGGGAATCAATATAACTCTTTAATTCCGCTTGTTCATACTTAGTCCGTGTGGCATCAATTTGGTGGGTGTTGAGCCGTTTCATGATCTCATCAACAATCCAATCCCCCCACTCCGGACGGTTGAGGTTGGCACGGATGGGCGCGATCGCCTGATCTAATAAGCTGCGATAGGGCACATCCACCAGGGTGACTGGCAGTTCCCGAAAGAACTCATCCATCCGGGTTTCCACCATGAGGATATCCTTGAGCACTGCCGATCGTTGTTCGTCCGTCATCTGGGGTGAAGCGCTGACCTCGCTGACGAAGCGACGAATTGCCGCCAAGGTTTCCTCCCGGAGCAGTCGCTGACTGACCTCATGGCGAATCGCGCCATACCGTTGCCAAAATTCATCCACCTTGGCATAGTTGCGAATGAGGTTGACCAAATCTAAGAGCGTGGGTTGGAGGTAACGGATAATGACCTCAATTTCAGTTGTACTATTGGGCAGGCCAAAAACCCCTTCTCGGAGAGCACGGAATTGCAAAATATCGGTCACCGTTAGGTTCAGGTTTTCACTTTGATTCAGTTGCTCAACCTGAAGCGCCAGTTGATCAGGGTGGGGGATCATCGCCAGATTACCCAAGCGATCGCAGACTTCAACAATACGATGAACCGTTGTGTTTAAATCTGTATGTTGCTGCTCATAGTCACTGACAATTGTCTCAAACCGTGATTGCAACCGTTGGCGGAGAGACTCATTCTCAACCTTGGTAATAATCTGACCGTGAATAAAGTTTTTCAGTCTGAGGATACTCATCAGTACCGTCATTTGCGGTATCCCCAAGGTTTCCATCAAACTCACGGCAAAGGACTGACTGGCAATATAGGACGGCCCACTCGTTTTGATATGCCCCTCGCTATCCTCACCAAATACCTTGAAAATTCGATACCAGAGGTTACCAAGTCCCCGTGTCACGGGTAAGAAAAAGCCCTTGGCTTCCTGATTCAGGGTTCTAATCAAGGGGCTATTGTAAAGACGATTAGCCAACTGTCGTGACGAGCGCAGTTGTTGTGAATCACTTCCCCCCGCTAATAAGCCTTCGATCGACTCCTTAAGGTGAACTGCCCGCCATTGCAGGAGGGTACCCAGCAGTTCTTGTAATTCCGAAGTCAGTAGACTCAGAATTAAATAGAGAAAGATAAGACCGATCGCAATATCAATAACTAAGGGCAGATCCATGTTCCCAATTCCCAGTTCCCAATTCCCAAGCTCCCGCCTGAACTCCCTAGCTTGATCAGCCGGGATGATCGTGACTTGGAGTTTAGCACTAAAACTGACCTGCCATCCTGTATCCGATCGTAAACCTTAAGAAAATCACGGACGATCATTTAGGCAGGGCAGGTTCCTGATTTGTTAACTTTTTTCTGGGTTTCTACGTCAATCGGCCTGTAAATGTTAAGGACTACTAAGGGATCAGAAAGATCCAGCTCGATCATGGGTCATAATGCGCCATGACGCGCCGCACCTAAGCAGACGGAAGGCACTATGAGCAATCCCTCGCCCTTAATTTCCCCGCTAGAGTTTACCCATACTTCTTGGCCGGGACCCATTACACCGCATGGCAGGCCAGAACTGCGGCTGGGGAGCGCTGACCCCGATCCAGCGGATGGACCTGTGCGCCACCTACAACGCCTACTGGGCGATCGCGGGTATGACTATGTACTGATGAACGGTCAGTTCGATCTGCTGACCCTAACGGCGGTCAAGGACTTCCAACTACGGTCCCTCCCCGCCCCAATGAATGCCGAAGGGGAAGCTGAGGGCGTTGTGGCCGATCGCACCTGGGAAGCCCTGCTCACACCTCCCCCAGACATGGCCACGGCCCAGCCGGCCCAACCAAGTCTTGCCCCCTGTCCCCTGGGCACGCACCTGGATCTACCGCCGGATCTGGTGGTGGCAGGACGGTCTCCTTCTCCCCAACGGCGCTCCTTTCAATATGCCCACTTTTCCCCCCACAGCGAGACCTGGCGTTCCTATCCCTTTCGCGATGACCAGGGCCAGCTTCCCCAATTGCGGCTGGGGGATGCCGATCCCCAGGGTAGCCAGGATGGCCCTATCCGCCAGCTACAACTGTTTTTACAAGATTATGGTTACTACAAAGGTGAGGTAAATGGGCACTTTAGCCAGGAATTACACGATGTGGTGGTGGCCTACCAAAATAACCACCCCTCGCTGCTGGCGGATGGGGTGATCAACGCGGCGGATTGGGAACAACTGTTCCGGGACGATCGCCAGGATGTGAGTCAGCCTGGGACACCCCCCGCCGCTGTGACGGCTGCCCCGATTCCCGCAGGGATCGCTTCGCAAGTCGCGCCCATCCCGGCTCAAAGCATCCCCCCGCCCCTGCCGACGGATGTATCGCTTGTTTCTTTTGACCTATCTTTTGAGCAGGGGGCGATCGGCCCTGCCCACACCGAACATCCCTGGCTGCGGCTACACGCGGCAGATGATGACGCGATCGCCAATGGTCCCATTCGGCAACTGCAACGCCTGCTGTTTGTGGTTGGGTTCGGGGTGCCTCTGACCGGTATTTTTGACGTGGCAACGGAACAGGCTGTCCGCCAGTTTCAAGCCCAATCCCCAGACCTTACTGACCCGCCGGGGGAAGTGGGTCCCCAAACCTGGGCACGCCTAGAGCAAGCTGCCGCCCAACCCCTTGATCCCTTGAGCCTGCTGGGGGCCTTTGACGCTAGTGTGGACCCTAACGCATCCTTGCCCCCGGTACCGGACCCGCGATTGTATTGGGATGAACCCTTGCCAACGCCTGCCACGGGCTTACCCCAGCCAATCCTAGAACTGGTCAACTTCGCGCCCCTCACGCCTACGGACCAGGTTGCTGCCCCGCCCCTAACCTCAATGTCCTTGCTGCAAAAGGGACAAACGGATACCGCCACCAATGGTCCGATCGCCCAGCTACAACAGCTCTTGAATGAGTATGGTTATGTCCTCACGGTTGATGGGCAGTTTAATGAGGCGACTTACCAGGCGGTTTTGAACTTTCAGCATAGCCATGATTTACCGCCCACGGGCGTTGTGAATCAGCCCACATGGGAAGTTCTAAGGGGACAAGATACCACTGATCCCGATCAAGTTGCGCCCGATCGGGCAGCCCTGACTCTAGCTATTCCGGATCTCGCAATGCCCCATACCCCGGTGTCTGAACCGACAGCTCCCCAGCCAGCCAGCCAGGATTTGAGTACTCCGGATTGGGTGATCCTGGATTTGAGTACTCCGGATTTGGCGATCCCTCAAGAGGGGGCTGCGCCCGATGCCCCACCATCAGTACCCGAAATGACACCACCCGCTTGGGAGGCTTTGATGGGCCAGGATCAGGGTCAAGATACGACCGAGCCTTCCCCCCTATTGGCCGTCACGCCACCAACCGATCTGGCCCTACCCACAGCACTGGTGGCGTTATCCAGTACCCCGCCAGCAGCGAGGGAGGAACCCGTGCGATCGCCCTTACCCGATCCCCTGATTCCCAGCGAGACGAAACCGCTCCCTGTCCCTGCCCTGGTAGATGTCTATGCCCAGGGGGACGCGGCCCTCACCGCTAGTCAGCAACAAGCCCTGCAATGGCTGTCACAACAGTTGCCAACCGCAATCTTGACGGAGTTTCAGCAACGCTGGCTTAGTCAGGGGAGTCCCAGCTAGCCGATCCAGCGTTATCCTGATCCTGTTGGTCACAGGGTCCGCGTGAGTCCTGGTCTGGTTAGCCTATCCTGGCGGGCAAAGATGACGTGGGTTGGGGAACCAGATCCGAGTAAGCCGTATCCGAGTGGGCCATAGCCAAGTGGGGAATGTTCTGGTGATCAGTGAGGTGCCGCGCGATGTCCGATCCTGTTAGTTTGATTGAGGTCTGCCAAACCTATGACCCCGATCGTGCGCCAGCCCAAACCGCTTTGCTGGGTTGGTTCAATACCCACTTGCATGATCCGAGTCAGGTCTCCGGGGCGGTGTTGGCGGAATTTGCCCGTCTCTGGCACGAAACCACTGCCCTCCAACCGCCCCCGATCGAGCTTCTGACGGTGTGCCAAACCTATCGCCAGGAACAGCAGTTCCCTACGGGCGTTCCGGCCCATCGCGAAGTGGCCCTCTATTGGCTAGAGCAACAGTTGTTAAGCGAGGCTCCGGCCCTGCTGGCGACTTTCCGTCAAGCTTGGCAGAAACCGGACTCGGTGGATGTGAGTACCCTGACTTTGCCCCCAAAGGCGGCGATTCGCGAAGCGATCCCTGCGGGAATCGCGCCGCATCCCCCAGGGGAAATGGTTCCCCAGCCAGCGACTGAAATTTGGGGCGGGCTATCCGAGGTGAGGGTGCCACCGACCAGCGAGAGCGGGATGGGGGATGACCCGTATCCCCATTTAGCGATCGGCAGTCAGGACACGGCAGCTAACGATGGTCCAGTACACCAGCTACAGCGCCTCTTGAAATATAAATTCGGCTACGGGCGGGTGGCGGTCAATGGGGAGTTTGATGCGGTGACAGAGCAGGCGGTGCGGGATTTGCAGTTGAAGCGATTTGGCGTAGCCCAGGTGACGGGTGTGGTGGACGATCGTACCTGGCAAGCCTTGTTGGCCGAACCCCACGATCGTTGGTTGGCGATGCCCGATCCGCTGCTGGCGGGCGCGGTGGATCTGGTTGAGGTGGCCCGCTATTTCCGTCCGGAGCACAGTGATCTCTATGGACGCTATCACCAGGGGGATGCGATTCGCTGGTTGCAATCCCAACTACCCGTGACCACCTGTCGTGAGTTTGCCCAACGCTACCGGGCCGATGCCAGTGATGCCCAACCCCCGCTCGACTTAGTCAGTATTTTTGCTTACCACAAGGATCTCCCGCACCAAACGGAGGCCCTGCAATGGCTGCAAACCCAAATTCCGGCAGCCATCCTCCAGGACTTTGCGGCCTACTGGCGCAATCCCCACCTCTATCCGCCCGATCGTCCCGCGCACCCAGGCCCCCTCCTGACGGCGGTACCGGGTCCGGATCTGGCCCTTCCGAGCACGTCGGTGGCCCTACCGCTGACGCTGCTAAGTGCCTATCAACACATTCATCCGAACATCACCCCTGATCAACAGGCAGCCCTGGAATGGCTACAGACCCAAGTTCCTGCCCCCGTCCTCCAGGAGTTTGCCCGCCTGTGGTCTGACGAGGCCGGGTAGGCGGGTAATTTTGAATGTTGAATGTTGAATTCCACCAGTTGGGGTAAACAGAATGCCAGATCCACTCCTCAAGTACGGTGATCAGGGAGCAGCAGTCCGGGAACTGCAACGGCTGATTAATAGCGCCGCGATCGTCCCCCGCATTGATGAGCATGGTTATTTTGGCGACCAAACCTATTTAGCGGTGATCACGCTGCAACAACAGCAGGGGCTATTGACGGATGGTTGTGTGAATGAACAGACCTGGGAGGTCCTCCGGCAAATCGGGACGGCACCGACACCGCGCCTCTCTGATCCCGCCCTGTTGGCCTATTTTGTTCGGGAGGGACCGATCGCGCCGTTGCCCAGTGGCACAGCCAGCGGACATTTGTTGCTAGTATATGGCGATCGGGGTTTGCTGGTGCGGGAATTGCAAGCCTTGTTAAACGTTAGCGGCACAACCCCCCCCCTCGCGGAAGATGGGGTATTTGGGGAACGGACCTATTATGCGTTGGTATTTTTCCAGCGTCAGTGTGGATTGCCGGATGACGGTCGGGTTGATGAACGCACGTGGTCAGCCCTGTTGCGATGGTCGCCTGCCCTAGCGGCTCGGTCGCGCCGCTTGCCCCCGTCGGATACGACGCGCAAACCCCACCTGAAGTTGGGCGATGAGAATTCTGCGGTCAAGGTGTTGCAATTGTTGTTGAATGTACGGGGTGCCCATCCCCTAGTGCGGGAGGATGGCCGGTTTGGGGTTGCAACTGAGGTCGCTGTGCGATGGTTCCAGCAAACCCACCAATTACCCGTCACGGGTGAGGTGGACATAACTACCTGGGAGCGGTTGCTCCAGAATATAACCTGGTATCCGGTGTATCGATCGCCCCAACCGGCTGTCGTTTCGCTGCCGGATCTCTGCCAGTCCTATCAACCCGATCGTTTCCCTAACCAAACCCGCGCTCTCCTCTGGCTCCAAAGCCAGTTACCAGAAACAACGCTCACCCGATTTGTGCATATTTGGCAAAGTTATGCGCAGCCCTAGCCGTGCGGCAGATCCCCAGTCCCTCCACTCTCTTACAAAAACTTTACCGATGGTTATGTTAGTCACTACCAGAACGCGGGAATACTAGGCATAGCTCTTACATCAACACTGCTGGCAGTGAGCAGAAGACCTATGACTCTACCACGATCGATCAGGGCACTTCTCAGCGCTACCTTGGTTTCGGGGGCGATGGCCGCAACGAGCCTACCGGGACTGGCGCAGACGAATGCATCCACCGCCTCTCGATTTTTCTGTGGCCTCTACCGGGGGCATCCAGCTACGATTGCCCGGACCGTCTCACGGGGGAATCTCCCCTTGATCTTATGGGTAGATGATTCGTTTCCGGAACCGTGGAATCCCCAATCCCGATGTGAGGAGATTTCAGCCCGTTTTCAACGCTTCTATGAAAATGGCACGCTGAATCATCTGCGGGCAGCGGTGACGAATGGCCAGCCCGCTCTCTGTGTGGCGGCCTATCACGGCGGGGACTGTCTGCCCAATGGTTTGGTCGTAACGTTAAGACCCTATACCGATCCCAGTGCGGTTTTAGACCGTTTACTGACAAAACGGGTGATGGTTGATGGTCAACCCATCTTCCTATCTGGAACTCCAGAGGCGGATATAGTTCAGATGAAGATTACGCCCGTGGGTGAGGCGGTTTATGGAGACTTGCGTCCTTTGCTGGAACTGCTGCCGCCTGTTCCCCAAGCTTCGATCCCGTTGCCACCAGGACCGATCTGGGAGGAACCCTCAGTCGGGCATGAATAGGCTAATGATGCAGGGGAATTGGGGCTATTGTCGGGTTCTGTTGGCGGGGCTGGTATCCAGTAGCTTTTGTGTGGGTGCGATGCTGGCCTGCCCGTGGAGCCGTGCGACCTTCACTAGCCAGAAATTTCCCCAATTAACCTGGATGACGAATGCGGAGCAGTGGCAGGAAACGGACCTGTATCAACTGGCCGAACGGATTAGTGTCCAGGTTATGGCTGGCGAGCCAACTCGACAAACCATTGGATCGGCAACGGTGATTCAGCGGCAAGGTTCAGTGTATGGGGTGCTGACCAATGCCCATGTGCTACGGGCCGATCCAGGTCCCTATTGGGTGCAAACCCATGATGGTCAAGTTTATCCGGCGCAGCCTATTGAGGATATTGCGTTTAAGGGCAATGATTTAGCCGTTCTAGCGTTTGCAAGTCCCCAGGTTGAGTATCCCGTTGTCCCCCTAGGCCGTGGGGAACAGATGGGGGAGGTGGTTTATGCGGCGGGATTTCCGATCGCGTTCGACTCTGAGGAAGCGCCTAAATTTACATGGCAGCGGGGCCAGATTTCATTGCTACTCCCGAAACCTTTAGCGGGGGGGTATCAGTTGGGATATACCAATCCAGTGACGTCAGGGATGAGCGGCGGGCCGGTTCTTAACGCTCAGGGGCAATTGATTGCGATTAATGGGATGCGTGCGGAGGCGTTGTGGGGTGATCCCTATGTATTTATGGATGGCACGGTTCCCGATGCGAATTTGAAGGCAGAATTGAGTCGCTATAGCTGGGGGATTCCGATGAGTACGGTCCAGGCGCTATTGCCCTCTAGTGTGTCGTTATCTAGTGATGAGTAGTAGGTCAAATTATGCGATACGATCTATCCCTTGCTACGGTGCTGTTTGGGACGACGATCGCGATCGTGCAACCGGCGATCGCGGCTAATCAATTATCTTCTGAACAGATCAGCAATATTGCTGAGGAGATTACGGTTCAGATCTTTTTAGTTAGGGATGGTAAGCGAGAAAAGGCGGGATCGGGGGTCGTAGCTGGCTTTAATCGTGCCCAATCTGAGTACTATATTTTAACCAGTCGTCACGTTATGGAGTATGCAGGCGACTATCAGGTGAAAATGCCTGATGGGTTTTATGGCTTATCTCCGGTTAGCAGTCGAGAATTGGCTGATTTAGGGTTAGAAATCCTACCCCAACTCGATGTTACCGTTTTAAAATTTAGAAGTTTGCATAATTATCCAAGTGCTCAATTAAATTATACAAGCCAATTAACGAATGGCCAAAATGTTTATGTATTTGGTTATCCATCCATATTGCCGGTCGATCGCTATTTTACGCAGGGCTATGTAACCAGCATCAATGCCAATGAAACGCATGGGTATGACTTTGCCTATACCAATGAGGTGGTTCCCGGTACCTCAGGGGGGCCGGTTCTATCGCAAGCGGGTCAGGTGATTGGGATTAACGGTAAGGCAGAGCGTGATCCGGTAACTGGCAGATTGATTGGTTTCGGGATACCGCTCAGCCGTTTTATGACGAAACCCCTGCCATTAGCACCCCTGGTTTCAGAGTTTCCTAAGGCGAGTTGCGGCGATCGTAATCCTGGGGGAAGCCATACCTGGCACCCAGTCCTGGTTGATTATAGTGAGGCCACTCTCAGAAGGATTCAAACGGATTATTGCCGGGATGCGATGCGTAAGGATAATACGATCCAGGTCGCGTCTTTTTTGAGTGTAGAGAAGGCACAGGATTTTGCTAGTTTTATGCAGAATGCAGTGGGGAGTGGTCGCTTGGGGAGTGCCTACCTTCCCTCACAAGTATCACCCAGAAGAACCTGGAATTTCCCAATGGCAACCTGTGGCGATCGCGATCCGGGTGGCCGCAATACTTGGTATCCAGTATTTGTCAATTACAGTGAAGCCCGTCTCAGGATGATTCATGCGCAGTATTGCCGTGATGCGATCCGGAATTACCGCGAAAAGCTCAAGTTACATTCAATCCAGATTGCGTCTTTTTTAAATCAAGAGGATGCTCAGGCATTTGCTGATCTGATGAAGGATAAACTTGGCAGTGGCGAGGTGGGTGAGTCGTCGCAGTTTGATGGGCGATCGGCGACTTCTGGAGCCACCCGAAGATAAGTGTCAAGGCAGTGTAAATTCTAGTACTTGGTAAAGCAATAATGAAATCAAGATATTTTAGGGAAAAACCGCTAAAACTATCGTTGCTTTCGATCCTATTTATGGGCTTTTTCCAGGTATTAGCCAATATCAATCCTAGCTATGCTCAAGATCGAAAATATTCTTGTGGCGAATATAGAGACAACCCTGCAATATTTCTACGTGCCATGCATCGAGGTAATATTCCGTTTATTATCTGGAACGAACCTCCATCCTCGCAACTGCGCGATCGCTGTCGAGAAATTGCCGATCGCTTTCAACGGGCTGAGGATAACGGAACGCTGAACTTTATGACTACTGGAGTAGTGAATGACTTACCCGTTATTTGTGTTGCGGCATTTAACGGTGGCCCTTGTTTGCCAAACGGTACCCTGATTACACTTCGTCCTAATACAAACTCACAAGCAATTCTCCAACGTCTCAAAACTCGACAATTACCAGTTATCCTCGAAGATAGTAATAACCTTAATGCTGCCAATCGTTTTAATTTTCCAATGGATACCTGCGGCGACACCAATCGTAATGCCAGCACTTGGTACCCAGTCTATGTTAACTACAGCGAAAGTAATTTACGCCTAATTCGTTCTCAGTATTGTCGAGATGCGATATTGAACCGTCGTGAAGGATCAAAACTGCACTCTATTCAAGTTGCATCCTTCGTCGATCGTGAAGACGCAGTAATTTTTGCGGAGCTAATGAAAGAAAAAGTAGGTAGTGGTGAAGTAGGTCCCGTTTCAAGACGTAATATGTCTGTAAATTAGTTTAAGCTTTTGTAAATATCCTTTCGGTGTCCAATGCGAACAATTTCAATTACTAAATCTGATGATTGGACAGTGTATATCACTCGATAATTACCAGTTCTAACACGATAAGTATGCTCAAAACCAGTTAATTTTCTGGAATCTGTCAAATATGGATTATTAGCTAAAAATTCAACAAGATTAAGAATTTTCTTGATAGTATTTTTATCAAGTTTTTTAAGTTCTTTGATAGCTGAATTTTTCCATCTTATTTTATAAGATTTCATCACGCTTTAGTTCCATAATAAGTTCTTCATGAGTTATTGTTTCTTCATCGAGCCGTTCAGCGATCGCTATCAAATCTTCAATTTCTTCCAAAATAGCATCAAATACTTCAATCGGTAGAATAACAGCCGTCTTCTCTCCTTCAGTATTGGTTATATACTGAGGATTAATGTGTTTGATATTTAACATAGTTCCTCCCTAGCAGTTCAAGATCACTATTATAGTGTAGCGGAAAGGCAGATAAAGGCGGTTTAGGTTGAGATGCAGTCAGAGACTCAATAGACGATAGAGCTTGCCCCTACAGATTCTAGCTCCTCTGTTTCTTTCTCATAACTTAAAGCACTTCAGTGCAAACTCTTAACACACTTCTCTGCGAGATGCTAGTATATTTATATTATAGAAAGGGTAGACATTAATATATGAAAAGGGGAAAGTCAGCAGTGAAACCTAATCGCCAAGTGCTCCTCTATCCTGGCGAGAATGGCTACTTTATTGCCGAGGTTCCAAGCCTACCAGGATGTATTAGCCAGGGGAAAACTCGTGAGGAAGCCTTAGCTAATATTGAAGAAGCGATCGCTCTCTATATCGAAGTCTTACAAGAACGAGGTGAATCAAATAAAAGTGAAACCTTCTAATATCGATTGGAAATCAGCTAAAAAGCGATCGTAGATCGTCTCGTCAGCAATATAGGTAATTACATAGGCCCGATCGTTGTGAATTGTCCAAACTTCCGAAGCTTTAAACGTTACCTGCCGCTCTTCATCTTGGCCTGTGTAGATCACTTGATGCGCTGGTTGCCCTCCTAAGGTCACCGGACTAGAACTAATAATCTTTGCTCCAGGCAAGAACTCAACAATTTGCGCCACTGAATTCGTCGTATATTCAGATAGCGTCATCGGTTGCTGAAATTCAACCACCCTAATCGTCATCTCCGCATAATTCCCTTTGGCGGCCACTGACTTAGGGGTTAACCTCGCAACCGTCCCCAGGATAATATCATTTGTTTCCGTCGATAACTCCCAATTAGCAGGATAGGTGATCTGCATCCCATAGTTAGTATTCTCATAGGTCATAGGCGCGATCGCAAAGCGACTCAGGCCACCCAACTGTTGCCACAACAATCCACCTCCCATTAAACTCATCGCAACAAGACCAAGCAATACTATCTTCCGTTTAAGCGAAAAACGGCGCTGTTTGGTGGGTTTAATCGCTGTTGTTCGCCCCTTTTTTCTCGATGTGGGAATTGGTGTTGGGGTTGGGACTGGAGTTTTAGGCGCGATCGGGGGAGATCGCTGTTCAGTCGATAACCGTAGTTCCTGCCAATCCTTAAGAACCTGGGTCGAATTCTGAAAAATGACCGGCAACCAACTGGCTCCAGGAAAACGATTTTCGAGCGACTCTAATCTTTCTCGTGCTTCCCGTACCGATAGATATAACGACTTCCCATTAGAAAATGCATTCAAAAAAAACTTCAAAAATGCTTGTGCCACTAGATCAGGTACGGGTTCCCGCATAATAATTAGCTGGGGAATATTCAAACTCGATAACTCTTTTGCCAAACCCAAACCATCACACGAGTTGAAAATCGCCAACTTCAAGCCTCGCGCCACCGACTCCCGTAGCGCATATCTAACCTCTGCTACTGTCAATACCTCATCCGCATTAATATGAATATTTCCCGTCCCTCCCCGACTAGAACTGTGTCCCGCAAAAAAGAGAATATTCCAATTCTGTTCCCAAAGTTGGGCGTTGAGATCCTCACGACGGGGTTCTACTAGGAAGGAAACCTCTGCCTGCGGTAGGCTCTCAAGCAGAGTGCGATCGGCCTCAACGTCAATTCCCGTACTATTGCCTAAAATGGCTAGAATCCGAATCTTATCCGTTGCAGGTATACTCGTCCTAATCTGCTCATACTCCGGCACACTTAAAACAATTTCTGCCTGTCGATAGCGTTCTAAGAATTGATCAAAAAATAAATGCCAAGGGAGCTTCCATAACGCCTCATTATGTGTCCGTACTAAGATAAGAATTTCCTCATCCCAGTTGAGAACCTCTAGTAACTTTTCCCGAATACGACTGAAACTGTCTGAGCGATACCACTCATTTAAGCTCTGTTTAAGAACCTGAGTCGAATTATAACAACTACTCAGTAATTGCGTATATGCTACATTCGTAACCTGAGAGGTCTCTGCCTCTAAGCGTGAATCCAAGTCTAAACAACGATAAACCGAATGCCATTGCTCATAATTTTCCGCAACTTGAGGCGCAGGGGGCAAACCACTAATTAAACGAGTATGGGCATAGTTCACCTGATCTGAAATTTCCAGCGTTACCTTCAGCGGCTGCGCCAGATTGATTCCCTCTAGCTCAAAGACTACTAGCTGTGCCATCTCTAGCTTTCAACTCCCCCGCATCTAGCCAAGCCTTGCTCTAGCTAGCATGATATGTGCTTTCTTCGATCCTAACTGACTTATTTTTAATATATTTGGTATCCCTAAAACAGTCTAACTAGATCTTGAAATATTCCGTAATCACAGAATCTTCTAAGCTAACCCTAGCGCCAAATTCTTCCCCTACCTGGCCTCGGAACGATAATTGAATAAAATTATCTGCTTCCCTAGCCTGAGCTTCCAAAAATATCTGGGTATGCTCATCCAAAATGACCAGCCTCAAGTTTGGCGGCAGATATAGCGTCTCATTAGCAGGGTGTACTTGTACTAAAACTTTAAGGCGATCGGCCTCAACAGGCTTAATCTCAACCACCAAAATAACCTGCTGCTCACCTAACTGTACTCCTAAATTCAATAACTTTCCTTTCCTGATCCCGGCATTATGTTGATCAGCTTCAGGGACCCTAGGCTCACCGCGAAAGCTAAAGGCAAACTCTTGTACTTCTGGATTCAGGAGATACTGGAGCGATCGCCAGCCTTCTGTAATCGTACCTTCAAACCATTGACTAAGATTAACTAGGGTTTGGTCAATCTGATTGATTGCCGTTGTCACCCCACTCGTCTGGTTTTCTAGAGTTGCTAAATGTTCTAATAAATCTTCTAGGGGTTTTAGATTTGCGATCGCAACTTCCGTTGAAGAAACCGTTGGAATAAACCCCAGAATTTTTGCTTCCGTTGGCTCACTTGACCAATCAGCAATCTCAACTGCCACATAACCTAGGCGATCCTCCCAAACCTCGTAGGGAATATAACAGATAGAAGCTCCTGGCTTGAGTGGACGACACTCCAGAGCACCCCGACCCGCAACCTGAAGATCAGCCACATCGGCGGCTAGACGAACAATGGGATTCCAGCTATGGCTACGCTCAAGATCTGTCGCAATCCCCAGCATTTCCAGATAGTTCTTAATCACTAAAATAGCCAGTGTATTGCGATAAACCTGTTCTGCCTTTACGGGATTTGGCTGTTGTCGCGAGAAGCGATCGGCGATCGCCTTATCATGACGTGTAATTGGCAATCTCAGCGAAAAATCCTGAATAGCATCTGATGTTGTAATTTCCATTGTCCTCTTCCTAATCTAAATAACCTTGAGATTGACCAAATCGACAGAGCAAGGGCAGGCATTTACGTTGGTAGAAGCTACTCAGTGTACTGATCGATACTTTAAATTCCTGGGAAAGTACCTCCCAGCTAGTTTCTGGAGGTAACCGTTTTAAGATTAAGCTCTGGGCTGTGATATCGGGACGGTTTTTAATATGGGTATGACGTAATTCTCCAGTTAGGTCCTCTTCAGCCCAGGTATAGGTTTCTTCCAGTAAGAGAGGGATATCCGGATCGCTAGCAATATTTTCAATAGGATTGGTAATGCTTTCCCGGAAGTCATCCGAGGATTGATCTAGGAAAGCTCGTTTTTTTTGATCCTCACTTTTCTGAATACGGCCATCCTGAAGACGACGTTTCAGGTAAGCATTGAGCCAAGTAGTCACACTTCCTACTTCCGGATCGTAGGCCGATCTCGCCGTAGTCGCTTCACACAAATTCTGGCAAAAGTAAATCCAAGTCTGCTGTAAAGCATCCTCATAATACTCACTAGCTTCTCGCCAAAGCTTACCTGACTGCGCGATCGTCCGAATTATCTTTGTTAACCCCCGCTGACGTTCTAGACTACCCGGTGGATGCTGACATGTTTCTCGGATCTGTTGTCTAAAGCCTTGTTCATCGTCATAAGCAGCAGGCATTTTTTGTCTCTTCCGTTACTGGCTCAAACCACTCAGAACTTGCAAACGTTGCATTAGCATAAAGCTTTGCTTCTCACGCACACTCATCACAACCACTTGTCGGTTGTCCTGTTCATCTAGGTATTGTACCCCCACAAAGGTGCGCGGCTTGCTGCGGAATAGGCTCCCCACTAAACCAAGGGGGAGTGGAATAGGTAACGGAACGGGAATATAGGAAGAAACAGAACTGGCGATCGCCATTGCCGTGGCGGCATCCTGGCCAGTATCCTGTAGGCGATCGCCCTGGGCAACATCTAAAATCCGATCGCCGCTGACCGTCACATTCAAGCTGCGATTACGGGGCGATTCATAAATCACTTGAAACTGGTTATCCACGATCGTGACCTTACAATCATCCGTTTCTCCCCGGGTGTCTAAACACTTCAGATTAAACTCCATCGCCAAGGCACTATTTGTCGTCAATAAAACGGTAGTGAACACGATCGCATTTAAAAAGCGTTCCATTTCCTAACTCCTAGTTGAAATTGCTGATGTGTAAGCTGCTACCCCGGATGGACTCGTTAGCGACGCATCCCTAACGTCGGTTCATCGGGTGTCTTACTCAGTCATCACTCAGCAGCCCAGGTCTTTATGCAACCTTAAGATAAGTTTACACAAACCTCATATTGTCCCCACAAAAATAGGGAAGCAGCTTCAAGCCACTTCCCCGCTATTGGAAGACGATTGCGGCTAGCAATCAACCCTAACCGCAATCGCCGATTGCATTCAAACCAAGCAATTAGTAATCGAAGTCGCCGCCCATGCCAGCGCCAGCGCCAGCCGCCGCACCTTCCTTCGGTTCCGGCTTGTCAACCACAATGCACTCAGTGGTTAGCACCATCCCGGCGATCGAAGCGGCATTTTGCAGCGCCGACCGGGTCACCTTCGCTGGGTCAACAATCCCCGCATCGAACATATCCACGAAGTCATTCTTCGCGGCATCAAAGCCCACGTTGAAATCCTTTTCCTTGACACGCTCAGCGATCACTGCACCGTTTTGACCGGCGTTTTCAGCAATCCGCTTCAGGGGCGAGGTCAGGGCACGGGCCACGATCAGGGCACCGATCAGTTCTTCGCCACTCAGATTGGCATTGGCCCAGCTATCCAGGTCAGGAGCCAGGTGGGCCAGGGTGGTGCCGCCACCGGGAACGATGCCTTCTTCCACCGCTGCCTTGGTGGCGTTGATGGCATCTTCTAGGCGCAGCTTGCGATCCTTCATTTCGGTTTCCGTCGCCGCACCGACCTTAACTACAGCGACACCACCGGCCAACTTGGCGAGGCGTTCTTGCAGTTTTTCCTTGTCGTAGCTGGAGTCGGTTTCTTCGATCTGACGGCGGATTTGCTCGCAGCGGGCCTTGACTTCCTTCTCGTTGCCTTCGGCGACGATCGTGGTGTTGTCCTTGGTCAGGGTGACGCGACGGGCCTTACCCATCATTTCCAGCTTGGCGCTTTCCAGCTTCAGACCGGCATCTTCGGTGATGACTTGACCACCGGTTAGCACGGCGATGTCTTCCAGCATGGCCTTGCGGCGATCGCCAAAGCCCGGAGCCTTAACTGCGGCCACATTCAGCACACCCCGCAGGCGGTTGACCACCAGGGTAGCGAGGGCTTCCTTCTCAATGTCTTCGGCAATGATCAGCAGGGGCCGACCGGAACGGGCCACTTGCTCCAGCACGGGCACCAGATCTTGCACCAGCGTGATCTTCTTGTCGGTAATCAGCAGGAACGGCTCTTCGAGAACCGCTTCCATCCGCTCCATGTCGGTGGCGAAGTAGGGCGAGATATAGCCCTTGTCGAAACGCATCCCTTCGGTGATTTCCAACTCAGTTGTCATCGATTTCCCTTCTTCCAGGGAGATGACGCCTTCCTTGCCCACCTTGTCCATCGCTTCGGCGATCATCTTGCCGACTTCTTCATCGTTGCCCGCAGAGATGGTGCCAACTTGGGCGATCGCCTTGGAATCTTCCACCGGGCGAGCGTGTTCTTTAATGCGATCGACGAGGTAGTTGGTAGCCTTGTCAATCCCGCGCTTCAGGGAGATAGCGTTTGCGCCAGCAGCAACGTTGCGCAGCCCTTCCTTAACAATGGCGTGGGCCAGCACGGTTGCCGTCGTAGTGCCATCCCCAGCGGCATCATTGGTCTTGGACGCAGCCTGACGAATCAGGGAAACGCCGGTATTTTCGATGTGATCTTCGAGTTCAATTTCCTTAGCGATGGTGACACCATCGTTGACGATTTGGGGCGCACCAAATTTCTTTTCCAGAACGACGTTGCGCCCCTTGGGACCGAGGGTAACAGCAACGGCTTCAGCCAAAATATCAATCCCCTTCTCCAGGGCACGGCGGGCGTTTTCGTTGTAAATAATGCGCTTAGCCATAGGTCGTCGAATTCAATCCTTCAATAAACTGGAATGAGTGTGAATACAGTTAGGATGCTGTTCGGCTTGCACTGCCGTTCAGCCTAGAACTTAGGACCTAGCCAACGATCGCCAGGATGTCCTTTTCCGCCAGTAGCACATAGTCTTCAGTACCAAGCTTGATGTCGGTGCCAGCGTACTTGGAGTAGAGAATCTTGTCGCCAATTTTGACTTCTGGCTCTTGACGCGAACCATCGTCATTGCGCTTGCCAGGGCCAACGGCAACAACTTCACCCACCTGAGGCTTTTCCTTGGCGGTGTCAGGCAGCAAAATGCCGCCAGCAGTTTTTTCCTCAGATGCACTGACCTTGATAAACACACGGTCAGCCAACGGTTTAACTGTAGAGACGCTGAGTGATACGGCTGCCATGTAACCTCCTTAAATCGTTACGAGATACGATGTGTAAACGGTAGCGGCGAGGGCACAGTCCCACCTGGGTTTAGCACTCTCTTCGCCTGAGTGCTAATTTACCGGAGTGGGGTAGACCGTTGCAACTTTACGGATAGTACGGTTTCCCGAACTTCACCCCGACGGATAAACCGATCGGGTGAGGGCAGGCGCGATCGCGACAGGCTAGGCTGGAAAGCAATTCAGCAGTGTCTCTCGATATTGCCCCCAGCGATGACTGGGGTTTTTTAATGTTTAGTCTCCTTAACCCCGCAAAACCGGCCCAAGTCCCTGTTCTCCACACGGCCAGCGCGATCGGTACCAACGGCTTGGGACTACGTTTTTAGTGACGTTGACCGCTGTCCTAGCGATAACGGTGATAGCTGCTATGATGGCCGTAATTAGGATCGGGGCGATCGCGCCATAATGGACGAGCCGTTACCCATCCCCGTTAGGGAGGGCGATCGTTGAACTGTCATGTTGGGGCTGTAGCTCAGTTGGATAGAGCGAGCGCCTCCTAAGCGCTAGGCCGTGGGTTCAAATCCCACCAGTCCCGTAGTTTAAAACCTTATACAGCAAGCGTTTCGCGTTATTACTGCCATTGACATCGCCATCACCCCAATGCTTAGAACCGGGGCTGAGGTGTTTAGTCCTCCCCCCAACCCCGCTCCCAGAGCGGGAGAGGGGCTTTTGAAGCAGGTTTTGGGATGGCAGTCCCTTCGCCCCTAGTGGGAGAAGGGATTTAGGGATGAGGGAAAAAGATTTGTCAGTCAACCAGGATCGCTATAGTACAGTCAACCTCAAAGCATGCAATGTTTGTAGTAACAATTTGAGTCATTTCCGAAACCAGCACGACACAGGTTGCCTCATTAAATTGTGTGCTGCACTCGCTTTTTCCCGCGTAATTTTATCCAACTGCTGCGTGTTCCAATACTTGCTGCCAATACTGACAGGCTGTATAGGCCAGGGTGACAACCCCGGTTACGATCGCCCGTTCATCCACCTCAAACTGGGGATGGTGCAAGGGATGGTTGGGCCGATCAGGATAGCCCACCCCCAGGCGAAACATGGTACCGGGAGCATGTTCCAGGAATAGGGCAAAATCCTCTGCACCCAGGGATGGCTCCAGTAATAGCTGAACCGGGTCCGGTCCCCAGGCGTCCTTGGCCGCCGACTCCAACAACTGGGTTAACAGCGGATCATTTTGTACCGACGGCACCCCACGTCGATAATTCAACTCGTAGCGGGCACCGTAGGATTGGCACACACTCGCTACAATCTGTTCGATCCAGGTGGGTAACTGGGCATGGGTTTCTGGATGGAGCGATCGCACCGTCCCCACCATTTTCACCTCATCCGCAATCACATTGGGTGCCCGCCCACCGCTAATTTTGCCAATGGTTAACACGACGGGGCGCAACGGGTTTTGGGTGCGACTAATGGCCTGCTGCAAACTAGTGATCACCTGGGAAGCAATCCAAATGGCATCGATCGCCTCATGGGGGCGGGCACCATGCCCCGACTCGCCAATAATCGTCAATTCCAAATCATCTGCCGCTGCGGTTAAGGCCCCATAGCGAATCCCGATCGTGCCGACGGACATACTGGGAAACACATGCAAGGCCAGAATAGCTGCCACCGACTGCATCACGCCATCGGCGATCATCCAGCCTGCCCCCTGGGCAATCTCCTCCGCTGGTTGGAACAAAAAGCGGACCGCCCCCTGAAACTCATCACCCAAACCAGCCAATACCATTGCCGTGCCCAGACCCACCGTTGTGTGAACATCGTGACCGCAGGCGTGCATCACCCCCGCTTGGCGCGAACTAAATTCCAATCCCGTGTGTTCCGTAATCGGTAGGGCATCCATATCGGTACGGATAGCCAACCACTGGGGGGGGGTCTCTCCCCGTTTAAGTTCCCCCACGACTCCGGTTTTCCCGACGGCCTCCCGCACATGGAGACCACACGAGGACAATACCCCGGCCACATAGGCGGCAGTTTGGTACTCCTGCCCACTCAGCTCCGGGTGGCTGTGGAGATGGCGACGAATTTCGATCAGACGGGGCGCAAAGTCTTCAGCAAGGGCTTTGATTTGGTTTAACACAGGGCTACTCAGAAAGGCGATCGCGGGCCAAAAACAACCTTTCAGTTGGTTTCAAGCCTTATTTTAATCATGGGCCATTCGGGAGTGTGTGGGCAGGCCCTCACACCAAGCTGCGATCGGCGATTTTCCCCCAGTCACCGGGATAAAGGCAAAAGGTGGGCTGTTGGACAGCCCACCTCATAAGTCTGATTCAATCGGAACCGGCATGGCCCGATCGCCGCTAACCTAACGCTTCAGGATTTCCTCACCCCGGCGGTACAGTTCACGGGCATAGTCCGTCCAAGCGCCTTGGCCCCAATAGCGGAAGCAACTCGTCTGCACTAACAGGTTGTAGAGCAGCGCCTCCTGATAATCAGGACTCTGGGTAACGGATGGATCTTTCGCCACCAGGGAATCATACTTCCGGTGGAACATCGCACTTAATTGATTCATGGGTTCCAGGACATTCTCATACCCCTTCACCCAACTCAAATCATTGGTCCAGGAAGCTCCGTCCATGTGAAAGGAGTGATCGGTTGCTTGTAACTCCGCGATCGCCTTGGCAACAGCTTCGGGAGTGGCACGATCGGGGTTAACCCGCTGCCAGATCTTGTGCTGGCCCACGGCTTGACACACGGGATAATCCTCTGGCTTCACGCCCTTGGCTTCCAGGAGTTCAATATATTCCGTCCCGTTGAGACCCACGGTACCCGTTGCGCCCCGGCCATTATCCTTCGTCTCGTACCAAGGGTTGTGGAAATTGCGGGCAAACTCGTTCATCATCACACCACCGTTTTCGCCATCGGCGATCTGGGTGACGCAGGAGGGTACTTCGCGGCTACCCACTTGCTGCCGTCCACGTCCCTTGGCCTCGTGGTAGGGCTGCATTTGGGCGACCAATTTGGTGTCGGACCCCTGGGTTTTAACCAGAACCGTGATGCTAATCTCCTCACCCTTGGAGTTACGCGTCACAAGACGATTCGGGACATATTTATCCTCATGGCGTGGGCCAGAGCCATCCAGACGCTCGATCGAATGTTCTTGCACCATCAGCCAGCGATAGCCACATTCCTTCAGCGCTTTGATGTATTCATAGAGCGTGTCAGGATGGTTAGGTAGATGCATTTCTGGTGGCGAGAACCCCTTGACTCGACGGAGGTTATCCTGGCCAAAAATCGCCGCAAAGTGATGTTGCCATGCCAGCATGTGCAATTTAATGTCGGGAATTGGCGTCGAGGGGACAACGGCGTGACTCCACATCGTCCCTAACCATTCCACGTAGGGGTGATAGGTGATATCACAGGTAATGCGTTTGAGGTTGTTGAGGATGTCATCCCGCCCCATTTGTTGGAAACCCCAGAGCAAATTGCCGGAGTAGTCCAGCATGATGCGGGGATTCCCACCGTTATGGACAATTTCGGGGATAAAATCCCCAATCCGGCTATAGCACCAGGCAAAGGTGTCGGCGTTGTGGTTATCGCCTTCCCCCTGGTGTTCAAACATATATTGCAGGTTACAAATCACCTCACCATGCGCTCCGGCTGGAATCGACGGTTGGTGCATGTGCAAGGCACAGGCAAACGCTGCCGTGACCTGATCCAGATTAATGTTGGAGTGGGGAGCAAAAATCGGATCATTATGCTGCACAAGAGCTTGGACATCCGCTTCCCAACCACAAATATTGGGGCGTCCAAACCGCATGGCGTCTAAATTGAGCCGATTTCCAGAAGGAGCAGTCGCAATCATAAAAGATTCCTCGATCGTCGTTGAGCAGGCACTCCTCGCCACATCTCAATGAAACTACGGTCAAATAATAGCCCACTCGCTTCGGGCAATTGGTTTACGCTTCAATAAGTAATATCAAGGATATGGGAAATTTTTACATTAAACGCAATAAAAATCTAGATTTCGCTACACTCTCAAGCTGAATGTTACCCTCACTGACTCCTTTCTACCTTAGGATGGATGCCAGGATCGCTCAATACCCTTTTTGGCACAAGCAATGCCTTAGGCGATGGGTTGACGGGGTTTACCGTTGTTCAATGTAGTCGCTATCCCTTACAGATTTAATGGGTTTCAATATTGTGGATAGCTTCTCTGGATCGCTTTTAAGGGAACCTCGACGAATGGAGCCAGACGGCGGAGCCGCCCGCCCCAACTCCTTATGATTGTGGGGATATAGTTACAAAAAGGGGTATTTTGCGAGGTGTCTTTAAGTATTTTGGGGATGAAAATAGTGATAAATTTCTTGGGCAAGGCGAGGGCCAATACCGGGAACTTCCGCTAATTGGGTTGGGCTAGCCTCGCGGATATAGTCGATCGAGCGAAAATGGGCCAACAATTGTTTTTGGCGATAAAACCCCAGGCCGGGAATGTCATCCAGGCGCGATCGGCGCAGGCGATCGCTCCGTTGCTGGCGATGGAAACTCACGGCAAATCGATGGGCTTCGTCCCGTAACCGCCGCAGGAGTTGTACCCCCGGTTGATCGGGCTGTGTCGCCAGGGGTAAGGATTCTCCGGGTAAGAAAATTTCCTCCCGTTGCTTGGCTAAACTCACCACCCGCAGGTCACCCAACAAATTCAATTCCCGCAGGACAGTCACCACCGCCGAGAGTTGTCCCTTACCCCCATCAATCATCACCAAATCCGGTAAATCTGCCAGACCTGCCAGACCTCCGAGGTTTTGGAAACCTCGGAGGTCTTTCCCTCGGAGGTCTTTCTGGTTGCCATACTTACGAAAGCGTCGCCGGATCACCTCCGCGAGGCTCGCAAAATCATCGGAATGGCCAGCCTTGACGTGGGGATTTTGAATCTTGTAATGGCGATAGTGTTGCTTGGCCGGTAGCCCATTGATAAAGACGACCTGGGAGGCAACGGCATCTGATCCTTGAATGTGGGAAATGTCATACCCTTCGATGCGGTGAGGTAAGCTGGGCAGGTCAAGGACTTCGGCCAGGTCTTGGAGGGCTTGCAGGGTGCGATCGTGGGTCTTTTGGGTGCGTTCCAATTCATAGGCGGCGTTGCGTTCCACCATCTCGATCAGTTCGGCCTTGGTTTGCCGTTGGGGGGCGACAATCGTGACTTTGCGTCCTTTGATCTCACTGAGGTAGGTCGCTAGCATCTCGGTTTCTGGGAGTTCGTGCTGGACCAGGATTTCAGCGGGAATTTCGACCGGATCAACGGTTTGGTAGTGTTCTTCTAGCACCCGTTGCAGGATCATCCCGGCTTCTGGGGGCGTCACTTGACTTGAGTCGGTATCGCCTTGCGGGGTTGGGTCGGGCGAGTCAGGTGCGACACCTTGCGGAGGAACAGGCGAGACACTCTGCGGAGTTGAGTTGGGTGAGACAGGCAAGACGCCTATCCCACAAGAGGCTGTTCCTGACTGGGTAACACTAACGGGAGCCGCCGGAATTTCAGCGACAAAACCCAGGCGTCCGACCAGGCGTCCGGCCCGAATTTGGAAGAGTTGGATGCAGGCATACTCCCCATTGGTGGCAAGGGCGATCGCATCGCGGGAGACGGTGTCATCGGGCAGAGCCACCTTTTGCTCGGCGTTGAGGGATTTCAGGGCCGTGATCTGATCCCGCAGTTTGGCGGCGAGTTCAAAGTTAAGGGCTTCAGCCGCCTGCTCCATTTGCTGGGTCAGGTTATCGACTAACTCTGACGATCGTCCCTGGAAAACCATCGCCACCTTTTGTACAGTTTTACGATACGCTTCTGAGGAAATTAACTGCTGGCAGACGCCCGGACAGCGCCCAATATCGTAGTTCAAGCAGGGCCGATCCTTAAACAGGGGTTGGGGCCGTTGCCGCAGGGGGAAAATCCGCTTAACCAGGTGAAGGGTACTACGCAGGGTGTGGGTGTCCACATAGGGGCCGTAGTAGCGATCGCGGGCGTGCTCCAAACGTCGCTTGCGGGTAATAAAGATCCGGGGATAATCCTCAGACCAGGTAATACACAAATAGGGGTACTTCTTATCATCTTTTAACAGCACATTGAAGTGGGGTTGGTGCTGTTTGACCAGATTGGCCTCCAGTGCGAGGGCCTCGGCTTCAGTGTCGGTAACAATAAATTCAATTTCGACGATCTGGCGGACCATTAACTCGATCCGGGGAGAGTGGCGTTGACCTTCCCGGAAGTAGGACCGGACCCGTGTGCGTAGTTTTTTGGACTTGCCAATATAAAGGATGCGATCATCGCGATCGCGCATGAGGTACACACCGGGTTCAGCCGGAATCTCCCGGAGGCGTGCCTCTAAACGGGTGGAGTCTTGGATGAGAACCGTTGCGGGCGGCATCATGCCCTGGCCGCATTGCGGTTGTTGGGGGCTGTGCCCAATCGCCTCAGTTCGGTGGAGGTCTTGGGCTGGAAGATGATTGGGGTCACGGGGCATTTGCTTGCTAGCCAGGGAGATGCGTTTAGGATGCGATCGCTATTAAATTGGGGGTAATACAGCCGTTCTCTCTCCAATGAAGTACTGTCAAGCCTTGCGAACAAGGGGCTTAAGCCCCTTGCCTGTACCTCACCGAGTATGGAAGTGCTGTAAGGAGAATCACCCCCGTCTCTAAAACCCACAAGGTCTAAAACCAACAAGAGATGGACAATCGCGACCGTCAGGTTGCTAGCAGCTAGAGGTCGCATACCGGTGGGGAACTGCATCCTTGACTGGCTGGCCATCGAACCATAATCCATTGATCCGTCGCTTGGAGCTGGGGGAAAATGCAGTGCGACCGTGCAACATTCGCGTGTTATCAAAAATCAAAATCTGCCCTGGTTGTAGGTGCCACTGGAACTGATTAGCGCGATCGGCAAGGAATTGCTTAATGCGTTCAAAAACGGGTTGGGCATGGGATTTAACACTGATTTTGGCAACCGTATCTGAGCGAAAAGCGATTTTTAATCGCCCTTGACGATCGTGCCAGAAAATGGCCCGCTGTGCTGATTGGTTATCCCGTTGGATGTGAAAAACATCCGGTTCAAATAGATATTGTAGCCCCATCGGATCAACCTGAAGGAGATACCGATAAAGGTCGTAAGCATCGACTAGACAACTTAAACCACCCGCGATCGCAGCAATTTCACATTGCATCGCCATCACGGCAGGGGGAACTGTTTCAAAGGCTCCGTCTGTATGCAGCGCTAAGTGCTCACACTGAGTATTTGCATAATCCGGATAGTCGGGCAATAGGGTGATCGGTAAAATCCCCAGATCATCTGATTGATTGTGGGGGATAATCTTGCCAAAATATTGCGCTAATTGGACAAAGTCCTGTTTTAAGTGTGGGGTCGGTTCACAGTTGAGAATGACGAAGCCAAACTGCTCAAAGCGGGCCATCATCTCGATTACTTGGGAAGGGGTCAGGGCGCTGACCGAAGGGGACTGTAAAAAATATCGATTGTCATCACGAATCACCATGACGGGCTACTCCTAGTGAATGCAGTCAATACATGGAATTTCAATTTCTCCTATCCTAACAACTGTCTTACAGGATTGGGGGAGACCACTAGGTGGCGGTCACGGGTAAGTGTCGATCACTGGCGCAGGATTTTTGATTTTTCATCGGCATCAATGACCCGATCGGCTAGGAATTGGGCGATCAACTGATGGCAGGCGGCGAGGAGTTGGGGATCTTCCTGTTGCATTTTTTCAAGGACTGCATGGGAGAGGCAATAGATACGACAGGGACTATCGGTGATTGCAGTCGCTGGATGGGGCGTCTGGCTATAAAAGCCAACTTCACCCAGGACAGTGCCTTCCCCAAAGGTACCAATTCGTTCGGTTTGACCATCCGGTAACTCACGAACCAGCGAAACTTGACCTGACTCAATAAAATATAGGGCATCGGGAATATCACCTTGTTTAAATAGGCAATAATCCGCTTGAGTTTGCGATCGCTTCATATAGGAGACAAATTTTGAGACCCGTTCTGGAATCGGGAAAAATTGCTCCAATTGAATCGGGAGGGGCATAAAGCGTTTGCGGCGAAAGGTCGTTAATTTCAGAATTTGGTTCTCACACCACTCAACCCCCCGATCGAGATCAGGGAAAACCATGACGTGATCGGTCCGGCTTGTCTCGGCGACCTGGGGTTCTGGTGGGGTAGCCGATCGTTTCGTGATCCCTGTGCTTAAATCCAGATTTGCCTTCGGTGTCTCAGCGCTGGCTTCTGGTTCGCTGACGCTGGCTAATTCTTCCGAATCAATAATTTTGGATTCATATAATCGGGCCGCGATCGGAGGCGTCAAACTGGTGAAGATGACAGTTGTCGCAGACTTATAGGCTAATTGTTTGATTTTGAGAAAACTGACGGCAGCAGATGAGTCTAAGCCACCCACGAGAAAGAAATCCAGAATCAGAAACTTTAGGCTGGTTTGTGTGGTATCTTCCAACCGATCGCGGATATACTCTAGCAAACTATTCGCGGTTCCAAAAAAGATATAGCCCTGAAGGCGAATGATACAGATTTCATCACCATGTTCCTTGAGTAATTTTTTCTGATGAAAGGAACGCTCAAAATTACTTTTATAAATATTGCCTGAGAAAACATTTTTAATCACGCGCAGATTACTATAATTGACCACAAACAGTAGACAGGCAACTAATAAACCAAGACCCACCCCTTCCAGTAGTCCTAAACGAGCGATCGTCAACAACATGATCAACACAAGAACATAGTCTAGATGCGATAGCCGAAACCATGCTTGATAGACCCATTCAATGAGTAGTGAAATGCCTAGATAAAAAAGTAAACCGCCGAAGAGGAACTTGGGTAAATAGTTGAGAACAGTTGTGCCAAACAAAAGAAATAGAGCACAGAAGAGCGCGGCCACCAGTCCCGAACTGCGATCGCGTCCTCCCGCTGCATAGTTCAGTAAACTACGGCTAATGGAAAAATGTCCAACAATACCACCACACAGTCCCGTCATAACATTGGCAATACCGGCTGTTTCCAACTCCTGATCGAGGTCAACATCGGTTTGGGTTGCCATCTCCAGCCCCGTGGCATTCAGCAGGATGGTAATGGGGACGATCGCGAGCAAAGTAATCAAACTTTGAAACTGAAGCCCTAAGGTAGACCAATCGGCATTAAACAACAGGGAGAGTTGGGGCAGGTGGTGCATTCCCCCAGCGGTGAGGCTTGAGAAGAGCAGGCCGTAGTCCCTCGCCAGATCAAAGGAGGTGTTTGTTAGGGCAAGGCCAATATAGAAGAAACCCAGCGCTGTTAGGAGGATGGCCGGAAAGGTCAGAAAATGTTTAACTCGATAGAGGACAATCTGGAGACTAATCCCCAGAAACACCCCTGGTAGCCAAAGTAGGAGGATACTTGGTTGCCCAAAATCGACAAAATTGGACAGCCGTAACGGCATATTCGTCATCACCGTGAACGAACCTTGGGCAAATAGCCAACCTAATCCAGCTAAAAAGCCACCAACCACGGGATAGGGAATAAACCGAATAAAGCGCCCTAGTTGTAGCCGCCCCAACATCCAGAGGAAGAGGCCCGTACAGGTAGTCGTCAGGATAATCGTTAACCAAATAGTTGGGAATAATAAGCCAGCTTCCTGTGCCGTCAAGTTCTGGGCGATCGTGGCGACAATGACGGCTAAAATAGCTGCGGCATTGGAGTCGGGTCCTGAAATAATAAAGGGCAGTGAACTGCGCACAGCCACGATCGCTCCAGTCAGGGAAGCCGTAATCAGGGTAGAGGTGATGCCAAAGGGGAGGAATTGCGACAACTCACCCGGAAAAATCAGGGCCGCATAGGAAAGGCTATAGGTAATATTCACCAAGCCCGAGATCAGACCTGCGCAGAGGTTTGAGAAAAAAGTCGTGAGGGACAGTTTTAGCACGCTTCGCTCACCGGAAAGTTCACAACATGCCAACGCTAGGCATCATACCGCTTCCCAACCAAAGCTGCTGATCATCGGTCTAGACCTTGCCGAAGTAAGCCCGATAGACAGCCAAGGCGATCGGTGCGGCGGTTGCCCCCCCATACCCCCCATTCTCCACGACCACAGCCACAGCCAGTTCCGGGTTACTGGCCGGACCAAAGCCTACAAAGACAGCGTTTGATCTCTGGCCACCCGGCACTTCCGCTGTCCCTGTTTTCCCCCCCGTCAAGGGGATTGAACCATCGTTGAGGCGGCGGGCTGTCCCTTTCCGCACGGTGTCAATCAGCCCTTCACGAATGACGGCAATGACTTCAGGCGCGATCGCCGTTTTTAAGGGTTGGAATTCCGATTGCGGGGTTTGAGCAGTCAATAGGTGAGGCTGTACCCGGGCGCCACCGTTCGCGATCGTCGCGACCATCACGGCCAATTCCAACGGAGTGGCGAGTACTAACCCTTGCCCGATCGACATACTGACCGTGTCCCCAGCATACCAGGGTTCTCCGTAGAGACTTTCCTTCTCCGCTGGCGTGGGGATGGAACCCGAACTCCCGCCATCAAGGCCCAAGCGTGTCAGGCTAGTGGTCCCAATCCCCAATTCGCGGCTCCATTTAGCAATCTGTTCCGGCCCCGCTGCCATCCCAACTCGGTAAAAAAAGGTATTACTGCTATAGGCAAGGGCATCGCGAAAGCCAATTGTGCCGTAACCACCACTATGCTCCCAAAACTGAATTCCCCCAACGGTAATAAAGGAACTGGTTCCCACCAGGGACTGGGGTGAAAATTTACCCGACATCATCCCGGCAACCGACGTGACAATTTTGAAGGTACTGCCGGGGGGATAGCCTTGCAGTGCCCGGTTGAGGAGGGGTTCGTCGGCAGATTGCAAGGATTGCCACTGGGCCGCTGTCATGCGCTTGGTGAAAAGGTTGGGATCAAAGCTGGGGGAACTGGCTAATACCCGCACAGCTCCTGTCTGGGCATCCAGGGCAACCACAGCCCCCCGTCGGCCCCCTAGGGCTTGTTCAGCGGCGCGTTGCATCTTCAGATCCAGCGTCAGGTGTAGGGGGGCGCCGCCTTGGGGGGGATCGATCCCCAACACTCGTAATTCCTTACCCTTGGCATTGACCTCAATCAGGCGATTGCCCCATTTCCCAGTCAGATGTGCATTGGCCGAGCGCTCGATCCCCTGCTGACCCACAATCATCCCCATTGGGTATTCCGGATGTGCCCGCAGATCGGCTGCGTTCGCTTCGCCAATATAACCCAAGACATGGGCGGCGACGGTACGGTGTGGGTAATTCCGGGTGGATTCGGGCTGCACTTCTACCCCCGGCAAGGTTTCGGCATATTCTGCCAAACTGACAAATTGTGCAGGCTTCAGATCCCGCGTGATCCGAATCGGCATGGCTGATTGATAACCCACTTCGGAAAGCTTTTCCAGGATTTCTACCGTAGGAATAGATAGGATTTTCCCTAAACGAAAGGCAATCGTTTGCCATTGTTCAGGTGACTGGGCACGGGGCCATAAATAAACAGCCCGTGATAATCGATTAGTGGCTAAATATTCTTGCTGACGATCCAAAACGAGACCGCGATCGGCAGGGACGGGGATCAATCGAATTCGGTTCTCCTCAGCCTGATTGCGAAAGGTATTCCCCTGGATAATTTGTAATTGCCATAGACGAAATCCAGCGACTGACAATAGAGTCGTAACCAGCATCATGAGCAGGGCAGCCTGATAGGTGCGCTCTGGTAATGAGACTGTTGTACGGGCTTTAGATGCAATTGAAAATTCGCCAGCCATACCTGGAAACCTGAAAATAAGGAGGGTAAAACTTGAGGAATTAAAAGAGGGAATTAAGGCGGAAGTAAGTTACTAGCCTCTCGAATTTTCCGACTAACCCTGACGCAGATCCGGATACTTTACATTGCTCAGCACAAAGACTGCTGGCTGCTCCTGGAAAACCAACCATTCTCAAGCTTCCTAGTACCGGAATCCCTGAGATCCCACACGGACCGGGAAAGCCCTTGCTGATCTCCTGCCAGTGATGCTGCGAGTGCCGATCGTCGATCGCGGCATCACCAAGATCATCGCATCACCTCAAGAGTTAGCGGTTAAACCCGCCACCCTCAAGAGTGGCCCTGTCTATTGGCTAGTGTAGCCGACTTGCCTCGGTGAGCACGGTGAGTTTTATATTAAGTTTTGCCACGGTGGTTCCCGCCAATCCCAGTCCAGCTTCGACCTCCGCACGACTTCGGGGAGTGAACTGGTAACCCGGTTAATACTGCCCAGTGGGGGCACTAATACACCTCATCCTCCTCATCCCAATCCCGTGCCCGACGCGGCGACTGGGCTAACTTACGACTCACTTCCACAAACGCATCCCGCTGTACATAGGGATAGTCACTCACCCAAAGATCATGACTGGGGATATAAATATCCGAAATCTTTGCCACTCGACTCAAATCTGGACGACCCGATAACACCAACATTTCCGCTAGTTGACCGGGCCGAATCACTTTATGGGTGCGTTTCAGGGACACCTGCGATCGCGCCCGGAAGCCCGTTGCATCCCCCACTTCAAGATTCAGTCGTCGTTCTCGGTTTTCTACAATTACTAATTCGCCCTTATTGTTGACTGTTTCTTCCTTACCAATTAACTCCTCCGTCACAAATACGTCTAATACCTCCCCCTGCCAAAAGCCGCAGTAGGGCAACTTACGATATTCCGCATTGCGACGGTAGGCAGCATAGACCGGTGCCCACAGCCAGTAGAAGCCAATAATGGCCCCGATCGTAAACGGGAGAATACTTGCTGTTACCTGTTCACTCAAAAAAATTCGTCCCAATACAATCATCAGACCGCCCACGACTGAAATGAGCAGGCGACGCAGTAAATCCGGTACCTTGCCCCAGCAATAGACATACTGTGCCCCCGTAGCTAAGAGGGGAATCAGGTTCTCAAAGGTTTTACGCGTCAACGGGATCAGCATGGTTGCCGTAGCCAGAAAGAACGCTGTTGGCTCTAGAGAATTTTCTCAAGGCCATAGACTAACGATTTTAGGGGCAGTACCTTGCGAATGGCTAGTAAGACACCAGGCATAAAGCATGTGCGATCGGTCGTATCATGGCGCAGGGTATAAATTTGCCCCGGTGCACCAAAAATTACCTCCTGGTGGGCAATCAATCCCGGCAGGCGCACACTATGGATACGAATCCCCTCCTCCGCCAGACTGCCCCTCGCTCCTGGCAGTTTCTCGGTTTCCGTCACGATCGCCTGGTTATAGGTCTTACCCAGTTCTGCCAACAGTTGCGCCGTCTGAAGCGCCGTCCCACTGGGGGCATCAGCTTTCTGATTATGATGAAGCTCAATAATTTCGACATGGTCAAAATACTGACTGGCCTGGGCCGCTGCCTGTTGCAGCAGGATCATACCGATCGAAAAATTAGGCGCAACAACACAGCCAATACTGGCTTTTTCCGCAAACTCTGCTAATTCTTGCAATTGGGCGGCACTCAGGCCCGTCGTCCCCACCACAGGCCGTATCCCGTAGGCAATGGCCGATCGCACATTGTCATAGACCGCGTCCGGATGGGTAAAATCCACCAATACTGCTGGCTGTTTTTCCTGCGCCGCCAACACCAGCATCCCTTGTAGATCGTTGGTCAACGGCACCTCCAGGGGACCAATCCCAGCCAAGATCCCCACATCCTCGCCCACCACATCCGCCCGATGGTCAATCGCGCCAAACAACGTCATATCCTCAGCTTGGGCCACCGCCTTGACCACTTCACGGCCCATCTTGCCAGCGGCACCAGCAATCACTACAGGAATTGGGGAGGCATTCGTCATGGAACCCTGCTTGGATTATCGTGTCAGTCTTCCAGGATAGATCAATTTTTGAACCTTATTTTTTTAAATTTTTAAAATTCTACCCCTCCGAACAGTTTCCGAGGACACCTCGAAAAATAAAAATCTTGCGCTCACCACCAACTTAATCTAGTCGGTTATGGAGACAACCTTTTCACCTTAGTAAAGGACAGGCAAGGTGCTCAAGCTCAAGCCTCTTGTTCATCAGATGCTAGCATCCTTCGGTAGGTTGAAAAATGCTGTATCGATCGGCAAAGGAATTAGGTTTAAAAGCGCAAAGGGAGCTTTGCTTCTACAAAAACTCCCATTGTGCGAGTATTAAGCTGGCGATGAGCTATTTTAGCGGGAGGCGACCCTCCAACTATCGTCGCC
>JBBILC010000024.1:0-45533 GCA_037445115.1 Coleofasciculaceae cyanobacterium bin_20
GACTCTCGCACCCTAAAATGTAAAGTTTTATATCTGGATTCAACACTTCTGCATTCTCCATAAGTAATCCTACTATTTACTAGTATATCCCTTCTTCGGAAGGCTGGGGCACTATCCACAAATCGGGTGAGGAGCCAAAAGGGAACTCGAAACAGCTTCAGAGTCCCCCTAACCGCTATGCAGAAACTAAGGTAAATCGGTGCTGCCCATGAGGTAGCGATCGCATTCCCGTGCCGCGCCGCGACCTTCATTAAAGGCCCAAACCACAAGGCTTTGACCGCGCCGACAATCCCCAGCGGCAAACACGCCTGGAATACTGGTGGCATAGTCACCATACTCAGCTTTGATATTGCTGCGGCCATCACGATCGAGGCCGAGGGCATCCAGTAACGGTTGTTCGGGACCGAGGAAACCCATTGCTAGCAATACCAATTGCGCAGGAATAACTTTTTCTGTGCCCGGAATATGGGCGGGAATGAAGCGACCGGCCTCATCTTTTTTCCATTCGACTTCGACGGTATGAACCGCTTTGACATGACCATCGGCATCGCCTTCAAAATGGGTGGCCGTGGTTAGATAGACACGGGGGTCGCTACCGAATTGGGCAGCGGCTTCCTCTTGACCGTAGTCCAGGCGATAGACCTTGGGCCACTCCGGCCAGGGATTATTGGGGGCGCGTTCCAAGGGCGGCTTCGGCATGATTTCCAATTGCACGAGGCTTCGGCACCCGTGGCGCAGGGAAGTCCCCACACAGTCGGTTCCGGTATCACCCCCGCCGATGATCACCACATCCTTACCGGCAGCATTGATAAAGCCACCATTGGTATGACGATCCAAAACGGCTTTAGTGTTAGCAGTGAGAAACTCCATCGCAAAATGAATGCCCTGAAGTTCGCGTCCAGAAATCGGTAAATCGCGGGGACGAGTGGCCCCGGTACAGAGAACCACGGCATCAAATTCTTGCATGAGTTGTTCCGCAGGCAAATCTTTACCGACTTCGGTATTGCAGACAAACTTAACGCCTTCTTGCTCCAGCAATTGCAACCGCCGCAGGACGACTTTTTCCTTGTCCAGCTTCATGTTGGGGATGCCGTACATGAGCAATCCCCCAGGGCGATCGGCCCGTTCAAAGACCGTCACCCAATGGCCTGCGGTATTCAGTTGGGCAGCAGCACAGAGACCCGCCGGACCCGAACCGACGATCGCTACCTTCTTACCCGTCCGTTTTGCCGGGGGACGGGGTTCAATCCAGCCTTCTTCCCAGCCCTTATCGATAATGGCGTGTTCGATTTCTTTAATCGTAACGGGGGGATTGTGAATGCCTAAGACACAAGCGCCTTCGCAGGGAGCCGGACAGACGCGACCCGTGAATTCGGGGAAGTTATTGGTTTTGTGCAGGCGATCGAGGGCTTCGCGCCAGAGACCCCGGTAGACGAGATCATTCCATTCGGGAATCAGGTTGTTGATCGGGCAACCGCTGGCCATGCCACTGATAGTGATGCCGGTGTGGCAGAAGGGGGTGCCGCAGTCCATGCAGCGTGCGCCCTGGGTGCGAAGTTTGTCTTCGGGTAGGGGTAGATGGAACTCGTCCCAGTTGCGAATGCGATCGCGGGGATCGAGTTCGGCGGCGACTTCGCGGGCAAATTCAATAAAGCCGGTTGGTTTTCCCATGATAGTGATTGGTCCGATCGGGTGGTCTAGCGTTGCTTTATAAGCTTGGTCAAACGGTTATTTAGGATAAATCTGCTTCAGTCAGTTGAGCAATTTTCATCAAGGTCTTCAAAGTTCCAATCTTTAAGTCTTGATTGCCATGAACTGGGATAGACAGAATTCTATCTGTTTGGGGGTTTGCATAAATATAATGACTTCCTGTAATTCGCTGGCGAATCCAACCTCTTTTTTCTACGATTTTGCAAAGTTGCCTTCCCGAAACTGACTTCATATTGCAATTTCGACAACCTGGTCGGTGGGTGCAGCTTCCTTGAGGCTATTGGCGACGCTCAACCAGCCTTCAATGGCATCCTCCAAATTACGCATGACTTCCTCTAGGGAATCTCCTTCTGTAACACAGCCTGGGAGAGCAGGGACTTCTGCCCAATAACCGCCCTCTTCGGCAGGATGAATAATAGCTTTGATTTTCATAGGTAATACGCATAGACAATCGAATCCAGAGAGACTCGTTTACCAACAATCCGATAGCAGCCTTCAACATCCTCAATATAGGCTTTGGGGTTAACAATGGTTGTGCTGCTCATAGTCTTGGTCCCCCTAGGTTTGCATGATTAGCCAGTTAAAAATTTCTGCAACGGTGAGGTTGAGATCAACCGGGTTCAGAACCGGTAAGGAATCCAGATCATAGCATAGGGTCGGTTGTTGATTGGGTTGGAAGACGAGGATTGAGCGATCGTTGGGATCAATGAACCAGCCTAATTGGCAACCCTGCTTCAGACTATGGAGAAGGTTACCCATAACCCGGTTCGGACTTTGTTGGGGGGATAGGATTTCTATTTGCCAGTCAGGCGCTCTGAGAATATCGTCAACGGGTTCACCCATCGCATTAAATTGAATATGTTCCCATCGCAAGACGACAATATCTGGCACAATTGAGCGTCCAGCAAAGGTACATCGCAATTCTGGAAAGGCATAGGCAATTTTGCGCTCAGCCGCGATGCCGTTAATGGCCTCCAGGAGTTTACTTTGTAGTCGGGAGTGACGGGCCTTGGGCATGGGCTTTTGTAGCACTTTGCCCGCAATATATTCACTGGCCGGTTTCGTCTCTGGTAATGCCAGAAACGCCTCTAGTGAAATTTTTTGGGGCGGTGCTTGTACCATTGAACGATCGCGGCTGGGAAGGGTTAAGACAGGGAATGGTTCGTGGGGGAGGGCGGGTTTATAAAGATGGTCGGGTTCCCTTGAATCTCTCTACAAAACCCGCCCCTACATGAGACCCCCTACAGGATGTTGCCCCTTGGTGTTTCTTTGCGTTCTTTGTGCCTTTGTGGTTCCCTAACTCCCCCCAATCCGGGCCACATCACGGGCATTTGCCTCAAACGCCGCATCCAACGCCTCATCGCCACTGAGACCCGATGCCAACGCCTCCTGGATCGCCTGCAACACCCGCTTATAATCACGCGGCATCACCTTGACAAACTTGGGTACCATTGCCTCCCAATTCGCCAACACCAGCGTCCCCTTCTTGCTGCCCGTATAATCCACATGGCGCTGGACTCGCTCCCGAATTTCGGCAATTTCATCCGGGTCCGTCAGCGTTTCCAGATCCGCCATTTGCGTATTACAGCGCGTGGCAAAATCTCCGGCTTCATCCAGGACATAGGCCACCCCGCCACTCATGCCAGCGGCAAAGTTACGCCCAGTGGCACCGAGAACGATCACCGTTCCCCCCGTCATGTATTCGCAGCCGTGATCACCGACCGCCTCCACTACGGCATGGACACCCGAATTGCGCACACCAAAGCGCTCCCCGGCCATGCCACTGATATAGGCTTCCCCGCCCGTGGCCCCATAGAGGGCAACATTGCCGATGATGATGTTCTCCTCAGCGACAAACGTTGATCCTGCCGGGGGATAGACGATGATCTTGCCGCCACTCAAACCCTTACCCACGTAGTCATTGGCATCGCCCTCCAGTTCCAGCGTTACCCCCTTGGGCACAAACGCGCCGAAACTTTGGCCCGCACTGCCCTGGAAGTGAAGCTGCACCGTGTCCTCCGGCAAGCCCTGCCAGTGGCGCTTGGTGATCTCATTGCCCAGAATCGTGCCAACCACACGGTTCGTATTCTTGATCGGCAGCGTTGCTTTGACCTTTTCGCCACGCTCGATCGCGGGTTTACACAGATCCAGCAACACCGTCAGATCCAGCGACTTGTCCAACCCATGATCCTGGGGCATCTGGCAATAGCGACCGACCTCCGGTCCTGCTTCCGGCTGGTAGAGAATTTTGGACAGATCAATGCCCTTGGCCTTCCAGTGATCCACCGCCTGCTTCGCCTCCAGGACATCGGTGCGGCCCACCATCTCGTTAATCGTGCGGAAGCCCAACTGGGCCATCCATTCCCGCACCTCCTGAGCAACAAAGCGCATGAAGTTGACCGTATGCTCCGGATCACCGATAAAGTCCTTGCGCAGGCGCGGGTCCTGGGTGGCAATTCCAGCAGGACAGGTGTTCAGGTGGCACACGCGCATCATGATGCAGCCAAGGGTGACCAGCGGAGCCGTTGAGAAGCCATATTCCTCCGCCCCCAGCAGCGTTGCAATCACCACATCCCGCCCCGTCTTCATCTGGCCATCGGTTTCCACGGCAATCCGCGATCGCAGATTATTCAGGACCAACGTCTGATGGGTTTCCGCCAGTCCCAACTCCCAGGGCAACCCGGCGTGTTTAATCGAGGTCTGGGGTGACGCCCCGGTACCACCATCGAAACCAGAGATCAGCACCACATCCGCATGGGCCTTAGCAACCCCCGTCGCGATCGTGCCCACCCCCACTTCCGACACCAGCTTGACGCTGACGCGGGCTTCCCGGTTGGCATTTTTCAGATCATGAATGAGTTCCGCCAGATCTTCGATCGAATAAATATCGTGGTGGGGCGGCGGCGAAATCAGGCCCACACCGGGGGTTGAGTGGCGCACCTTAGCAATCCAGGGGTAGACCTTGCGACCGGGAAGTTGACCGCCTTCGCCCGGTTTTGCTCCCTGGGCCATCTTGATCTGGAGTTCCCGCGCCTGGGAGAGATAGAGGCTGGTGACGCCAAAGCGACCGGAGGCCACCTGCTTAATCGCACTGTTCTTGGAATCGCCCTGCTCATTCGTCCAGGTATAGCGTTCCGGATCTTCGCCTCCTTCACCCGTGTTGGACTTGCCACCCAGCCGGTTCATCGCGATCGCCAGACTTTCATGGGCTTCCTTGGAGATGGAGCCGTAGCTCATGGCCCCGGTTTTGAAGCGCTTCACGATCGCCTCAACGGGTTCCACTTCCTCAATGGGGATCGGTTGGCGCGGTTTGAATTGCAGCAGCCCCCGCAGGGTGAAGAACTTCTGGTTTTGCTCATTCACCAAAGCCGCATAGCGCTTGAACAGGTCGTAGTTATTGGTGCGTACCGCCTGTTGCAGGGTATGAATCGTTTCCGGACTGAACAGGTGGGCTTCCCCATCCTTGCGCCACTGGTATTCACCACCCACGGGGAGGGTATGGCCATTGCTGGGGCGATCCGGGAACGCCGCGCTGTGCCGCAGGACCGCTTCCGTCGCGAGAACGGCCAAATCCGATCCCTCAATGCGGGAGGCTGTCCAGGTGAAGTATTTGTCAATCACCGATCGATTGAGACCGATCGCTTCAAAAATCTGAGCACCGCGATAGCTCTGGATCGTCGAAATGCCAATCTTGGAGGCCACCTTGATCACGCCCTTGGTCGCCGCCTTGATGTAGTTCTTGCAGGCCGTGGCGTAATCCACATTCAGCAGCAAGCCTTCTTTGATCAGGTCATCCAGAGTTTCAAAGGCAAGATAGGGGTTAATCGCGCCGCACCCGTACCCGATCAGGGTGGCGAAATGATGCACCTCACGCGGTTCCCCCGACTCCAACACAATACCCACACGGGTGCGCGTCCCTGCCCGGATCAGATGGTGGTGGAGACCGGCAACGGCGAGAAGGGCTGGGATGGGAGCGTGTTCGGCGTTAACCCCGCGATCGCTCAGAATAATTAAATTCACCCCGTCGGCGATCGCCTGATCCGCCTGGGCAAAGATGTCATCCAACCGTTGCGCTAACCCCTCCACCCCCGTCTTGGGATCGAACAGGATCGAGTAGGTGACAGCTTTGAAACCATCGTTACTGACGGCCTTGAGCTTGGCCAGTTCGGCATTGCTGATAATTGGGGTTTTCAGCTTGATCAGGTGGCAGCTTTCCGGCTCTGGCTTGAGTAAATTGCGCTCGGAGCCGATCGTGGTTTCCGCTGAGGTGATAATTTCCTCCCGGATTGAGTCGATCGGGGGATTGGTCACCTGGGCAAACAGTTGTTGGAAATAGTCATAGAGCAGCTTCGGGCGATCGGACAGCACCGCCAGCGGCGTATCTGTTCCCATTGATCCAACGGCTTCCACCCCATCCCGCGCCATTGGCGTTAGGAGCAGGCGCAATTCTTCAAAGGTGTAGCCAAAGGCCGTTTGCCGTTGCACCAGGGGAACGGGGTCGAAGTCCTGAACACTTGGCCCATCCGGAAGTTTCGCCAGATCCACCAGGTATTGATCCAACCATTGCCGATAGGGATGTTGGGTGACGATCGCCTGTTTCAGTTCTTCATCGGCGACAATCCGGCCCTCCTCCATATTGACCAGGAACATCCGCCCCGGTTGCAAGCGACCCTTTTGGGCTACCCGTTCCGGCTCCACGGGCAAGACCCCGGCTTCCGAGGCCATGATCACCAGATCATCCTTGGTGACGTAGTAGCGCGAAGGCCGCAGCCCATTGCGATCGAGGATTGCGCCGATCATCGTGCCATCGGTGAAGGCGATCGAGGCTGGACCATCCCAGGGTTCCATCAAGCAGGAGTGGTATTCGTAGAACGCCTTTTTCTCGTCGCTCATGGACTCGTGGGCGGTCCACGGTTCCGGGATCATCATCATCACCGCATGGGGCAGCGATCGGCCTGCCAGGGTCATCAGTTCCAGAGCATTGTCGAAAATCCCGGAGTCACTGCCCTCAATATTAATGATCGGTTGCGCAGTCTTCAGGTCGTCGCCAAACAGGTCCGACTCAAACAGGGATTGGCGGGCATGCATCCAGTTGATATTGCCGCGCAGGGTGTTGATTTCGCCGTTGTGGGCAATGTAGCGGTAGGGGTGCGATCGCTCCCAACTGGGGAAGGTGTTGGTACTGAAGCGGGAGTGGACGAGGGCAAGGGCGCTTTCCAGATCTGGATCATGCAGATCGGCATAGTATTGGCCTACTTGTAGGGGGGTGAGCATCCCCTTGTAGATCAAGGTACGGCAGGAAAGGCTGGCGGGATACCAGTAGGGATCGATTTGGGCCGTGCGAATGGCGGTGTGGGCCTGTTTACGCAGGATGAAGAGTTTGCGCTCAAAGGCCAAGTCATCGGCGAGATCGGGACTGCGCTGGATAAAGACCTGCTGCATGAAGGGTTCGCTGGCCTTGGCCGTATCCCCCAGCATGGAATTGTCGGTGGGGACATCGCGCCAACCCAGGACGGTTTGACCAGCTTTGCTCACCAAATCCTCGAAGACTTTGCGCCCCTGGGCACGGGCAGCGGCATCGGGGGAAGCGTAGACAAGACCGACGGCATAGTGACCCGGTTCAGGCAGGGTGATGTTAACGGCAGCCGCAGCCTTTTGCATGAAGCGATCGGGCATTTGCATCAGAATCCCGGCCCCGTCCCCCGTGTTCGGCTCACAGCCACAGGCCCCCCGGTGTTCCAGGTTGACCAGGATTGTCAGGGCTTGTTCGACAATCGCATGGGATTTCTGGCCCTTCATGTGGACGACAAAGCCCACCCCACAGGCATCGTGCTCAAACTGGGGGTCGTATAAACCCTGTTGTACTGGCGCGTATTGGTTATTCATGCTGCTGCTTACTGCCCGACAGTGCTGATCCAAGCCATCCCGGCCCAACGGTGGGGACAGCGATCGTTAGTCTGAATTTTGCTATGAGCCACCCGATCGGGGGCAACTCTTAAGGAAATTGTCAGAACTTTGAGCGTTACCGGACTTTTGGCGGGGGCAAACTGTTGCAAAAGTTTTTATTTGGTCGGCTTGGGAACCCGCTTAAGCTGTTAGTCTGGCCCTGATGCAGGCAGGCTGATTCACATCTCACTGACGAGAGTGCATCCCACTTTTGCTACCCTCACCTGAAATCCCTCTCCCAGGACGGGAGCGGGACTGGAAAATCCGGCTCCCCTGTGCCCCTTGGGGGAGAAGGGGTTGGGAGATAAGGGCTGCATGTTGCCAAACTGGGATGTTCTCGCTGACGACAGGCAGGATGCCTACTCTACAATGCCAGGCGGCACCTCTTTTGTATTTTTCAAAATGCCCTCAAATAACTTAGTCAATATACTTAAATACTCAGTCAATTCGGACAATATCCAGTCAATTAGATCTGCTCCCGATTTGAGGAATACCGGTACAATGAATCTCAATCGTATTTAGGGATCAGAGTTCGGAAATGTCAACGCTCGAAAGCCTGGGTCCCGTGATGCTACACCTAGAGTGTGGGGTAGACCTATCGACAATACCACCGAGCTTGGGCATCGATCACTCTCGCCCCGTACTGGTCATCGTGGGGGGAGCCAGCAAACTCTCTGACGCTGATTTGCAACGGGTGCAATCGCTCTTTACCCAGGCCCTCGCCCCCCTGGCACAGGACTTGGATCTGGTGGTCATTGATGGTGGCACCGATGCTGGGGTCATGCGGTTAATGGGGCAGGCCCGACGGGCGATTGGTTGCACTTTCCCTCTGGTAGGGGTGATCCCGGCAGGGTTGGCAGAGCTACCCAATACTGCTCCGCCCTGTGACGATGCGGCAGAAATTGAACTCAACCATAGCCATTGTTTACTTGTACCGGGATGTGCCTGGGGGGATGAGTCGGCCTGGATTGCTGACCTAGCCAGTGTGATTGCCACGGCTCATCCCTCGGTGACGGTTTTGATCAATGGGGGGGAGGTATCTTGGAAGGATGTAGCGGAAAGTGTGCGGGTACAGCGGCCCACCCTCATCATTGCCGGGAGTGGTCGGGCCGCTGATGTCCTAGCGGCAGCCCTGCGGGGCGAAGCAGTTAACGACGATCGGGCCGCCCCCCTGCTGGCGTCGGGCCTGCTACAGAGCATTGAGTTACATGAGGACCCGGCAGTACTCGCGGCAACCTTGCGGGGTATGCTAACTACCAAGGAGTAAATCATGGCGACAAGCCCTTCCTATTTGGAAAGTGTCCAGCAGGAGATGGGGGAACTGATCGACACGCTCGAACTCTCTGACCTTCAGAAAAAAGCGATTCGGGGTCGCTGGTTGGATCAGGTTCTCTGGATGGAGCGTAAGGCCAATCAGGTACAAAGTTATTACTATCGCTTGCGCCTGCTGAATATTATCGGCGGGGTAGTCCTGACGGCCTTAGTGTCCTTAAACGTGGGAGATTTTGGCAATAGTCAGCTTAACCAATCGTTCCGCCGCTGGTTCCCCTTGAGTTTAGCCGGACTGAGTTTAAGCGTGACCTTGAGTGCCGCGATCGAAGAATTTTTCCAATTTGGTACCCGCTGGCGTCACTACCGTCGAACTGCCGAAATGCTCAAAAGTGAAGGCTGGCAATTTTTACAACTCAGCGGTTCCTATCAACAAGTTTCCTGCCACAAAGCAGCTTATCCCGCCTTTTCTACACGGGTGGAGCAATTGATTAAGCAGGATCTTGATGTCTTTATCACTGAAGTCGTACAAGAGCAGGGGAATGATGAGTCGAACGAACCCGGTCCTGCGGTCTCTCCCGCCGTCCTCATGACGACAGCAGCGGCCACGGCAGGTAAGGCCAGTTTCCCGTCCCAGCGACAGGCGCTTGTCCCAACGGTACCTGCCCCGCTTGCCTCCCCTGATCTATTGGATATGAACGATCACCCCACTGGCGATGCTGATCTAGAGCCTTCTTCCTAGCCCATTGTTTAAGCTGATGAGTCGTCCCCCAGCAGGTCTTATCCCCCGACCTGCTGCCCGACCTGAGGGATGACGCTCAAAGCAACTGTTCAGATGGCGACTTGGATGGCTACGAATAGGGGAGTGGGGCTGCGTCAAATTCGAGATCGGGAGTTGCAGTAGATGGCAAATGGAGCGTGGGATAGCCGTCTCGGCTGTCTGAGTGGTAGACAGGATGCCTATCCTCCTTGGCAGGCAGGATGCCGACCCCACGCCTACTTTTCTGATCTCCTGAGTTTATGTCTTTCTTGGCCTTTCCCTCGTAATAACAGTTAATCAACATTCTGTTGGGTGCATGAAATGGGCAATTTCTATGAGTGGTTAAGAGATGTAAATCTCGGTTCTGGGCAGAGTTCCATCTGGCTGCAATGGCATAAATTGAGGCAACCTATCCTTAACATTAAAAACATCAAACGGGATCTCGATCGGGTGTGGAGAATCGTGCCATGAGTCAGAATGTCCTCGACCCATCAGAAACGCCTATTGCGGGTATACGGCCAGCCGATCTCCTATCCTTCGCGCCGGAACAGCAGTCCCTAGTGCGTTGGCTCTTACGACAGCGGGAAGCCAATTTAGTCGCGATTAGTGACCACTTCAAGCAAGCACCTGATCAGGTCCAGGGACTCCTAGAACCGCTTGTCCAACAGGGGCTTGTGCAGCAGATCGATCGCGATCAGACCACCTACTACCGGGTGCGGTTGGCTCCTAAGGCAGGGCGGCAGATTCCCAAGAATGTGTGGGAAATTCTCGATCGCAAACCCGAAGTTGCCAATGTTTTCATCTCCTATTCCCGTCGGGATAAGGCGTTTGTCCAAACCTTCTATCGCGCCCTTCAGCAGCAGGGGCGCAGCGTTTGGGTGGATTGGGAAAGTATTCCCCTGGCGACGGATTGGTGGCAGGAAATTCAGCAGGGGATTGAGCTAGCGGATACCTTTATTGCCATCCTTAGTCCTGATTCGGTGCGATCGCAGGTTTGTTCGGAGGAAATTGACCATGCGGCGAACCAACATAAGCGCCTGATCCCGATCGTCTATCGCGATGTCAACCCCCAAGAGGTCCATCCTGCCTTGGCCCGGTTGAATTGGATATTTATGCGATCGCAGGATAACTTCGAGACCTCGCTGCAAAACCTGCTCCGCACCCTTGACACGGATCTGGACTACCTGCGCCAGCACACCCGCCTGCTGGTTCGCGCCCTGGAGTGGGATCGGCATCAGCGGGATGCCAGCTATCTGCTGCGGGGGCATGATCTGGCCACAGCTAAGGAATTTCTCGATGTTGGCACCCATCAAGAACCACCGCCTACCACCCTGCAAACCCAGTACATTTTAGAGAGCGCCCGGATTGAAGCAGGCCAGCGGGATGCGGAAATGCATCGTCAGATGCAAGCCCTCCAGCATCAACGGATTGGGTTGACGGTGATCAGTCTGCTCCTTGCGGTGATGACGGGGTTGGGCTTAGCGAGCTTTCGTCTGTTTCGGCAAGCAGAAGCCAACCGGACCCAGGCCGATCGCCTGCGCCTCCAAACCCAACGCCTCTACTTAAAGGCCCGCAGCCGCACGGCGGAAGCTTTGTTCCTGTCCAATCAATACTTTGATGCCTTGCTAGAGGGCATCCGGGCCGGGGTATTGCTCCAGAACAGTGAGGAGTTAACCGCCGATCCCCGCTTGCGATCGCAAATTATTACAGCGTTGCAGCAAGCATTATTCTGGGTCCGTGAGCACAATCGCCTCGAAGGGCACACGGGGGTGATTTGGAGTGTCAGCTTTAGTCCCGATAACCGCCTGCTGGCCTCCGCTAGTGCGGATCATACGGTTCGCCTTTGGCAACCCGACGGGAAACCGATCCCCATGTCCCAGCCACATGAAGCTCAGGTGACGGCGATCGTCTTTACACCCAATAGTCAGGTGCTGGCCTCCGGGAGTGATGATGGCCGTGTCTATCTATGGCAACGGGATGGCACCTTACTCCAGTCCCTAGGGAACCAGAGCACGCCCGTAACCGCCTTGGGCACGACCCCTGATGGCTTGATTGTGGTGGGCCGTCAGGATGGCAGCTTGCAGATCTGGCGCTTGGGCGAAGGGGAGGCAACCCGATCGCCAGGGACCTTAGTCCAAACGCTCGCTGCCCACTCTGCGCCAATTCGGGCAATTCAAGTGTCTGCCGATGGACAACTGTTGGCCTCAGCGGACGATAGTGGCAGTATTCACCTGCGGCGACGCCCACCCCAAGGGCGGTTCCCCGCTGCACCCACCCAACGCTTGATGGGGCACCAGGGACGGGTCAGTAGCCTCAGTCTCAGCCCCAAGGCTCCGCTCCTAGCCTCATCAAGCTGGGATCAGACCATTCGGCTATGGCACCTGGATGGCCGTTTCATCCGCAGTTTTGAGTTTAAGGATCAGGCTCGCCAGGGCAGTAACCTAGTCTACCAAGTCCAGTTCCACCCCAATGGTCAAACCCTGGCCGCCGCCACGGCAGACAAAAAAGTCTATCTCTGGCGGTTGGATGGTCGCTTGTTGACCACCCTCGTGGGCCATAGCGCCCAAGTCCGCAGCCTGAGCTTTAGTCCCGATGGTCACCACTTGGCCTCAGCGGGCGGCGATCGGGTGGTCCGGCTTTGGGTCTTAAATCGCCCCCACGTTGTTACCCTTCAGGATCATCAAGCTGAGGTGTTGGATGCCAATATGGCTCCCAATGATCAGCTACTCGCGTCGGCCAGTGCAGACCAAACGATTAAGTTGTGGACCCGCCAGGGCCGCTTACTCCAAACCCTGCGGGGGCACCGATCGCTGGTCTGGAGCGTTGATTTTAGTCCCGATGGCCAACGCCTCGTATCCGCCAGTTCCGACCACACGGTCCAGATTTGGGATCGCACGGGAAAATCGCTTAAAACCCTGGCGGGTCATACGGCTCCGGTCTATGAAGCGACCTACAGCCCCAATGGGCAATCGATTGCCTCCGGCAGTGAGGATGGAACCGTACGGCTTTGGTCATCATCGGGACAACCCCTGCGTACCCTCAATGGCCATCGTCAGGGGGTCTTAAGTGTTGCGTTTAGCCCTGATAGCCAGCGTCTTGCCTCGACCAGTTGGGATAATACGGTGCGACTGTGGCAGTTAGATGGCACCCCGATCGCAACCTTGAGCGGCCATAGTGGTTGGGTGCTCAGTGCGGCCTTTAGCCCCGATGGGCAACAGCTAGCGACCGCCAGTTACGACAACACCGCTAAGATTTGGGACTTAAACACCAATCGGGTCCTAGTGACCTTGGAGGGCCACAGCGATGGGGTTTACGACGTGGCTTTTCATCCCCAGCGGCCTGCCTTAGCCACCGCCAGTTATGATGGCACGATTCGGCTATGGCACCTGGATGGTACTTTGATTACCACCCTGCACGGACAGGCTGAGGGGATTAATAGTATTGACTTTAGTCAGGATGGGCAATCGCTGATTGCCACGGGTAACGATCGCACGGTCCTCATTTGGGACCTCAAGGATTTTGATAATTTAGAGGTTTTGATGACTAGGGGCTGCCTCTGGGCGCAGGATTACCTCCGAACCAATCCCCATCTCACCAGTCAAGATCGCCAGCTTTGTCAACCGATCACCGTTGATGCTAATGCCCTTCCTTCTGTGGATGCTTTGTTGGGAGAATCACTCTTGGAGACGCCCTAAAGTGATGGTACAGCCATTCCCTCTCTAATGAAGTACTGTCAAGCCTTGTTCACAAGGGGCTTAAGCCCCTTGTCTGTACCTCACCAAGTATGGAAGTGCTGTAGTCAACATAAGACGTCTCAACACGCCAAGCTGTCTCCTTGCCGATCGCTGGTCGGGTTTCGATCGGCAATAAAGTTATGTTTCTCATCCTAAAGAATCCTTTCGTTTCACCTCAAAAATGTCAAATTATCGATCCCCAAATTAATTTTCATGTCTCAGTTTAGTTCTGGCAAAACGGTCATTTAATCAATGTGCTAGGATGCGATCAACGTGGGAATGCCTATCTTTTTAATCAAAAATAGGTATTTTGCGCAATGCTAAGTCGTTTTTAGCGAGGCGTCAAATATGAAACCGATGATCTGGCAGCCTGATCAATCCGATAAGAATGTTAATCAATATCTCGATCAGATCAATCATGCCCCCTATGCCTTGATTGTGTTCCTGGCGTTTGGTCTGTTTTGTCTGGCCACCCTCGTAACCTTATTAGGGGGATTTTAGGGGGGGTGCTCGTAGAACCCGTTGTGAATGGGGTGGCAGTAACCAAAGCCCTCGGCCTGCCCCGCGGCTTCTCCCGATCGGGAACATCCCGACAGGCTGTCGCCTGGTGCTGATGCCCCTCACAAGATAGATTGCCCCGGCTTCAGACAGGCAGCGGCAGGTACTGAAAGCTGCTTAAAGCTTTGGTAAAGATCCAGGACGAACAGCGTGACGATCGCCCGTGGCGGGAACTCTTATCTACAAAACCGACCGCTAGGAATGATTGGGGTGTATCGCCATGCAACAGAGAGTAACCACGGACTGGGGGAAAGTTCAGGCTGCGTTTCGACAGGTTTGGGGCTATGAGCAATTTCGGACCCCTCAGGGTGAGGTGATCCAATGTTTACTCGATCGCCAAGACGCACTGATTGTGATGCCGACGGGTGGGGGTAAGTCGATTTGCTTTCAACTGCCTGCATTGTTGCAGTCGGGATTGACGCTGGTGGTGTCGCCCCTGGTGGCCTTGATGGAAAATCAAGTACAGGAACTCCGGCAACGGCACCTACCCGCCGCCCTCTTACACAGCGAGCTAACCACAGGCGATCGCCGTCGTACCCTAGCGGCCATACAACAGCAACAATTACGCCTGCTCTATCTTTCACCAGAAACTTTGCTGAGTCCCCCAGTTTGGGAGGTTCTGAGTCAACCCCAGGTACAAATCAATGGTTTGATCCTGGATGAGGCCCATTGTTTAGTGCAGTGGGGCGATACCTTCCGGCCTGCCTATCGTCGTTTGGGAGCCGTGCGCCCCGCTTTGCTGCGAACCAAACCCGCAGGGACCCAGATCCCGATCGCCGCCTTCACCGCCACCGCCAACCCCCACGCCCAAGCGGTGATTCGGGAGGTGCTGCAACTAGCGAGTCCTAAGACTTTTTTGATCAATCCCTATCGCGCCAACCTGACGCTGAAAACCCAGGTAACATGGACGCCACGGGGACGCTACCACCAACTGCGCCAGTTCATCCACGCCCATCCCCAGCAAACGGGACTGGTGTATGTCCGCACGCGGCGGGACAGTGAGAGTTTGGCCGATCGCCTCAACCAGCACGGGCTAACCACGGCGGCCTACCATGCCGGGTTAGCCCCCCAACAACGCCGTCAACTAGAGCAAACCTGGCTGGCGGGCACCCTACCGTTTGTCGTCTGCACCTCGGCCTTTGGCATGGGCATCAATAAGCCCGATGTGCGTTGGGTGGCCCATTTCCATCCCCCTTTGCTGCTGTCCGAGTATGTGCAAGAGGTGGGTCGCGCGGGCCGCGATGGCCAACCAGCTACGGCATTAGCCCTGATCAGTGAACCCACGGGCTGGCTGGACTCGGAAGATAAGGAACGCCAGCAATTTTTCCTCGATCGCCTGCGATCGCAGCAACACAAAGCCACCCAACTCATGCGCCAACTGCCGCCCCAGGGTAATATCCAGGCCACCACACGACAGTTCCCAGACGCCGCGATCGCCCTCGCCATTTTGCACAGTACTGGCCAACTGCACTGGCCTGATCCCTTTCACTACCGCTTGCAACCCGGTCCGCAGCAGATGCTACCGGGGATTGGCGCGGCCCATACCGAACTCATCCGTTATTTCCGGACCCGTGACTGTCGGTGGCAGTTTTTGCTGCGGGCCTTCGGCTTCACCGAGATGGCCAGCGAGTTCCGGTGTGGTCACTGCGATAATTGTCGTCGATAAGAACACGCATCCTTCGCATGAACCACCAAACCTGCCAACTGGGTCCCAACGGTCCCACGGTCCCCGCCCTGGGCATCGGCACCTGGGCCTGGGGCGACACCCTATTTTGGGGCTATGGCAAAACCTATGGCCGGGAACAAGTCCGCGCCGCCTTCCTGGCCACGATCGCCCAAGGGGTCTGCTTCTTCGACACGGCTGAAGTCTACGGCATGGGCACGTCGGAAACCCTGCTCGGCCAATTTATGCGGGAAACCGGACACCCGGCTCAAATTGCGACCAAGTATGGCCCCCTGCCCTGGCGGCTGACGGCCCAAGCGGTTGCGGATGCCCTCACCGCTAGCCTGACACGCCTGCAACAGGAGCGAATCACCCTGTATCAGGTGCATTGGCCCTTTACCTTTCTGATGAGTCAGCAGACCTTGATGCAGGCATTGGCCGATGAGGTGCAACGGGGGCGAATTGAGGCGATCGGGGTGAGCAATTACTCAGCCACCCAGATGCGGGACGCGCACCGCTACCTGGCCGAACGGGGGGTGCCCCTCGCGGTCAACCAGGTTCGCTATTCATTGCTCGATCGCCAGATTGAAACCAACGGCATTCTCACCACTGCGCAAACCTTAAGCATCACCCTCCTCGCCTACAGTCCCCTGGCCCAAGGGCTACTGACCGGACGCTATCGTCCTGATGGAGAAAACCAACCCATCGGGGCACGACGGGCCAACCCCCGCTTCCAGCCAGCCAAATTACGCCCACTGCAACCGTTGCTAGACGCAATGGCCGCGATCGGCCAACAGCACGATCGCACGATCGCCCAGGTTGCCCTCAATTGGCTGATCGCCCAAGGCGTATTACCCATCCCCGGTGCTAAAACGGCAGCCCAAGCCACCGAAAATGTTGGCGCATTGGGTTGGTCCCTAACGGCGGCGGAAGTGGCGGAACTCGATCGGATCAGTCAGGCGGTTAGGTAGGAAAAAGGAAAGCGGAAAGCGGTTGCGTATACTATGGGAGACGCGAAGCTAAAATGTTACATTTTTTATTCTTTCCCTATTCATCCTGAAGTTCAATGTCAAGTTTTACTGCGGTTGCGATGCCCCCAGACCCGTTAGCGGTGGGTTCCGTCCTGGGGCTGCCGGTTCACCTAGCGGCTGACTATGGGCAATGGCTGACAGCGTGTTTACAAGCGGGCCAGGGGGCACACGTCGTCACCCTGAATGCGGAGATGACGATGCAGGCGTCCCAAGATCCCCAACTAGCGGCGATTATTCGTCGGGCCGATCTGGTGATTCCCGATGGGGCCGGGGTGGTGTGGCACCTGTGGCTACGGGGCAAGCGGGTCAAACGCACACCGGGAATTGAATTGGCGGGTGCGTTCCTCACCCAAGTGGGCTACTGGCAACAAAAGACGCCCCACCGACAGGAAGGTCAGAATGCCTATCCCGTGGTCTTCTATGGCGGAACCCCCGGCACGGCGGCGGCAGCAGCGGCCTATTGGGAAGCGCAGGTGCCCGGTCTGACGATCGCCCTCGCCCAACACGGTTACCTATCCCCGACGGAACAAGACCAGTTCCACCAACAATTAGCTGACTTACGTCCGCGTGTGATCCTGGTTGGATTAGGGGTACCGCGCCAGGAATTGTGGATCGCCCAGCACCGATCGCAATGTCCCGATGCCATTTGGATCGGTGTGGGCGGCAGTTTTGACGTTTGGGCTGGCATCAAAGAACGGGCACCCGCCTGGTGTCGTCGCTACCATTTGGAATGGCTCTATCGCCTCTACCAGGAACCCTGGCGGTGGCGGCGGATGCTGGCCCTACCCCAATTTGCCCTGCGATCGCTGGGGGATTACCTGGGAACAGCCATTGCCGCCATGTTTGGCCTATAGCCAAGCCCCCCGTCTGCTGTACAATGTTAGTTTTGCAGTTAATTACGAGACTAGGACCGGACTCATGGGACGCCAATGCCAACTGACCGGGAAAAGGGCCAATAATGCCTATGCCGTTTCCCACTCGCACCGTCGCACCAAGAAGCTTCAGGAAGTGAACTTGCAGTGGAAGCGCATCTGGTGGCCGGAGGGGAATCGTTGGGTGAAGCTGCGGATTTCCACCAAAGCCATCAAAACCCTGAACCAAAAAGGGATTACCGCTTTTGCGAAGGAAGCGGGGATTGATTTAAATCACTATTGATCGCGCTAGCGATCGCTGTCGTTTATCCTGAAGCTTAATTAATATAGAGGTATGACAGAAAACCCCACGGATTGTCCGTTGGACGATCGGTCGGGTTTTCTGTCTGTTTTTGCTGCTTATGAAGTTGAGTTGCCCCTTGGGGCGATCGCAACGGGGTGCATTGAAACGAGTCGGGTGATGGGGGAATGGCGGCTAGGCGTCCTGCGTGAATCCCCAGGGGGTGCGGACGCTGGGAACTGAATCATCAACGACCCCAGCATTTACGCTCGGTGCGATCGCTTTTTAGGCAAAGGGGGGTATCCTCTAGCCAGATCGCCAGCTTTATGAAAATTTCATCATCAGGGATGGCGGGACGACAAGGAACCCAGGTTCTTGTTGATGTATTTACGTTGGGTAAGCGTTGTTTGGTGGAATTTTCCGTTAGTCTACGGAAGGAGTTCCCATCATAACAATGACAGTGTCGTATTCCTACGGGTGTAATCTGCAAAGTACCAGTGTTAGGACTAGGGTGGCGACCCGACTATGTATATTTCTCGACCGAATTTTGTGAAAGTCTGGTGAATTTTTACCGATAACGGTGACTGGGTTTGATCGCCTATTCAGGTTTGTTTTCAGTTAATGGCCACTAGCATCCGGGAAGATCGTGCTATGTTGAACCGAAAATTTGGGAAATCGCTACCCCTAAGACAACAACAGGAAATTCAGCAGCGACACCATTGGCTGCTACGGTTCTGGCTAATTCACTATCGAGCATCTACCCCTCCCCATCGCCAACCAGCAACTGCGAATAGTGGGTTTGTGTTACCCACGATGATCTTCGTGCTATTAGCCACCGTGATGGTGATGGGGGCAATGGTCTTCCGCTCCTTTAACCGCACGGCCCAGGTATCAGGTGCACGGCAACAGGCCGCGATCGCCAATGCCGCTACCCCGGCGATCGAACGGGCCAAGGCCAAACTGGAATATATGTTCACCAAGGATGCCCGACTACCGTCAGGACGCATTCGGGATGATCAAATTGCGGGGATTTTGCTCAATAATGGCCAAGGGGGAACCCCCAATCCCAGCGATCTCATCAATCTCTACAAGTTGCCAGATGAGGAGTGGGTCACAGAGTCGCAAATTAACCTGGATTTTAATCAAGACAACACGATCGGCAGTAATGCTAATAATCCGGCGCACCGGGTCCCCATGTGGCGGTTTACCGATCCGACCACCAATACCACGATGGTCTATGGCCTCTTCTTTAATGTGGCCCGACGCAATGGCAATACGGTGGTGGCCAGTGTTTATGATAATGAGGTCACGACGCCCGCGAAGCCGAACAACTTGATTGTGCGCAATGGCCCGATCGCGTCGGCTCCGTCCTGCGGGGCAGCGACGGGCGGGGGGGGAACGGCGATCTTACCCTCGGATGGTTGGTTTAATATCGGTTCAACGGGGAACAGTAAGCGGGCATTCCAGGTGATGGCGATCGCGGTGCCATCAGCCCTAGCGGATGGTAACCCCAGCACAAACCCCGCGAATCCTGCGATCGCAACGTTGCAATATCAACAGGATCGGGAAATCAAACCGGGCAATACCTACGGGGCCTGGTTCCGCTACGACCTCGAAATTTTCCCCGGTCCCAACTTTAACTGGAATGGCCGCACTTACTCAGCAGGTACCACGCTGATCACGGCCAATAATACCTTCACCTCATACCTCATCAGCTCCCCTCGGTCTTGCTACTATATGCCCGTGGAAAACTCGGAAATTGCGTCCGGCGGGCTATTTGGCATTGGTTCGATGCGGGATGACAACTGGACTCTGGGTGGCACTGTTAGAGTCCACATGCATCCCGGCACCCCGATCGCCCCCGTCGATGCTAATAATAATGGCTTCGTTAATGTCACCAACAGCAGCGATTCGATCGATCAATCGGGGATTTCACCCTTGGCCCTTGCTGCTGACCCCGTGCAAATTGTCACTCAAGATAAGACCCTGCCCCGGAATAGCGCGATCACCTATAGCGGCAAGATAGCCAATACTTGGTCAGCCAGCCTTTTGGTGGAGAAACAGCGGGTCATTGTCTCCAAAACGATTTGCCCCCCCTATGTGGACGATACCTTCCGGGCCGATAATCGCTATGGGCCGAAGCCGAGCTATGCGCCTGCCGTCCAAGGGGCGGCTGGGTGTGAAGCCCCGACGTTTACGGAGGAACAGGGGAGCACGATTACCGACGCTGACCTCATTCGCAATGATCCGCCCCCTGATCCCAATGGCAACGCCGGTGATCCGGCCAATGTGGGCCTGGATGGTTACTGGGAACGGCGGGCGATGAATGAGGGCCTGCGCATTATTGTTGGCGAACGGCTGGAACTCGGCAATATGAATGGCTGGCAATCTGCCACGAGTGAGGCTGATCCCAATGCCGATCCCCTGAACCCGCCTCCCCCCAACGCAGCGGCGGGGAGTTCAATGGCCACCCGTGCCCATGAACAACGCCAATGGCGTGCCCTACGGGATAACCTGGCGGCAGCGCAATCGATGGCGGTTTACCATACAGCCAGCAGTACCCGCCAATTCCCCGTCGCCTGTATTGCGGCAACGGCCCACCCAGGGACCTCCAGGGACATCGTATCCACGGATATCAACAATGACTTGGCCGGGACGATCGAGCGTAGCACCCGGTTTGATCTGGCCCCCAAGATGACCGCCACCAGTACCGTCAATGGCGTCACCACTCCCAACGTCTACACCAGCTTTTTAACCGGGAAGGGCACCAATGGGTGGGAATTTAACCCGCCCGGACCCGATGGGACGGAAGCGGGCTTCAGGACCGCAATCGATAATCCCAGCAGTAACCTGAACAAGGCCCTGACCAATCTGGCCTACTTTGCGGGCGATCGCTATGGGGCCTATCCCCCGCGCCAGGATGCGACGGGCGATGCAGCCGTGCCCAGCGTTGGCCCCGTGGCCCATCCCTATCCCAACTTGGCCATGTTTGGGAATTTCTCGAACCTGCGTCGGATCATGAACCGGTTGAACGGGCTTCAGGGCGAGACCAATATTGACTACAACGACCTTAGCCCCGCCGACAAGGCCACCCTCCACACCGCCAGTTGCACAATTCAAATGCTGGCCCACAACCTGCGTTTGGAGAACGATATCTTCACCGCCGTCCTGAGCAACTCAGGTTTGAACTGGACCACATTCGGGGTCAAACTGCGGCAACTGGTGGATATGAACACGATCAGTAATGGGTCGCCGATTATTGGCCGTCCGAAACCCGGCGATACGGGTTATCAAGCCCCCGGGCGGTGCCGGTCCACGGGGACGATCACTCGGCCAAACGGCACCACCATCGCGGCGAATGCGCCTGCGTCTGCGTGGAATAATGCAGCGGGTTGGACGGGGTGTCCGCCGGTTAACCCCAACAGCATTGCCCAGAACGATACCCATCTGGCCTTCCATCCCATGAACTATTTTTCCCAGTTCACCACGGAGGAATGGCTGACCGCGCTGGGCCTGACGGCTGAGGAGAAGGCTGTTGTCACCCAACTTGTGGCGGGTCCCCAATTGGAGCGCGATCGTAAGCTGGGCTTCCGCCAAGGCTTTGCCTCTGAGGATTTGAGTGGTAACTACGACCCCACGACGGGGATCTGGACTAATCCGCCCACAGGCAATAATGACAGTGTCAGTGCGGGTCAAATTGATCCCAATGATAAGTTCAAAATATCCTGCGATCCCCGGAAGTTTGCCCAAGGTGACCTGGCTTCCGGTAACTCCGGTGCTCGTCTGGGGTTAGCCCTGGTGATTTGCGGGATTAATAACCCGATTAAATATCCCTCGCTCTATTACCTGTTCCCCATGTTTAATCATGGGCATGGGGGGGCAAACGATATAGCCAGTGGCGGTATCAACCATTTGCAACCGACCACCGAACCCTATATTGATCAGGCGAAGGGGTATACGCGCCATACCGATATCAACGGCAGTTATACCTACCAGGCCGTTAATCCCGAAACCATTGCCCTGGCCCCGAGAGCCGTCGCCAACTGGGTAACCCCACAAACGACGACCCTCACCAATCGGCGCAATACCCTGGTGGTGAACTATCCCAACACCACAGTGGCCACTGCGCCCAACCTAGCGGTTTCCTTCCTGGATAAGGGGATGTTCAATGCCCGTGAGATGATGCCCGTGCGGGTTCTGGATGTTGACCTGGATCTCCTGCGGCGCACCACGACGAGTGGGACGGGCTTTAATGCAGGCCAAGCCCAAAGCTGGCTGTCTAATTCGGGGATTGTCTATGCGTTCCGGGAAGATGCGGTGCGGGAAGATGCGATCGCTCGGCCACGGGCCACCACATTTGCCAATTGCCAAACCGTCTTCCCAGAAAATAATACAAGCCTCTATGGACGCCCCCAATGCCTGATGAATGCGGTCAGCGCGGCTCCCCAAGATCCACCAGTCTACCTGAGCGATGGCAGCCATAATCAGGGGATTTCGATTAAGTCGGTAGATGCCTACGCTGATCCCGATCGGCGTCCCCACGGGTTCCGCCTGCGGAATGGCTCTGACCTGCGCCGCATCCCCGATCCACCGGCTGACTTCCAAATGCGGGGGATGTCCTTCATCTCCGATAGTCCGGTTTACATCATGACCGATGGGAATGAATTTAATGGCCACCGCTCTGGCACAACCCTGATTGAGGAATTTACCCAACTCCTACCGAATCCCTGGACCTTCAGTGGCTTCTACGGACGTACTACCTTAAACTCCCCGCCCTTTGCGGGTGTGAATGACCAATGGCGGCCCACTGAAATCCTCGCCGATGGGATCACGATCTTGTCAAGCGCCTTCAACGATGGTTGGTTCGCCCTGGGGATTCGCAGCACCAATCCACTAGGGGCCAATTCCTTCCGAGGTGGCTTGAACCGTCCCAACACCAGCGATCTACCTTGGGTGCGAGAGGATGGGCTGTATACCAACCAAGATCGGTACGCCTCCCCGATCAAAATCTCGCGACGGGGTTTCCCCCTCTATTGCAAGACCACGGCTGGGACCTTGCTGACAACCGGGTATGGGTTTGCCGCTTGTACCGCATCGGGGGGAATTCCTCAAGAGTATGGTCGTGAGATGCTCGATCTGCCTGCGCCTACTGATACCGTAAGCGGTGCTCCTGCTAACCGGTCATTTTTGACCTTCCAGGATGCCCGTCCACAACTGATCACACCCACCGACAACCAACGGGTGAATGCCATGCTCATCAGTGGGATTACGCCCTCACGGCGGGGGAATGCCTACGGGGGGCTGCATAACTTCCCACGCTTCCTGGAAAACTGGGGTAACCGTAATCTCTTCATCAGTGGCACCCTGATGCAGTTGAATTTCTCCAACTATGCGACAGGTCCCTTTGATCAGGATAGCTGGGAGCCAGGGGCAACACCGACACCGGGTGGCGGGAGTGGTAACGAATGGATTACCTACTATGGGGCACCTAACCGGCTTTGGGGCTATGATGTGGCCTTGCAGTATGCGCCAGCGACGCCTGTGGCCCTGCGGATGGCGGCACCCACCCTCAATCGGGATGAGTTCTATCGTGAGCTATCGGCCACCGATCCCTATGTGTGTACGTTACGGCAAGCGATTAACTTCCCGTGTAACTAAGTTGCCTCCTTGTGGGATAGCCGTCTCGGCTGTCCCCGTTTCCTGGGCAGGCAGAATGCCTACCCCACAACTGGCAGGCAGGATGCCTACCCCCCCTAGGCAGGCAAGATGCCTACCCCACAACATCCAGCAAATCTAAAATCTAAAATCTAAAATCCCAAAATCTAAAATCCCATCTAGCAAAATGCCTACCCCACGTTCCGAATCCACGAGCGGTTTACCTGGAGGTCTACGATGCAACCCTTAGTTCAACGCCGGTCTACCGAGCAGGGCTTTACGCTCCTAGAGCCGCTGGTCGCGATCCTGATTCTGGCGGCGGTCATGGCGGCCTTTACCCCGCCCCTGGTGTTGGCGGTTGCCACACGGGTCAAAAACTTCCGCGTTGAACAGGCGATCAAAGTGGCCCAATCGGAGGTCGATCGTAACCGACGACTGATCGATCGGGAAACCAAAGCGACTGACCTTAACCCCAAGTTGCCCCCCGCCGTGAGCGCTAATGCCACGGCTCCTGGGGCTGTCGGTGCCCCGACCAGCGCTACACCAAGCTGCACAACCATAGGCAACATCGAGGTACCCACCACCCCCCTAAGTTGGTGCCCAGTTCCCAATCCCAACGGGGGTGCTCCTGTTCTGGGGATGCAAGTTTTCCGTACCCAAGTCTTTAACCTGGATGGGACTGCCGGGAGCAGTGCCAACAAATTCCCGGTTGCCTACCGCCTAGGAGTCCGTGTCTACCCCATCCAGGCGCTCCAGCAAAATGCTGGCAACCTTCAGACAGAAACCAGTGGCCTATCCCTCAGCCCTGCCGCCCAATCCCTGCGGGCACCCCTGGCTGTGCTTTACGGACCAGTTGCTCGTAGCGACTTCAGCACCAACAGCGAGTCTGCCCTCCGCCGCCTCTGCGCCCTCAACAATAGCACTCCTGGGAGTACCGATAATTGCCCCCTAAATTAATGACTTCACCCTATTCCCTACCTTAACCATGACTACCCACCGCTGGCATCGCCTCCTGTATCGCTTGCTCCGGACGCAACGGTCTCCCCAGCCGCACGGGTCAACCGGTTTCACCGTCATTGAACTTCTGATTGGGGCCTTTATTGGTTTCATAGCCCTCTCCGGCCTGCTCTACCTCATGACTCAAGTGCTGGAAACCGAGCAGCGAGATGTCGCCCGGACCGAAACCCAGCAGGAAATGTCCCTAGCCCTCAACTTCATCCGGGAAGATTTGCAGGAAGCCATCTATGTCTATCCCGGCGGCTGTCTCAACACGCTGGTCAGTAGCGACTGTCCAGGCCGCACCACAACCTTGAATGCGGGGTTGGGTTTGCCTAACAACAACACCAATAACATCCCCGTCCTGGCCTTCTGGAAATACGAAGCCCTGCCCTATACCACCAGTGATCCCCTACCCGCTGCTAATAACTGCAATGCTCTCCCTGCCAATGCTCAGGGCGAATGTCTGACAGCGAATGTTGCCCGTAATGCGATGACGCTGGTGATCTATACCCTGCGGCGCAACAACGATGGCACCCAGTGGCGCGGGCCTGCCCGGCTGGTCCGCTATCAGCTTCGCAAGTATGCTGGCCTGTCCACATCACCCGCGATGGCAACCAACTACGCCAATGACCCCAGCGATCCCAATTTCCTGCTCTGGGAATGCCAAGATGGCACGGTGGCGAATGGGTGCAATGTTAACGGTAACAGCAATGCCCTGATTGACTATGTAGACTTTTACCCGGCAGCTACTGCGCCCACCAACACAACCCCCTGCCCAGCCGACTATAGCCGATCGCCCCTCAACCCAGCCATTAACACGGCTAGCGATAGCTTCTATGCTTGCATTGCCAGACCCCCAGAGGCGGAAACGTCAATCGACTTTATGCAGGATGTTCAGGTGTTCCTCCGGGGGAATGCTACAACTCGTGCTGGTCTCTCCGCCGCCAGTCGCTCGCCGAGCTACTTACCCAGCCTGGAAGCCCGCGCCCAAATCCGCAGTGTCTTCCGCCGTAATCCCGAGAACAATCCCCCTACTAATAACTAACACGCACCACCATGCTGCCCATCCCTAAGCGTTCTATCCCTGCTGCTGCCACGACGACGGGATTCACCCTGATTGAACTCCTCGTCACCGTCGTGATGTTAGGCGTGTTGGCAACACTCGCTGCACCAGCCTGGCAAACGGTAATGAATCGCCAACGGGTAGCCACGGCCCAACGGGATGCCCTCGCGGCTATCCGGGAAGCCCAGGCCAACACGCAACGGGATATTCGTCCCTGGCAAACCTGTTTCCGCACGAACAATAATCGAGTTGAAGTGCTGGTACACCCGATCGCGCCGCCCAGTAATCCCTTAAACTGCCCGACGAATAACCCCAGTTGGCGCTACCTGGCGGGCGAAACCTCTAAAGATATCCAAATTTTTGCCAGCAACACCAACCTGCCCCTGCGCAATAGTATGCCCAGTATCCGTTTCGACTTTAATGGGCGCTTAAGCGCCGAGGGAGCACCTACAGGCACGATCGTCGGTAATAACGAACGCATTACCTTTGCACCCAGAAATCAATCAGGACCTCGCCGCTGCGTCATCTTACCGAGCATTCTGGGGGCCGCGCGATCGGGCCGGGATGCGGATTGCAACTAGTACAGTAAGCCTTAAAGTTTCGCCACGTTAGTAGTCACGACTAACGTCGTGGCAGTGAGTAGTCACGACTTTACAATCGTTCCCTCCCTAATGAAGTACTGTCAAGCCTGGTAAACAAGGGGCTTAAGCCCCTTGTCTGTACCTCACTAAATATGGAAGTGCTATAGTCGTTTCCAGACTAAAACCAGCACGACAAACAGGGCCTTCCCAACGGCCAGGATTGTTCCTGCCGCTATATGGTGCTTGGCATCCGATCAGGCGTCCCCCGAACCGGTCGGGATTATATTTGCCAGATATAAGTTTCTATAAGTTTCCGTAGAATTGCGGTAGATCCCCGCCATCGACCACCCCTAGGATTAATGCAAATCACCTCAACTTCGGGGTGGTTTTCCCATAGCTTTTCGAGCATTTTCAATCGTTTTCAATCTTTTTTCGTCCCTTGCGCCCGTTGAACCCAACCCGCTTCTCGTTAGCTTGTGCGAGTGAGGTGCGGTAAGCGTGATCGCCAGGGTGACGTTAGTTGCTGGGCAAACAAGGGAAGCTTATGTGAGAAATGAAGCGGTTAACCGGTCCGATCGGCCCTGCATCCATCAGTATCCGCCGCCACCCACTTTCACGCATCTACCCAACTGATATGACGCCCGTCCTACCTCCCGGCCTACCGCGTCAGTCCCCCGGCGCAACCAAAGGTTTCACCCTGATCGAAAGCATCATCATCCTGGCCATCGTGGGTATCCTCGCCGCGATCGTCGCCCCCACCTGGAAAACCCTCCTCGATCGTCAGCGGGTCAACACCGCCCAACGGGCTGTCCTCGCCAGCTTCCGCGAAGCCCAATACAATGCTCAACGGGATCTCCGTGACTGGCAGGTCTGTTTCCGTACCCAAAACGGCCAAGTCCAAACCCTGATCCATGCCCAAACCCTCACCGACCCGGTCGGTTGTCCTGGCAATGATTCCCGCTGGCGTCCGCTGGCTGGGGAAGTCTCACATGAAATTCAAATTACCCACGCGACTTTGCCCCTGCGAAACGGTTACCGAAGTTCCCGTTTTCTAGCTAATGGCCGGGTCAGCGGTGCTGGTGCTAGCGGCGGTGGTTTAGGCACCGGTCGCATCGTCATCGCCCCGAAAAATCAAACTGCCCCCAAACGCTGTGTCTTTATTTCCACTATCCTCGGTACTGCCCGCACCGCCCGCAATGCCCAATGTGATTAACCACAATTCAGCGCAAAACCAGGCAATTGACACCAAAATGAGGCTATTCACGCAAAAGGCAGGCATGATGCCTGCCCCACAGTCAGAATTTCCAACACTCAAAAGAGCCGATTAAATAGCCAATAGCCTTTTAGTTAGCAACCCTAGTCCAGCCTCGCCTATTCCGCTTCCGCCGTGGCCAACTCGGTACTACCACGGGTACGACGGCGCGTTAGGGAGTTGAACAGGACTTGCCCGATCGCCTTGATCAAATTGCCTTCTAGCTCCTGGAACATCTTCATGTTCATGCCAAAGGCGTCATTAGCTTCCTGAACAATGCGATCGGCAGTTGCCTGATCAATATCCAGTTCATCTAGCCGTTGACGGTATAACTGCTTGAACGCCTTTTCGTCTGAAATCGATGCAAACTCGTAGAAAGCGGTCCCTTCCCCTTCGGGCAGGTTCATCGCTCGCTGGGCGATCCCCTTGAGGATTTGGCCGCCCGACAGGTCACCCAAATAGCGGGTATAGGAATGGGCAACCAGCAGTTCCGGAGCCGTTGCCGACACCTCACGAATCCGCGCCACATAGGCTTGGGCCGCCGCTGAGGGGGCGACTTCCTCTCGCCAATTTGCGCCGAAATAGTAGTGGAGATCCTGCTCCAGGCTTTGTTTGCGGTTCAGTTGCGGGAAATAGATTTTGGAGACGATCGGGTGCTGACTGTGGCGCTCCATCTCCTCTTCCATAGCGGTATAGACGAAGTAGAGATTCGCCGTCAACTTCCGATAGGAAGACTTTTCCACCGTCCCCTTGAGAAAACACTTAACAAAGCCGACATTCTCAGCCATTGTGTGGGACTTCTTGGTCCCGTCGCGCAACAGTGTTGCTAAATTGATGCTCATGCTAACGTTCCAACCCAATAAGCCAATAATAGGGATAGGTCGGCGGGGACGCCCCCAACCTGCTGATAGTTCACCTAAACTGCTAGCGTAGACGCATTTGCTGAGACTTTTCATTAAGTTTTCTAAAAATCCCCCTTGTCCTAGACGAGATGTCGGTATTCGTGGCTCATTTTGTTACAGATTTTGTTACTAAATGTATGCCCACGGTATTAACAGATGGGTTGCTATAGGCGGCGTTGGGGGCGGTCAAGGGTAACGGAGTATAAAGTTATGCAAACAAATCCTTAACGTACAGAAATACCCTCACACTGGCCTAACGCCGCTTGTTCGCCTAAGTCATTGCCGGGATGTAGATCCTCTTAAGTTTTAGATTGGGTTGGGAGCTAACTGATGCGCGATCGTACCCTGAGCCTACACGCGGAAGACTTAAGTCTTTTGACCGATCTCTATGAGCTAACGATGGCCGCCTGCTACGTGGGTGAAGGGATTGAGCACCGTCCTGCCAGTTTTGAACTGTTTACCCGCGAGCTACCGCCCCACTTTGGTTACCTGATTGCGATGGGGTTGGCCGAAGTCCTGGCCTATCTGGAGCAATGGCACTTCACCCCGGCCCAGATTGCTGCCTTGCAAGCCACTGGCGGGTTCGCCCATGTCCCCGATCGCTTCTGGTCTCTCCTAGCGGCAGCCCAATTTACGGGGGATGTCTGGGCAGTACCGGAAGGCACGGTCGTCTTTGCCAACGAACCGCTGCTGCGGATCGAGGCCCCCCTCTGGCAGGCCCAACTGCTGGAAACCTACCTGCTGAATACGATCAACTACCAAACCCTCGTGGCCACCCGCGCCGCCCGTATCCGCGATGTGGCCGGTCCCACTGCTACCCTCTTGGAATTTGGCACCCGGCGGGCCTTTGGTCCTCAAGCCGCCCTCCTGGCTGCACGGGCTGCCCTCGCTGCGGGCATGGATGGCACCTCCAACGTCCTAGCTGCCCTCCAACTGGGGGAACGTCCCCAAGGCACAATGGCCCATGCCCTAGTGATGGCGATCGCCGCCCTAGAGGGTCGTGAAGAGGATGCCTTTGCCGCCTTCCATCGCTACTTTCCCCAGGCCACCCTGCTGATCGACACCTACGATACGATCGCCGCCGCTCAGCGCCTTGCCACCCAGCTTGCCGCAGGCAACCCCAACCTGAGGAGCGTGCGCCTGGATTCTGGGGATCTGGCGAGCCTCTCACGCCAAGTGCATGACCTCCTGCCCACGGTGCGCATTGTGGTCAGCGGGGATCTGGATGAGTGGGAAATTGCCAAACTGCTTGCAGCAGGAGCCTGCATTGATGGCTATGGCATTGGCACTCGCCTCGTGACGGGTTATCCCGTGAATGGAGTTTATAAATTAGTGGAGATCGATGGCGTCCCGGTGATGAAGGAATCGCGCCAAAAAATTACCTACCCCGGTCGTAAGCAGATCTTCCGCCGCCTTGATCCCCTGCGCGATCGCTTGGGCCTAACGACTGAAGTGCCCCTCCTGGGGGAAACCCCTCTGCTCGTGCCGGTGATGCACCAGGGGAAACGGCTGCCCAACTTTGATGCCCAATTCCCCGACACCCTCGCCGCCATTCGGGAGCGAACGGCGATCGCCGTGGCCAGCCTACCGGGTGCCCTGCGCCATCTGAGTCAACCCGCGCCCGCGCCCGTAACCCTCTCTGCCGCCCTAGCAGCCTTAACGCAACAGACCCGCCACCACCAGGACCTAGGACTTAATCACCTTGACCAGGATCTGCGCTAATTGCACCAATTGTTGCCGGTTGAATGCCTTCACGAGGGCTTGGGCAGCCGCTCTAGGTTCTAGGGGAACCGTGATGTATTGGGGTTGAGCCGGTTCCAGGGTGGGTTGGACCGCCAGCTTTTGCAGGCTAGGACTGGCGGCAATGTCGGCCTCGCGCCCAGCCTGTAGGAAATCCCCCCCTTGCTTGAGATCCTTGACGACCAAGGGGGCTAGGGTTTGGTAGGCATTATTAGGATTGGCGATCGCCACCTTGGCGGTTTGAATTAGGGTTTGCCAAGGGCTGGTCTTGGGGGCAACCTGGGCCAAGCGATCGCACAAGCCGACCAATTGCCGACGATTCTGGGCCGTCGCCCCTTGCTTAAAGAGGGGTAACATTTCCCGCAAAATGGCCGTCACCGTCGCCGCGTAATTGGCGGGTTTGGGGGTTGCCGGGGCAGGTGGCGCTTTGGCCGGGGCTGGGCTGGGAGCCGCCACGGGGACACCGCCCCCCACAAGCCGATCCAGGTAGGCTTGCAGTTGGGTAAAGGTCGGTTCGACTGCCTGGACTGCCTGCTCCCCTTCCTCTTCGCGCAGGCCAAAGGGACCCTGAAGCTTCTCAACCAGATCTTTTAAGGTATCAAAACCATTGAGGAACAAGGATTCCACTTGCTGATCCACACTCACCGGGTTTTCCTTGAGCACCTTCAGGCAATCCTCCAACCGGTGGGCGGTTTTCTGGATACTGGTAAATCCCAACATGGCCGCCCCTCCCTTAATGGAGTGGGCAGCCCGGAAAACCTCATTGACGCGCTCCGAGTCCTCCACCGTTGCCTGCAAATTTAACAGCCCTGATTCGAGCGTTTCCAGGTGCTCCTTCGCTTCCTCCAGGAAGAAACCGATAATTTTTTGCTTATCGTCCGACACTGCCCTATCCCTCCCAATAACAGGACTTTCTGCGCTCGATTCCATCGCTGAATGGTTGCACCAGTGGCTCGGATGGTTACACCAGTGGCTGGTGCTAACCCCACGATCGCAGCCCCAGGGTACAGATGACGACCTATGTCGATACCGCTCCGCCATCTTCTTGCCCAGATAGACGGGCAAGTTTGATGAACAGCTTAACTAAGTTTGCCCGCAAATACCTAGGGGCGTGAAAAAAATGCCGAGAAATCCCCGCTGGTTACTCGCCTCCCCCCGATCCACAGGCAGTTCGGTTTCCAGCTTGCTGCCCCCAGCCAACGGGCCAACTTAAGAGGCGGGTTAAGCAGGGGCGATCGTTATGTCATAATTTGTAACGTGTACTTTAAGGAAAGTAGCCTTGGCACGGCTAAGTGGGAGTCATGACCTCTGAGACGACCTCTGAGACGGTAGATACAACCCCCGGCGATCGCTATGAATGTCGATCGTGTGGGTATGTGTACGAGCCTAGCGCGGGAGATAGTGGTCAGCAGGTGGCCCCCAATACCCTGTTTACCGATCTTCCGGCCCCTTGGCGCTGTCCCGTATGCGGCGCTCGTAAAAATGCCTTTAAGAATATTGGCCCCCAGGGAACACCCTCCGGCTTCCAGGAGAATCTCAGCTATGGGTTGGGCGTTAATACCCTGACACCTGGCCAGAAGAATTTGCTGATTTTTGGGGGCTTGGCCCTAGCCTTTTTCTTAATGCTTAGCCTGTATGGCCTTCAGTAATGGTTTGCCCAGGAGCATGTCGTTGTGAGAAACCTGTTAAAAATCGTAACCTTTTGCTTCAGCTTACTGCTATGTGTGGGCTGTAATCCCGCCTACCTCGCTCCGTTGGCGAGCAACCCTTGGCAGGTGATCCAGTTACCCACCGAGGCCACCCCCCAGGATGTCAGCTTTACGGGTGATCCCAACCACGGTTGGTTAGTCGGCAGCAATACCACCCTGTTTGAGACCCATGATGGGGGCCAAACCTGGCAGGAACAGCATTTAGATTTAGATGAGAAGTTTACCTTCACCTCGGTCAGCTTTGCGGGCGAAGAAGGGTGGATTGTTGGAGAGCCGTCGATCCTCCTCCATACGAGCAATGGGGGGCAATCCTGGACCCAGATTAGCCTCAGTACCCGTCTACCCGGTTCCCCCAGTAAAATCCAGGCATTGGGGTCGGGTCAGGCGGAAATGACCACGGATGTGGGTGCCATTTATCAGACCCAGGATGGCGGGCAAACGTGGCAAGCCCTCGTGCAAGAAGCCGTCGGCGTATTCCGTAACCTATCGCGATCGCCCGATGGCCGTTATATTGCCGTGTCATCGCGGGGCAGTTTCTACTCGATTTGGGAACCGGGCCAGCAACGGTGGCAACCCTACAATCGCAGTTCTTCCCGACGGGTCCAAAATATGGGGTTTACCCAGGATGGGGGCGTCTGGCTGTTAGCACGGGGTGGGCAAATCCAGTTTAGTCCCACCGGTGAGGAGGGGTCCTGGAGCGATCCTTTAACACCTGAATTTGCGACCAGTTGGGGATTGCTCGATCTGGCCTATCGCACCCCCCAAGAGGTTTGGGTGGTCGGGGGAAGTGGGAATTTACTATGCAGCCAGGATGGTGGGCAAACCTGGAAGAAGGACGTGGCCGTTGAAAATGTCCCCTCCAACCTCAATCGGATTGTTTTCCTGAATGACAACCAGGGCTTTATTTTGGGCCAGCGGGGGATTCTCCTGCGCTACCAGGCCGCGTAAGGTGGGCACGGATGCCGCGCAGGTAGACCCGGGTATAGATGTTGCCGAGGGAGGGCTAAAGAGTAACAAGAGTATTAGATAATGGGATCTGAATTCTTATAAAACCTGAAGAGAGGAGGTTTTTACATGGCTGGAACTACGGGTGAACGTCCCTTTTCCGACATTGTTACGAGTATCCGCTACTGGGTGATTCACAGCATTACAATCCCCGCATTGTTCATCGCGGGTTGGCTCTTTGTCAGCACAGGCTTGGCCTATGATGTGTTTGGCACACCCCGCCCAGATGAATATTTTACCCAAACTCGCCAAGAACTCCCGATCGTCTCCGATCGCTTTGAGAGTAAGCAGCAAATTGAGCAGTTCATGAAGTAACGGGCCAACCTGCCTGGGCTAATGTCTCTAATTTGACCCTTATCTTTTTTGCTTAAACTATGGTCAGCAATAATCCCAATCAACCGACATCCTATCCGATTTTTACAGTTCGCTGGCTAGCGGTGCATACCCTGGCTGTGCCCACAGTTTTTTTCCTCGGCGCGATCGCCGCAATGCAGTTTATTCAACGGTAAACAAGGAACTCATGGCAGAACGGTCTTCAAACCCCAACCGGCAACCCGTAGAGCTGAACCGGACTTCACTCTATCTGGGTCTGCTCCTGATCTTTGTGCTAGGGATTTTATTCTCCAGCTATTTCTTCAACTAATGTTGATGAGTTGGGTGGGCCTAGTTAAAAAACTCGCTAACCCGTCCCTGGCGGATCTGGCTAGGGAATCGGGGCGATCGACACCACCCAGAGCGCAATCCGAATCGGCAGGGATATCCTTGGGTATCCGAATGCATACTGCACAGTTGAGTTGGTTTTAGATCCCGTTAGGAGGTAGATGTAATGCTTCAGTCAGGTAGAATTCCCCTCTGGTTGGTCGCGACGATCGCCGGGTTGGGCGTGATTGCCGTTGTTGGCCTGTTTTTCTACGGCGCATACGCGGGTCTTGGCTCATCGATCTAAGGGATGACGGGTCCCCAAGTCCAGCAGTGGTCAAGGATTGGCGGACTCGTAAAGCTTTGCAAAAAACTTGCAACATAATGGGGCCTTATGGCCCCTTTTGTCTTGGGATATCGTGAGCCAAGTTTTCTCTCGCGGCCTGCCATACTCGTCGTCGTTGTCGCACCCAACACCGGGTGTGACTATATCGTGAACCAAGTTTCCTCGCGCGGCCTGCCATAGCAATCCTAAATGATTTGTCAAGAGTTGTGGAGTAGGCTTTTAGCCTGCGCAGGCAGGATGCCCACCCCACGCTCATCAGTCAACTGGGATTGCTATAGCTAGATTCCCGGTGGGGTTTTGCGCCCACGGCTAAACCCGATGCTGCCCGTTGCTGCCCATCAACCCGTAGCACCCAAGTCAGTGTGTTGGGTCGCCCTGCGTTTGCTCCACAAGCTACACCCTTAAACTCGCTAGACCAATTGCCCGCCCTCAGAGAGTACAGCCAAAGCCGTTTACAGCACTTCCATTCCCGGTGAGGTACAGACAAGGGGCTTAAGCCCCTTGTTCGCGAGCTTAAGCCCCTTGTTCGCGAGCTTAAGTCCCTTGTTCGCAAGGCTTGACAGTACTTCATTAGAGAGGGAACGGCTGTATCCAAGCCAATATCAAGTTAGGTTGCTAAATTTACGGAGTTTGTTTAGGATATGTAAAGAAACGTAAAGACATGTTGCGCATTTAGAAACATTTGGATTTTAGTAACGAGATTTACAAAAGTGCTGACGGGGCCTGCATTGTAGGGTCTAGCGGTTAGCAGTCAGGGGTATTGCCATTGGCTTGGATAAAACGCTGTAATCCTTTTTCTGTAAATGATTTAACCATTTTAGAGCTACCCCCCTGTGTGAACTTTATCCTGTTTCCGTTTTTTTCACGATCGTTGCTTAACCTGATGTTTGTACGGACAAGCGTGGTCAAAACACTATGAGCCAAGCTACCACTACTCCCCTTGTGATCAACGAAGAGGTGGTTACCCTCTTCAAATACTGGCAGGGCGAACTCCAGGAAGGGATGCGCTGTGGCGAAGAATTATACCGTCATCTCCGGTCCTTTGGTCGCCACGATCGCTTGCGGGCCTATGATCTGGGCTGGAAACTCGCCCAATCAGGCCATCCGGTTTGTGTTACCTGCTCTAACCAGCGCTACGCGATCTGGGTGAGCTTGCGATCGCCCTTGGTGATCGAGGATAGTCACGTGGAAGATTCGACCCTCTTAGCGGCGATCGCGGCCTAGGGTTGACCGACCAAGAGACAGCATGGACACGATCGCGCAACGGCTCTACCAACAACGACAATTTTTCCAAACGGGCCAAACCCGTTCTCTGGCGTTTCGTCGTGCCCAACTGCAACGGTTACGGCAACTGATTGTTGACAACGAAATCCCAATTCTGGAGGCACTGCACGCTGATCTGCGCAAGCCTCAGTTTGAGGCGTATGCCGCTGAAATTTATGTTGTGCTTGAGGAGATTACGCGTACCCTTAAGGGGTTGGCGACCTGGATGCGACCGCAGCGGGTGAAGGTACCGCCGCTGCAACAGCCGGGAAAGGCGATGCGGGTGCCCGAACCCCTAGGGGTTGTCCTGATTATTAGTCCCTGGAACTATCCCTTCCAATTGCTACTGTTGCCCTTGGTGGGGGCGATCGCGGCGGGGAACTGTGCCGTTCTCAAGCCCTCAGAAGTTGCCAGCGCCACAGCTACCCTAGTTGCAGACCTGATTAAAACCTACTTCGATCCCCAAGTTGTCTGCGCCATCACGGGCGGTATCGATACCAGCCAGCGCCTTTTAGCGGAACGGTTTGACCATATTTTCTTTACGGGCGGGACGGCGATCGGCAAAGTCGTCATGGCCGCCGCTGCCCAACACCTGACCCCGGTCACCCTGGAACTGGGGGGAAAAAGCCCCTGCCTAGTCGATCGCGAGATTGATCTGGCCACGACAGCCCGCCGCATTGTCTGGGGCAAGTTTACCAATGCCGGCCAAACCTGCATTGCCCCGGACTATCTGCTGGTTGATCGGGCGATCCAGACCCCCCTGCTGGCCGCCATGCAAGCCTGTTTGCGGGAATTTTATGGCGATGATCCGGCCCAAAGTCCCGACTATGCCCGTATCATCAACGATCGCCACTTTCAGCGTCTAACCGCCCTGCTCCAGGATGGTCCGATCGTCGTCGGGGGACAAACCCAGGCTGCCGATCGCTACATTGCCCCAACTATCCTGGTCTCGGTTTCACCTGATGCACCCGTTATGCAGGATGAGATCTTTGGGCCAATTCTGCCGGTGTTGACCTACGACAGTCTGGAAGCGGCGATCGCCTTTGTGAACGAGCGGCCCAAACCCCTGGCCCTCTACTGCTTCTCCCGGAATGCAAACTACACCCAACAGGTCGTCACCCAAACCTCAGCCGGTGGGGTCTGTATTAACGATATTCTGTTGCACAACCTGGTACCGGACCTAGGCTTTGGGGGGGTTGGCCCCAGTGGCATCGGTCGCTATCACGGTAAGGCGAGTTTTGATACCTTCTCTAACTGGAAGGGCATCCTCCATCGCCCCTTTTGGCTCGATCTGCGGCTTCGCTATCCGCCGTATACTGGCACATTGGCGAAATTCAAGTCCCTAGTGCGATTTTTACCCTGACAATGCCGTGGGAGGGATGCATTGAGTATAGCGACCTGCCATTCCGGCATCTGATCGTTAAACTGATGGCACGGGTGAAAAAAATTCGTTGCCAACCAGGGCCGGGTCTGTCGCTAGGGGTATAGTCCTAGGGGCTAAGATCAGGCATCCTAAGCGGTATCCTTCTCTACCCTGTCACGAGGGACAGACTGGCGTATGAACCCCTTTGAGTCGCTATCCCGCAAAGATGCGATTAACGCGTTTCTGCTTTGGTTGTTCATGGCCTTTATGGGCTTTATCCTGCTGCCATCAATGGGCATTATTCAACCAGAAGGACGGTTATTTGTTTGGATCGCCACGGGTATCCCCCTGGGCCTAGGTGGCTCCCTGCTGGTGGGGGCCAGCTCCGAGTTTGTGGCAACGGCGGGTCAATATCCGGCTGGGCTGACGAAGCAAACCTTGATCTGGCTGGGGCAAATTGCAGGTTGGTTGGGCCTGGTTGGCATTACCTATCCCGTGTTGATGGTGGCGATCGAATTTCTGAGCAAGGTTGTCAGGGAAATCGAGACCATACCCCGCTAACCCGATGTCCAGCGATCGGGCCGGGGGAAGTCAAACCAACGGTTGTTTGTTTTTGCGGGTGCCATTCACGACGGTTGCCCCCTTAGCTGCGGAGGGTGACCCCAAACTTCTCCACCAGAGCGTCCCGTACCGCCTGATGGGTGGCTTCAACCTCACTATCCGTCAGGGTACGATCGCTGGCTCGATAGACCAGTCGAAAGGCCAAACTGCGCTGGGGAACCTTGGCCGCAGGCTGGTCAGTATTGGCCTCACCGCGATATTCATCAAACAGGGCGATCGTCTCTAGGAGTGGCTGCCCCGCCCGTGTGATCACCCGCTCCAGATCCCGCACGGATACTTTGAGGGGAGCGTAGAAGGCAATATCACGATCGGCTGCGGGATAGGAGGCATAGGCTCGGAAGCGACGATTGTAGGCATCCTCCTCACACAGGGCGTTGAGCAACACATCCAGGTCTAGCTCAAATACATAGACAGCATCGGGGAGATCCCGCGCTTGGCGGAATTGGGGATGCAGTTGCCCAAAGGTACCGAGGCGTTCGCCCTGAAGCCATAGGGAAGCGGTGCGACCGGGATGGAGACGCGCATCTCGCTGGTCGGGTTGGTATTCCACCGACAGACCCAGGTGCTGAAAAACACTTTCCAAGACGCCCTTGGCCTCAAACCAGGTTAGGGGGTGCTCCCGTCCCCCCCGTTGCCATTTACCCTGGCTGGGATCACCGCCCAAAAGCCCGGCGAGGCGATCGGCCTCTTGCAGCCCTTCCTCATCACACCAGAAGATCCGTCCCAACTCAAAAGCATTGAGGGGGCCATTCCCCTGGGCCAGGTTGTATTGAAACGTATCAATCAAGCCAGCAACCAGCTCGGTGCGCAGGGCCGAATATTCCGTTAACAGGGGGTTGACGATCGCAATCTGGCGGCCATCCGGGGTTAGGGCCAGGTTGTGGGTATCGCCCGCCTTGACCAGCGAGTAGTTGACGACTTCCGTTAAACCATTGGCCTGGAGGGCTGATCGCAATTGGCGAATGATCGCTGCATCGATCGGCAGAAAGCCCGCTTCGGTTTTATCGGGCAGGGTTTCGCCAAAGCGATCGTAGCCGTAGAGACGGGCCACCTCTTCAATCAAATCAATCTCCCGCTCCAAATCCCGATAGCGATAGGGGGGGACGGTCACCTGCCAGGTATCCGGGGCCTCCCCCGGCACCAGCGTACACCCCAGGCACGTTAAAATCCGTTCCACTTCCGCTGCCTGGAGGTCGCGCATCTCCTCACCCGTATCTACTAGCCCCAAGACCTGCTGCACCCGCGCCAACCGGAGGACGATCGTCGTCCCAGTCGTTGGGGCCGTGCGGGGACTGGCCACCCCCTGTTCCTGGATTTGCCCTGCGGCGATCGTCGTCAACAGATCCAGGGCACGCCGACAGGCGAGGGGTAATTCGACCTGGTTTACCCCCCGTTCATAGCGCGTCGAAGCTTCCGTGCGCAAGGCTTGAGTACGGGCCGATCGCCGCACCGCCACCGGCTCAAACATCGCGGCCTCCAGGAGGAGATTTTGGGTTTGGTCATGGACTTCGGTAGCCTCTCCCCCCATGACCCCGGCTAGGGCCACGGGCTGATCCTGGGCCGTAATCAGCAGGGTTTGGGGTTGCAGGGTACGGTCTTGACCATCCAGCGTCGTAAGAGTTTCGCCCGATCGCCCATAGCGCACCCCGATCGTCAAAGGGCTGGCCGTGGGATCGTCCACCATCGCCAAGAGGCGATCGTAGTCAAAGGCATGGAGCGGTTGTCCCCATTCCAACAACACATAGTTGGTAATATCCACCACATTATTAATCGGACGTACCCCAGCGGCCTGGAGGCGTTGCTGCAACCACAGGGGCGAGGGGGCAACCCGGACAGCCGTGACCAGGGTACCAATATAGATCGGGCAGGCATCGGGTTCCGCAATCTTGATTTGTAGGCGATCGCGCTCCGTGGCCGGTAACGGATCGGGCACCGGAGGTAAGGTGAGCGGGACACCCGTCAGCGCGGCCACCTCCCGTGCAATGCCAATCATGCTCAGGGCATCGGCCCGATTCGCCGTCGAGGTCAGGTCAAACACCACATCATCCAAACCCAAGCAGGGCCGCGCATCCGCCCCCAAAACCGGGGAATCACCCAACAGGGCTGGGTCAAAAATGTGAATCCCTGCCGACTCCTTACTCAGCCCCAATTCCGCCAGGGAGCAAATCATGCCGTGGGAAGGAACCCCCCGCAGTTTCGTTGCCTTAATTTTCAGATCAACCTGGGGGAGATAGCTGCCGATCGTCGCGACGGGGACAAAGACATCCGCCCGGACATTGGGGGCACCACAGACAATTCCCAGGGTTTCGGTACCAATATCAACCTGACACACACTGAGCTTATCCGCATTGGGGTGGCGCTCGCAACTGACCACCTTGCCCACAACCACCCCCGCCGCCCAGGCCCGTCGATCTTCAATAGCTTCAACCTCAAAGCCTGCCATTGTAAGGGTTTCAGCCAGTTCCTCCGGCGGGAGTGAGACATCCACCAGTTCCCGCAACCAGTTCAAAGAAATACGCATAGCCAGCCTGGGTCTGTTTTGCTCGATTGAGTCTTTCTATTTTACCGTTGCCCGGTCGGTGCTCATGAACGGCAGCACAGGTGGCATGGCTCGTTGCACCGGGGTCCAGACAACCGCCCCTAGCCAATGTTCGCCCTCCGTTTCCCCCGAATCTAGTGATCTCAGGCAATGTCCCTAGGCGGGATCTTGGGGTACTCTTAAGGTAGAGGACTGTCTTCATTCAGGGATTCTTTGCCATTCTGTTTATCCTTAGCCGCTGCTGCGTGTTTATGCTGCCTTTAGACAATAGGCGGCGACTTCAGGAATGCTTCATGGAATTTCCGCAAAATTACCCCAGACAAGCCAAGGTAAATATAGATAATGGGAGACAGATACAGCACTTCCATACCCGGTGAGGTACAGACAAGGGGCTTAAGCCCCTTGTTCGCAAGGCTTGACAGTACTTCATTAGAGAGGGAACGGCTGTAAAGGTAAATTTATTAACTTTTTTATTGATCTCAAGGGTGCTTTAAAATCCTGCTTTGCAAAATGAGATCCCTATGTAAAATCACTGAACGCCCACTGAACGCCCACTGAACGCCCTAGGAGCGTGGCCGTGCATGAGTTACTGTGTTAATCCAGTATGTCCTAAGCCAGAAAACCCAGCCAATGCGCTGACGTGCTTAGCCTGCGGTGCCAAGCTGCTGTTGCGTGATCGCTATCGGATGGAGCAAATGTTGGGGCAGGGGGGATTTGGTGCAACCTTTCTCGGTCGGGATGAAGCGCTGCCTGGACAGCCCCACTGTGTCGTCAAGCAACTGCGGCCCACCTCAACCGCCCCCCATGTGCTGAAGATGGCGCGGGATCTGTTTCGCCGCGAAGCCAAAACCTTGGGGAAAATTGGTAGCCATCCCCAAATTCCCCGCTTGCTGGACTATTTTGAAGCGACGACCGAATTTTACCTGGTGCAGGAATACATTAGTGGCCTCACGCTGCAACAGGAGGTGAAGCAATCTGGGCCGTTTTCTGAGCAAGGGGTCAAGCAGTTTCTCAGCGAGTGTCTGCCGATCTTGCAGTACATTCATTCGCAAGAAGTGATTCACCGAGATATCAAGCCCGCTAACCTGATTCGGCGTGATCAGGATCGACGGTTGGTATTGATTGACTTCGGTGCTGTGAAAGATCAGGTCAACCCCGATGCGGCTAGCCTATCGGATCAGACGGCGCTCACGTCCTATGCGATCGGGACACCGGGGTATGCCCCACCGGAACAAATGGCCATGCGTCCGGTGTATGCCAGTGATATTTACGCCTTGGGGGTGACCTGTTTATTTCTACTGACCGCAAAAACGCCTAAGGATATGAACTATAACCCGGCTACGGGCGAGACCATGTGGCGGGATCATGTCCATGTGAGCGATCACTTTGCGGAAGTCTTGTCGAAAATGCTGGAGGTGTCGGTTCGCCATCGATACCAATCGGCGGAGGAAGTGCTGCGTGCCCTGGATCTGGAACCCTATCTGGAGAGTTTAGCCCAGGGCATGATCAACGCGCCCACCGCCACCGGTAATGGCGCTGTTAGTCTGCCCCGCCCGCTCGCCCGGGACGAAACGCCCTCGGAAGGGGGCAGTTCCCTATCCCGTACCGCCCAAATGGCCAAGGCTATTCGGGCACGACGGGCTAAAATGGACCCGACACCGACAACCCGCCTGGGAACTGGGCGGCCCACCTCGCCGCGATCGACCTCTGGCCCCTTGACGGCAGGACAGCCGACGAGTGCGGGCAAGAAAAGCACGCCCTCCCGCAAGCTCACCGCCGATGATATCGTGACCTACTACACGAAAGGCCGACGTGACTTTGCGGCACAAGACCTTTCCAACTTAAATTTGCAAGGGGCGAATCTGGAAAGTGCCATGTTTCATGATGCCAAACTCGCCAAAACCAACTTGCAAGGGGCATGTCTGTCAGAGGCCAACTTTAGTCAAGCGAATTTGCATTATGCGATCCTGCGGGATGCCGTATTAACCAAGGCATATCTGAATCATTCGGATTTGCAAGGAGCCGATTTGCGCGGGGCTGATTTGACCGGAGCCTACCTGACAAATGCGAATTTGCGCGGGGCAAATCTTTGTGGGGCAATCCTGACGGGGGCAAAGGTCACGGACGAGCAGTTGGCCGTGGCTAAGACGAACTGGATGACAGTGCGCCCAGACGGCAAGCGCGGGATTTTTAAGTGATGGGGGCTACCGGGGCGGAGGACCCGTGTAGTTCTCCCTAACCCCACAGGCGGAGGGGCACATGATATAATTCTCAGGCTAAGTGGGTAGCCTGGTGTCATTACCCTAACCCCATTCATTTGTCAAAAAGAGGATATGCCCTTGCCTCGCCGTTACTTCTTCACCTCAGAGTCCGTCACCGAAGGTCATCCCGATAAGATCTGCGATCAAATCTCCGACACGATCCTGGATACCCTTCTGACCCAAGATCCCAAAAGTCGCGTTGCGGCTGAGGTCGTTGTGAATACGGGGCTGGTCCTGATTACGGGCGAAGTCTCCACTCAAGCCCACGTCAACTATATTCAGCTAGCCCGCCAAAAGATTGCGGAAATTGGCTATACCGGTACCGATAGCGCCGAGGTTAGTGGCTTTGCGGCCAATAGCTGTGCGGTGATTGTAGCCCTGGATGAGCAATCTCCCGACATCGCCCAGGGGGTAGATGTTGCCCAGGAACAGCGGGAAGCGGGCAGCGAAGAATACCTCGATCGCATTGGAGCCGGGGATCAGGGCCTCATGTTTGGCTATGCCTGCAATGAGACCCCGGAACTGATGCCCTTGCCAATCAGCTTGGCCCACCGTATTGCCCGCCGCCTCACGGCTGTACGCAAAACCGGTAAGTTGCCTTACCTGCGTCCAGATGGCAAAACCCAGGTGACGGTGACCTATGAGGACGGTCGCCCTGTGGCGATCGACACAATTCTCATTTCCACCCAGCACACGGCTACGATCGGGGACGTTACCGATGATGCGGGCGTCCAAGCCAAAATCAAGGCTGACCTCTGGGATGCCGTTGTCCAACCCGTATTTACCGACATTAACGTGAAGCCAGATGCCAGTACCCGCTTCCTGGTTAATCCCACGGGTAAGTTTGTCATCGGCGGTCCCCAGGGCGATTCCGGGCTAACGGGCCGCAAGATTATCGTGGATACCTACGGTGGCTATTCCCGCCACGGCGGTGGAGCCTTCTCTGGCAAAGATCCCACCAAGGTCGATCGCAGTGCTGCCTACGCTTGTCGCTATGTGGCAAAGAATATTGTGGCAGCGGGTTTGGCGGAAAAGTGTGAAGTGCAATTGAGTTACGCGATCGGCGTGGCCCGTCCGGTGAGCATCATGGTGGATACCTTTGGCACAGGTAAGCTGCCGGAAGAGACGTTGTTAGATCTGGTGAAACAACACTTTGAACTGCGGCCAGCCGGTATTATCCGGGCCTTCAATCTGGATCAGCTACCCGCAGAACGGGGCGGTCGCTTCTACCAGGATGTTGCTGCCTACGGTCACTTTGGTCGCACGGATCTGGATCTGCCCTGGGAGAAAACTGATAAGACCGATATCCTCAAGGCCGCCCTGAGTCAACCCTTACCCGCGATCGCCTAACGGGTGAGGGCTACGCAATTGGGATGCCTCCCATAATCAGTAGCTAGTCTCTAGGCCAGCAAATCTCAGCCTGCCGATTAATTGAGAGGGGCGGCTTTGCACCGGCCCCAGCGCCTGATAATTTCGAGGTGCCCATGAGGTGTCCATAAGGTTTGGCAATGCTGGTAGTCACGACTTTAGTCGTTTCAGACGAGTCGTCTGTCATGCGTAAAATGCCATGCGTAAAATAACGGGTTGTATAGCGGTAGTCACACTCATTAGGACATTTCAAAGGCTGTGATCAACAAGGGGCTTAAGCCCCTTGTCCTAACCTGAATGACGATGGTTGTAGGTTGACGTCGAGCCGACGAGACCCAACCCGTTTACTGATCTGCTTGGGGCGCACTGCGTTTGACCCAATCTACCCAATTAACCTTGACAGACAACTAGGTTTTGGGAGAGATAAAGTGTGCCCAGATGTGGCCGGAACCCGGTTCAGGATCACACATCCGCTCCATATAGTCGTTGTCGTAGAAGACCGACTTGCCATTGCGATCGCGGTAACCCGTGAGGGCATTGCCATAGGGGTCATGGACAATATAGCCCTTGGGGGTATAGCCGATAATGCAAACAATATGGCCAGAGTGGGTGAAATAGCCCCCGACCACCACGGGCCGACGGTTATTCAGTTCTGACTTGACCTGATCCCAGGTGCGATTGGTGGCGTAGTTAGATCGGAAGCCATAGGCATCCACCAGCCGCACCAGGACACTGTGGTCAGTTTGGGCACCATCGCCGTACTTGGCCCGTACCCAGCGGAAAAACTCGTCCTCCAGTTGCTCGCTGGGATTCTTGGGTTTGAGGCCGTAGTAGGCCAGCACCATTGCGATCGCCGTGACATTACATGTACTTTCGGGCCGGAATTGATTATCCCGCTGGGAGAAGTAGGGCACATTCAACTCCACGCGATCGCTCACCGCCATTACGGGTTTGCCGCCCTTTTGTATCTGCACATGGGCCGCAAAGAAGAAGCCCCCCGTGCCCACGGGATTGAGTGGCTGGGTCAGGGTCACGCGGATATGTCCGTTGTCAGCAGGGGCATTGTTGACAATGCCATAGACAGCATCCTTGGGAACTCGCACCAGTTCCGTTGACTTGAGCACACTGGAATCGACCGGACGAGCCTTAAACAGGGTAGCGGCGATCGCCTGCACCGAAAGAACATCCGGGTTATGGGGTACCTCCTTGCCATTTTGCTCAATCCGCACATGCTGCCAGAAGACATATCCCGTATTCCCAAACCCTGGAATTGCCTCAGCCAGCGTGATGTAAAAATGGCCCGTCACCGCCACAAAGGCAGTCAAGCCCAAGCGTTGTCCCTCAACCAGATCAAATTTCTGATTGGCGGGCAGTTTACTGGAGTCGTCCGGTGTGGCCTTAAGGGGAGTGGTCCGGGTAATAATCAGTTGGGCGGCCCCTTGCGTCACCCCATGTTCGGGCGTACCGGGATTAATCACCGTATCGCCCTGCTTCAACTCCACATCCCGATTGAAGAAGAAGCCCGCATTGCCCGGTGGGAAGGGGGCAATATTTTCCGTCAGTTGGACCTTGAGGTGGGCATCAACCTGCTCATAGTTGGTAACGGTCAGGGTGCGTCCCGCTTTGACCACCACCCGCTGGTTAGCGGCCAGGGTGGAAGAGTCGGCGGCGGAAACCTTGAACTGGGTATCGCGCAGCACCCGCAACTGCAAGGGGGCTGTACTGGCCACGATCGTCAGATCAATCTTTTGTTCACTGACGGTTTGGCTCGCCGTATTTAGCCCGCGCAGGTGCAGCCAGCGAGCACCGACTTGATAAAACCCTTCCCGTATCTGGCTCTGCCAGCGTCCCGCTGTTGGTTGGTTTAGGGTGACCGCATAGGCATCCCGATCCTCGGCCATCAAGGAAACGGTAGCGATCGTCTGTGGGGTGAAACTGCCCTGGAAGGTAACTGGCGTATTCACCACAATTTGCGTAGGTCCTTCGTAGGTCACCCGGGCCTCCGGGGGCGGTGGGGGTGGGCTACCATTGCCACCACTGCTGCTCCCGCCACTGCTGCCATTGCCTGAGCCGCCACCACTGGCGGGAGGTTGGAGATTACGGGTCGTCAGGAGGGCGGCCCAATCATTATCGTCAATGCGCCCATCAGCAGGGGTCAGGTTGGTTTCCTGCTGGAAAGCGACGACGGCATTATGGGTATCTTCATTAAAGTTACCGCTGATCTCACCCTTGTAATACCCCTCACCCTTGAGGAATGCCTGAAGTTGATGAATGGGGCCATCACTGAGGCTGGCTTTTTGCTGATCGCCCCGCCGCAATTCGGGCAGATCCATCGGGGTGCGGTAGGGGAAATCTCGCCAAGCCGCCACGCCTGGGGTGAAATACCCCAACTGAACGGGGGGCG